>NZ_CP102931.1:5476500-5783000 GCF_024734665.1 Variovorax paradoxus
TGCGCGCGTCGATCAGGTTCTTCGACAGGTCGGCGAAGACATACGGCGCCTCCTGGCTGAAGCGCGCGAAGCGGCCCGCGTCGTCCACGAAGGCATGGCGCACGTCGAACTGGCGGCCTGCGGTTTCGAAGGCGGCCTGCAGTTGCGCCCAGGCCGGCGCGCGATCGCATCGAAGGGTCATGGCCATGTTTACTTGCCGCTTTCCTGCATGAGCTTTTCGAGCTTCACGGCATCGGCCGCAAAGGCGCGGATGCCTTCGGCGAGCTTCTCGGTGGCCATGGCGTCTTCGTTCAGCGCAAAGCGGAAGCCCGCCTCGTCGTAGCTGACCTTGGCGACGTCGCCGCCGGCTGCCGCCTTTGCGTCGAGCGCGTGCTGCAGCGGCTCGTTGTTGGCGGCCAGCTCGGCCAGCAGCTCGGGGCTGATGGTCAGCAGGTCGCAGCCGGCGAGCGCCTGGATCTGTCCCACATTGCGGAAGCTCGCGCCCATGACTTCGGTCTTGATGCCGTGCTGCTTGTAGTAGTTGAAGATTTCGCGCACCGACTTCACGCCGGGGTCGTTCGCGCCGGCGCTCGCGGCTTCGTCCCACTTGGCGCCGGCCGACTTCTTGTACCAGTCGTAGATGCGCCCCACGAAGGGCGAGATGAGCTGCACGCCGGCTGCGCCGCAGGCCACGGCCTGCGCGAACGAGAACAGCAGCGTGAGGTTGGTGCGAATGCCCTTCTGCTCCAGGGCACGCGCCGCCTCGATGCCTTCCCAGGTGGAGGCCACCTTGATGAGCAGGCGCTTTTCGGTGTCGATGCCTTCGGCCTTGTAGAGCGCCACGATGCGCTCGCCGCGCGCAATGGTCGCGGCCGTGTCGAAGGAAAGGCGGGCGTCGACTTCAGTGGACACGCGGCCCGGGATGATCGAGAGGATTTCGGTGCCGAAGCGCACCAGCAGGCGGTCGATGACCTCGTCGAGCGGCTTGCCCGCGTGCTTCTTCACGGTCTCGTCGAGCAGCGGCCGGTATTCGGGCTTCTGCACGGCCTTGAGGATCAGCGAGGGATTGGTAGTCGCGTCCTGTGGCTTGGAAACGCTGAGCTGCTTGAAGTCACCGGTGTCGGCGACGACGGTGGTCCATTGGCGGAGGGCATCGAGTTGGTTCATGAAATCATTATCCAGTGCGGGTTGTGACAAGTCCTGCACGCAGTTGCGCGTCGGCCGATGTTTTCATGCGCACCGTAGCACGGGTTTTCACGCGGCTCCATCGGCCTGATGCCCGTGTGGTTGTCGCCGCTGTCCGGCCTCCCCGCCCTACACCGCCTGTGGTCCGTGGCTGACGGGCGCGTGCCCTGCCCTTGGCTAGCCTGAGTTTTACGCCGAATGTCTTCATCCCTCAGGAGTGCCTCATGACCCCTCGCACGCGCGCCGACGCCACCACCGGCCGGCCTTTCGACGACCGCCGCACCAGTAGTGCGATCGGCGCAATGGCCACGGCCTTCGTCGTGGGCGGCGTGGCCACCTGGTTCGCCATGGACGCGGCGCGCACCGCACGCGCCCGGCCAGCCGGCCCTGCCGACGGCGCACCGCTGATGCGCGCGCCGCTGCAGGTGGTGGCGCCGGTCGATCTGCAGCGCTATGCGGGCATCTGGCACGAGCAAGCCCGCCTGCCGAACCGCTTCCAGAAACAATGCGCCGGCCCCGTGGTCGCCGAGTACACCCCGCAGCCTGGGGGCACCGTGCAGGTGCTCAATCGCTGCGTGCGGGAAGACGGCAACTTCGACGAGGCCATCGGTGCTGCCCGCGTGGTGCCGGTGGCAGGCCAGCCAGGCGCGGGCCGCCTCCAGGTGCGCTTTGCGCCAGCGTGGCTCGGCTGGCTGCCGATGGTCTGGGGTGACTACTGGATCCTGAAGCTCGACCGCGACTATCAGGTTTCGCTGGTCGGCACGCCCGACCGCCAATACCTGTGGGTGCTATCGCGCGCGCCGCGCCTGGACGAGGCCGTGCTGCGCGCGGAGCTGGACTACGCCCGCAGCCTGGGGTTCGACACCGACAAGGTGGTGCTCACCGGCAGGTAGCGCTGCAGCTGCGACGGCAGCACGGCCGGCGCGGTGCAATGAATGGCGTGCCAGCCGAAGGCACGCGCCGCCTCCACGTTGGCGGCCGAATCGTCGATGAACACGGTCTGTGCCGGGTCGAGGCGGTAGCGCATCGCCAGCACTTCGTAGATCTCGCGCTCGGGCTTGAGGAACTTCACGTCACCCGAGAACACGCCACCGTCGAAGCGCTGCATGAATGTGTGCCGGCGCTCGATGGCGCGGGCGTACGGTGCGGGCATGTTCGACAGGTAGTACAGGCGCAGCGGCTGGCCGGCTTCGCGGTGGGCGATCAGCTGTTCGAGCATGTCGACCGTGACGCCGATCGGCTCCAGCCGCTCGCCCAGCCCTTCGAGCATGGCGTGAAGCGGCCCGGCCGGCAGCGACAGCCGCGCCGTCATGCGGGCGATGGCGTCGTCCAGCGTGCGGGTGCCGCAGTCGAAACCCGTCCAGTCGTCGTGATGGAAAAGCGCCCTGCCCAGGGCCGCCGCAGCGGCTTCAGTGGGTGCGTGTTGGGCGAGATGGGCCTGTACCAGCCGTGTGGGCTCCCATGCGAACAGCACGGCGCCCAAGTCGAAAACCACGTTCATGGCGCCATTGTTTCATGCGCCGGGCACCACGCTCACGCCATGGGCTCCCAGGGACAGCGTGGCCTGCGCGCCGGCAGCCAGCGGGCGGGACAGGTCGGTCGACACCACGAAGACCGGCCCCAGGGTGGTGTCGAAGCCGTATTCGTAGAAGCTGCCGAGGTAGGCGGCCTTGCGCAGCGTGGCCGGAAGGCCGTCCGCCGCACCAATGGCGCCGATCTGCCAGGCTTCGGGCCGCACCGCCACCTTCACCGTGCCAGGCGCCACCGCGTAGCGCGGCTGCAGGCGCAGCGGGCCGAGCGCCACGCTGCCGTCGGCTTGCGCCGTAGCGGGAAACACCATCGCCTCGCCCATGAAGCCGGCGACGAACTCGCTCTCCGGCCGCCCGTAGAGTTGCTCGGGCGTGCCGCGCTGGGCAATCACGCCGTGGTCCATCACGATGATCTGGTCGCTCACGGCCAGCGCCTCGCTCTGGTCGTGCGTGACGTAGGCCACCGTGAGCTTCAGCCGCTGCTGCAGCGCGCGGATCTCCTCGCGCATCTCGCGGCGCAGCCGGGCGTCGAGGTTCGACAGCGGCTCGTCGAACAGCAGCACCGCCGGTTCGAGCACCAGCGCGCGCGCCAGCGCCACGCGCTGCTGCTGGCCGCCCGAAAGCTCGCTGGGCAGGCGCTCGTCGAAGCCGACCAGGCCCACGCCTCGCAGCGCCTCGCGTGCCCGCGACGTGGCCTCGTCCTTCTTCACGCCGCTCATGCGCAGGCCGTAGCTCACGTTCTCGATCACGTTCATGTGCGGGAACAGCGCGTAGCTCTGGAACATCATGCTGACGTTGCGCTCGGCCGGGCCGAGCGTGGTGACGTCGCGCCCGCCCATGAAGATCGAGCCCGAGGTCGGCGATTCGAGCCCCGCGATCATCCGCAGCGTGGTCGTCTTGCCGCAGCCCGAGGGCCCGAGGATGGTGGTGAGCGTGCCCACCGGTACTTCGAAGCTGATGCCCTTGACGGCCAGCGGCGCGTTCTTGTCGGCGCCGTAGCGCTTGGTGACGTTGCGGAATTCGATGCCGTTGCTCATGTCTGGTTCTCTCGTTTCAATGCACGGGCGCGGGCACAACCGGCACACCCGCCTTGCGCCGCCCAAGCTTGCGCTCCCCGACCACCCACTGCACCAGCGCAATGGCCAGCGACATCAGGATCATGAGCACCGTGCAGTACGCCAGCGCGATGCCGTAGTCGCCGTTGCCGACGCGGCCGATGATGTAGGTGGTGGCCAGCTCGTTCTCCGCCGTGACCAGGAAGATCACCGCGCTCACCGTCGTCATGGCACGCACGAAGCTGTAGACCAGCGCGGCCACCAGCGCGGGTTTGAGCAGCGGCAGCACCACCTTGAAGAGCGTCTGCGAGGTCGAGGCGCGCAGCATCAGCGAGGCCTCGTCGAGCGAGCGGTCCAGCTGCTTGAAGGCGGCCGTGCCAGCCCGCACGCCCACCGGCAGGTTCCGGAACATGAAGCACAGCACAATGATGAGCCCCGTGCCCGTGAGCTCGAAAGGCGGCACGTTGAAAGCCAGGATGTAGCTCACGCCCAGCACCGTGCCCGGAATGGCAAAGGCCAGCAGCGCACCGAACTCGAACAGCCCCTGCCCCCTGAACTCGTTGCGCGCCAGCAGCCACGCAATCAGCAGGCCCAGCGCCGCGGTAATGGGCGCCGAGATGCCCGCCAGCTTGAGTGTGGTGATCAGCGAGTTCCACGCCGTGCCAGCCCACACCAGCCCGAACTGCCCCCACTCCAGCGCAAACGCGTTCTTGAAGTGGTTCAGCGTGAAGCTGTAGTCGCGTCCCCAGGTCTGCACGAAGCCGCCCGCGAAGGCGAACAGGTACACCACGGCGGTAAACGCGATCCACGGCAAGGCAATGCAGTAGATGGTGCGGCGCACGCCGTCGGGCAGCGCCATCGCGATGCCGGCATCGCCCTTGCCGCTCACGGTGGTGTAGTTCTGCTTGCCCAGCACGCCGCGCTGCAGCGCGAATACGCCGAGCGCGAACAGCGTGAGCACCCAGGCCAGCGAGGCCGCACGGCCCTGGTCGTACTGCGCGCCGACGATGGCAAAGAAGATATCGGTCGACAGCACCGAGAACTGCCCGCCCACCACCACCGGGTTGCCGAAGTCGGCAATGCTCTCGATGAAGCCCACCAGGAAGGCGTTGGCCAGCCCCGGCTTCAAGAGCGGCAGTGTGATGGTGAAGAAGGTGCGGCGGCGGTCGGCGCGCAGCATCTGCGCGGCTTCCTCGAGGCTGGGCGCAATGCCCTGCACCACGCCGCGCATGATCATGAAGGCGATGGGCGTGAACGCGAACAGCTGCGCCACCAGCACGCCCGGCATGCCGTAGAACCAGCGCGTGGGCTCGATGCCGAACACGTTCTCCAGCACCTGGTTGACGATGCCGGCGCGGCCGAACAGCAAGATGAGCCCGAGGCCCACCACGAAGGGCGGCGTGATGATCGGCAGCAACGCCAGCACCCGCAGCGCGCCCTGCCCGCGCTTGCTGCCGCGCTCGGCCATCAGCGCCATCAGCGTGCCGAGGAAGGTGGTGCCGGCAGCCGTGAGCAGGGCCAGTACCAGCGTGTTCCACGCCACGCCGCAGCGCACGCCGCCGGAGAGGCAGCCAAGGCCCCAGATGCGCTCGGTGAACACGCGCGCGACGAACGCGGTGATCGACCACTGCCCGTCCTCATTGAAGAACGCACCGGACAACGCCTTGCTCACCGGATAGGCAATGAACAGCGCCATCAGCACGCCGCAGCCGATGACCGCGGCGGACACGAACAGGTCGCCCTTGAAGAGACCCAGCCGCGCAATGCCGAAGGCCGCCAGCAGCACCAGCGCGGTGAGCGCCACGAAGCCGCCCGCGCCGATGCCGAACTGGTTGATGGCCAGCTCGCCGAACTGCGCGTTGAGCGCCGCAAAGCTCCAGCCCCGCGCGCCGATGGCAAAGCCCGTGACGGCAAGCCCGATGGCACCGATCGCGCCGCCCGCCAGCAACCAGCGCCCTTGTGCCCGCCCCGCCGGCAGCCACGCGCCCACGGCGCACATCACCAGCCCCGCAAGGCCGATGAAGAGCCAGCTGCGGCCCTGCGTAGCCGCCTGCATCAGGCCGTTGGCGCCCTCCGCCTGGCCGAAAACCTGCGGAACGGCTTCGTACCAGGTGGCATCCTGAATCGCATACCAGGGCAGCAGCAGGTACGCCGCAAAGCCCAGCGCGACCCACGCCCAGATCCAGCGCCGCGAGCGCCGGATGGCAGCCAGCGACGCCGGATTGACCGGCGCGCTTTCAGCGACTGAACGCGCTTCCACTTAGCGCGGCAGCGAATTGACGTCTTTTTCCCAGCGCGCAATCAGGCGGCGGCGCTCGGCGCTGGCGCCGTACTTGGCGTAGTCGTAGTTGATGAACTTGATCTTCTTGAAATCGGGAATGCGCGGGTCGAGCTTGGCGTTGATGTTGCTCGGCAGCTGGAACTGCTTGTTGGCAGCGCCCAGCTCCTGCGCAGCGGGCGTCAGTGCCCATTCGTAGAACTTCTTGGCGGCATCGAGGTTGCGCGCGCCCTTGATGATGCTCATGGAGCCGATCTCGGCGCCGGTGCCGTCGCTCGGCGTGATGGTCTCGACCGGAAAGCCCTGCATCTTCTCGCCGGGGCCGTCATGCACGAAGCTGATGGAGATGGCGGTTTCGCCGCGTGCCACCGCCTTGATCGGGCCGGTACCCGAACGGGTGTACTGGCCCACGTTCTTGTGCAGCGCCTTGAGGTAGTCGAAGGCCTTGTCCTCGCCCATCATCTGAACCAGCGTGGCGATCATGGTGTAGGCCGTGCCGCTCGATGCGGGGTTGGCCACCTGGATGTCGCCCTTGTACTCGGGCTTGAGCAGGTCGGCCCAGGTCTTGGGCACCGGCAGCTTCTTCTTGGCCAGCAGCTCGGGGTTGTAGCCGAAGCCCAGCGGGCCCGAATAGATGCCGACCGTCTTGTAGCCCGACTGCTTGGCCTGCTGCTGGGCCCAGGGGTGCAGCTGCGACAGCGTGGGCGACTTGTATTCGAGCGTGAGCCCCTGCTCGGCCGCCTGCAGGTGCGGATCGCCGGTGCCGCCGAACCAGATGTCGGTCTTGGGGTTGTCCTTCTCGGCAATCAGCTGGGCCAGCGCTTCGCCCGAGCCCTTGAGCGCCATGTTGATGCGCACGCCGGTGGTACGGGCATAGACGGTGGAGATCACGTTGCACCATTCGGCCTGCACCGAGCAGATCACGTTGACGGTCTGGGCCGACGCGGCGGCCGACAGGCCGAGCAGCGCGGCTGCGGTGAGAATCTTGCTCTTCATTGGGTCTCTCCACCTCTGTGCAATAAAAAAAGGCCTCGCGGCCATGGGGCAGCGTAGCTTTAGTACAGGTCTCTTGAATCGGTACAAGTACCATCGCGACTGGCGCATGTCGCATCAGCGACGCATGCAGCCTGCCTCGGCACTCAGACAAAGGAAAGTTTTCTCATCATGAGCTTCGATCTCGTTCTGTTCGGCGGTACTGGCGATCTCGCGTGGCGCAAGCTGATGCCCGCGCTGTTCCAGGCATTCCGGCACGGCAGCCTGCCACCTGACGGCCGCATCGTCGGCGTGGCGCGGGACGACTTGTCGGACGACCAGTACCGGGAGCTGATCCAGTCGCGATTCAAGGCGGTCGAAGGCGCCAAGCGGCCCTCGCCCGAGGAGTTCGAGAAGTTCGCCTCCATGCTGCACTACCTGCGCATGGACCTTTCGAAGCCCGACGACTATGCCCGCCTGGCGAGCCTGCTCAACCAGCGCGACGCCAAGACGGTAGTGATGTACGTGGCCACGGCGCCTGCGCTCTTCACCCAGGTGGTCGAGCAGATCGCGGCGGCCGGGCTCAATGGCTCCAGGACCCGCATCGTGCTGGAGAAGCCACTGGGCCACGACCTGGCTTCCAACCGCGCCATCAACTCCGCCGTGGGCAAGGTGCTCGAAGAAAAGCAGGTCTTTCGCATCGACCACTACCTCGGCAAGCCTTCGGTGCAGAACCTGTTCGCCATGCGCTTCGGCAATGCGCTGTTCGAGCCCATCTGGCGCCGCGAGCACATCTCCAATATCCAGATCACCATCGCCGAAGACCTGGGCGTGGAAAAGCGCGGCGCCTTCTACGACCAGACCGGCGCACTGCGCGACATGGTGCAGAACCACGCGCTGCAGCTGCTGTGCGCCGTGGCCATGGAGCCGCCGATCAACTCGCACGCCGACGCCATCCGCGACGAAAAACTCAAGGTGCTGCGCGCCCTCAAGCCCTGGACGCCGGAGAGCCTGGGCCTGCACACGGTGCGCGGCCAGTACACGGCCGGCACGGCCTACGGCGAGCGGGTGCAGGGCTACCGCGACGAGCCGGGCGTGAACCCCGACAGCCGCACCGAAACCTTCGTGGCGCTGCGCACCGAAATCGCCAACTGGCGCTGGGCCGGCGTGCCCTTCTACATCCGCACCGGCAAGCGGCTGGCCTCGCGCGACGCGCGCATCGAGGTCAACTTCAGGCCCACGCCGCATGCGATTTATCGCGCGCCGGCAGGCAACGTCAACAAGCTGGTGATCAACCTGCAGCCCAAGGACGGGCTGGAGCTGCACATGCTCGCGCAGGCCCAGGACAACCGCCAGCGCACCAACGGCAACCAGAGCGCGGCCGCGCAACTGGCGCCGGTGCAGCTCGACCTCGACTTCGACAAGCGCTTCGGCGCCGAACGCGTGGGCGCCTATGAGCGCCTGCTGCTCGACGTGATCGACGGCCGCCTGAACCTGTTCGTGCGCAGCGACGAGCAGGAAGAAGCATGGCGCTGGGTCGAGCCGCTGATCGACAGCTGGGAATCGGACGGCGGCCCGCGCCCCTATGCGGCCGGCACCTGGGGCCCGAGCGCGTCGAGCGCGATGATTGCGCGCGACGGCTTCGCCTGGGGCGAAGAGCAGTAACGCCCGCGCCGGTCGCGCTCAGCCGAACTGCAGGCAACGCATGCTGAGCGTGCCCGACTGGAATCCCTCGTAGACCGTCTTCGCGCGCTCGCCGCTCCCGGCTGCGCCGAGCGCGTAGAGAAACGGGTAGTAATGGTCAGGCATCGCCACGGCGGTCGATGCGCCTTCCAGCTTCGCGTAGTCGACCAATGCGCGGTCGTCGCGGCCCGCCAGCGCGGACTTCACCGCATCGTCGAACGACTGTGCCCATGGACGGCTGGCGCTGGGCCCGTCGGGCGTTCCGCGGTCGGTGGCGCGCAGGTTGTGCACCACGTTGCCACTGCCCATCACCAGCACGCCCTTGTCGCGCAGCGCGGCAAGGTCACGGCCCACCGCGTAGTGGAAGGCGGCCGGCTTGTCGTAGTCGATGCTGAGCTGGAACACGGGAATGTCGGCCTTGGGGTAGAGGTGCTTCAGTACCGACCATGTGCCGTGGTCGAGGCCCCATTGCTCGGTGGCGATCACCGGCGTCTGCTTGACCACGCCGACGGTCTCCTGGGCAAGCGCGGGGTGGCCCGGTGCCGGGTACTCGATGTCGAACAGCGCCTGCGGGAAGCCGCCGAAATCGTGGATCGTCTTCGGCTTGGCCTGCATGCCGACACCGGTGGCGCCGCGGCTGAGCCAGTGCGCCGACACGCTGAGGATGGCCGAGGGCCGGGGCAGTTCACGGCCCCATGCCGACAGCCGGCGCGTGAAGGCGTTGTCGCTGATGGCGTTCATCGGCGAGCCATGGCCGATGAAGATCACCGGCATGCGGCGAGAAGCTCCACCAGCAGGTGCGTCGGCAGCTTGCACACTGCAAGCCAGCGAGGCCAGCACCGCGGTCGCGCCAAGGGCGGTGCCCATCAAGAAGCCGCGGCGGCCCAGTTCGGAGGTTGCAAGCGTTGTCGTCATTGGCATGGCGGCACTCTGCAACAGTTTTCGGCGCAAGGCGGTGCCTTTGCGCACACTTTTTTCGAAGATCGATGGTTCCGCCCTACTTCCTCGCGAGCACAGGCGCCTCACGCAGCGGCGCTCCCTTGACCACGAGTTGCACCACCACCGCGACCACGATGTTCAGCACCAGCGCCGCCAGCCCGGTGTAGAGCGTGTAGCTGCCATCGCCGATCACGAAGGTGTGGACCGGCTTGATGCCGTCCGAGAACGCCAGCCAGCTACCGCCGAGCAGCCCCACAGCCCAGCCCGCCAACAGCGCCGGTGCACGGAACCAGCCGAAGAACAGGCCGAACACCACGGCCGGGAAGGTCTGCAGGATCCACAGCCCGCCCAGCAACTGCAGATCGAGCGCGAACTGGGTCGGCAGGAACAGGATGAACACCAGCGCCCCCAGCTTGACCACCAGCGACACGATCTTCGCGACCTTGGCTTCGCCCGCCGGCGTGACGTCGGGCCGCACGTAGGCCTTCCAGAAATTGCGCGTGAACAGGTTGGCCGCACCGATCGACATCACCGCCGCCGGCACCAGCGCGCCAATGGCGATGGCCGCGAACGCAAAGCCCGCGAACCACGACGGGAACAGCGCATTGAAGAGCGCCGGCACCACGTCGTTGTTGCTCTTCACCGTGAGATGGGCCGCATAGGCCATGTAGCCCAGCAGCGCGATGAGCCCCAGCAGCACCGTGTAGGCCGGCAGGAAGACGGCGTTCTTGCGGATGGTGTTGGCACTCTTGGCCGCGAAGATGCCGGTGAGCGTGTGCGGATACATGAAGGCCGCAAGCGCCGAGCCCAGCGCCAGGCTCGCATACGGCAGGTACTGCGCCGGCTTGAGCGTGAGCCCCGTCGCGCCGCCCTTGGCCGCGAAGGCATCGCCGGCCGCGTGGAACACGCTGCCGTAGCCGCCGAGCTTCATGGGCACCAGCACCACCGCCACCAGCACCACGATGTAGATCATCAGGTCCTTCACGAAGGCAATGAGCGCCGGCGCGCGCAGCCCCGCCGAGTAGGTGTAGAGCGCCAGGATCACGAAGGCCGCCGCCAGCGGCAGCTCGCCCGTGAGTCCCAGCGCCTTGATGACGACCTCCATGCCGACCAGCTGCAGCGCGATGTAGGGCATGGTCGCGACCACGCCGGTCACGGCAATGGCCAGCTCCAGCGCACGCGAGCCGTAGCGCCCGTACACCACGTCGGCGGCAGTCACATGCCCGGCCTTGTGCGCGGCATGCCAGAGCTTCGGCATGATGATGAAGACGATCGGGTACACGAGGATGGTGTACGGCAGCGCGAAGAAGCCGTAGGCGCCCACGGCGTACACCAGCGCCGGCACGGCGATCACCGTGTAGGCGGTGTAGAAGTCGCCGCCCACCAGGAACCAGGTGATCCAGGTGCCGAAGTTGCGCCCGCCAAGGCCCCATTCGTCGAGGTGCGCGCCCTTGCCCTTGGCGCCACCGCTTTGCCAGCGCGAGGCCCAGAAGCCCATCACCGTGACCAGCACGAAGAAGAAGATGAAGACCGACAGCGCGGTCCAGTTGATCTGGCCGTCCATCATTCGTCTCCCTCTTCATACCCGCTGCGGTAGACGATCCAGATCAGCAGCGCGGTGATCGGCACCCACAGCAGCTGGTACCAGTAGAAGAAAGGAAAGCCGAACAGCTCCGGCAAGGGGCTGTTGTAGAACGGCAGCCACAGAAGCCCGATGAAGGGCAACAAGAGCAAGGCCCACATGTGCTGTTCTCCTTGGTGTGATTTTTACGAAAGCACCAAGGAGTTATAGACCTGAAGCCGAACACGCGGCGCCGACCCGGATTAAGCGGCCGTGCTAGATGCGGCCCTCCTCGGCCGCGTGGCAAGCGACTTGCACGCCATTGATGCTCAGCAGCTTCGGCCGCTCCGCCGAGCAGCGCGCATTGGCATGCGGGCAGCGCGGATGAAAGGCGCAGCCCGTGGGCGGGTTCAGCGGGTTCGGCACCTCGCCCTGCACCGGCGTGCGCTGGCGCCCCGTGTGCTTCATCTGCGGAATGGCGTCGAGCAGCATGCGGGTGTACGGATGCTGCGGCGCCGAGAACAGCTTCTGCTTGTCGGCCACCTCGACCAGCCGGCCCAGGTACATCACGCCGACCTGGTCAGCCACGTGGCGCACCACGGCCAGGTTGTGCGAGATGAAGAGATAGGTCAGGCCCTGCTCGCGCTGCAGGTCCTTCATGATGTTGAGCACCTGCGCCTGCACGCTCACGTCGAGCGCCGAGGTGGGCTCGTCGCACACCAGGAACTCGGGCTGCGTGGCGAGCGCGCGCGCAATCGAGATGCGCTGGCGCTGGCCGCCCGAGAACTGGTGCGGATACTTGCTCATGTCCAGCGGCGAGAGGCCGACCGACTTGAGCAGCTCGCCCACGCGCTCGCGCAGCGCGGCCTTGTCGCTCAGGATGTCGTGCTCGCGCAGCGGCTCGCCGATGATGTCCTCGACGATCCAGCGCGGGTTGAGGCTCGCGTAGGGGTCCTGGAAGATCATCTGGATGCGGCGGCGCAGCTTGCGTCCCTCGGGGGTCTTGAACGCGGCGTGCGCGTCCTGTCCGTCGAACTGCAGGCCGCCGCGCGTGGGCGCGTAGAGGCCCACCAGCAGGCGCGCCACGGTGCTCTTGCCGCAACCCGATTCGCCCACCAGCGCCAGCGTCTTGCCGCGCTCGATAGAAAAGCTCACGCCGTCCACCGCATGCAGCAGCACGCGCGGTTTGCGTTCGAGCACGCGGTTGAGCCAGGGCGGCGAGACGTCGAAGGTGCGCGCGAGGTCGTGTGCGACAACGAGGGGTTCGCTCATCGTGTCACCTCCACGATGGGTTCGGCTGCTTCAGGCGTGGCGCGTTCACCGGCCGCCAGTGCGTCGTGGTGCCGTGCCGCAATCTCGGCCTGGCCGGCATGCGGATCGGCGGCATCGTGCAGCCAGCAGGCGGCGCGCGTGGCGCCAGCATGCATGAGCTCGGGCCGCTCGGTGAGGCAGCGCGCAAAGGTGCGCGGGCAGCGCGGGTTGTAGGCGCAGCCCGTGGGAATGGCGTTGAGCCGTGGCATCGCGCCGTCGATCTGGTTGAGCCGCTCGCGGTCGCTCGTCATGTCGGGAATCGATGCCATCAGGCCCGAGGTGTAGGGGTGCGCGGGCTGGTGGATCACTTCGTGCACCGGGCCGATCTCGGCGATGCGGCCCGCATACATCACGGCCACGCGGTCGCAGGTTTCGGCGATCACGCCCATGTCGTGCGTAATCAGCATCACCGCCGCGCCGCGGTCTTTGCAGATCTGCTTGAGCAACTGGATGATCTGCGCCTGGATCGACACGTCGAGCGCGGTGGTCGGCTCGTCGGCCACGATGAGCTTTGGCTCGGCCGCAAGCGCCAATGCGATCACCACGCGCTGCCGCATCCCGCCCGAGAACTGGTGCGGGAAGTGATCGATGCGCTGCTCGGCGGCGGGAATTCCGGTGTCCTGCAGCAGGCCGATGGCGCGCTTGCGCGCTTCGCTTTCGGTCACGGGCAAGTGGGCGCGAATGGTCTCGATCAGCTGCCGGCCCACGGTGTAGAGCGGGTTCAGCGAGGTCAGTGGGTCTTGAAAAATCGCGCCGATCTTGCGGCCGCGAATGGGCCGCATCGCATCGAAGCCGAGGTTGTCGATGCGCTGGCCCTCCAGCAGGATCTCACCGCCGGCCACGCGGCCCGGCGGTTCGAGCAGGCCGATGATGGCCGCGCCCGTGAGCGACTTGCCGGCGCCCGATTCACCCACCACGCCGAGGATTTCGCCGGGCGCGATGTCGAATGAAATGCGGTCGAGCGCACGCAGCGTGCCGCGGCGGTGCGGGAATTCGACGACGAGGTCTTTGACCTGGAGCAGCGTCATGGTGGCGTTCTCCTTATCTTTCTCTTCAGCGCAGACGCGGGTTGAGCGCGTCGCGCAGCCAGTCGCCGAGCAGGTTCACGCTGAGCGCGATCAGCACCAGCATCAGGCCCGGAAACACCGTGATCCACCATTCGCCCGAAAACAGGTACTGGTTGCCGATGCTGATGAGCGTGCCCAGCGAAGGCGAAGTGGGCGGCACGCCCACGCCGAGGAACGACAGCGTGGCCTCGGTGATGATCGCGGTCGCCACCTGGATCGTGGCCAGCACCATCACCGGCCCCATCACGTTGGGCAGCACGTGGCGCAACATGATGCGCATCGGCGCTACGCCGGTGACGCGCGCGGCCTGCACATATTCCTTGTTGCGCTCCACCAGCGTGGAGCCGCGCACCGTGCGCGCGTACTGAACCCAGCCGGTCAGCGAGATGGAAATGATCAGCACGCCGAAGGCGAGTGACTCGTGCGCGCCGGGAAAGAGCGCGCGGCCGACGCCGGCGATGAGCAGCGCCACCAGGATGGGCGGAAACGACAGCATCACGTCGCACACGCGCATGAGGAACGAGTCGAGCCAGCCACCGAGAAAGCCGGCCAGCAGGCCGAATACGACGCCGACGACGACCGACAGCACCACCGACACCAGGCCGACGATCAGCGAGATGCGCGCACCGTAGATGACGGCCGAGTGAATGTCGCGGCCCTGGTCATCGGTGCCGAGCAGGTACTTGGACGAACCATCGGCGCTCCATGCGGGCGGCAGGCGCGCGTCGCTGAGCTCGAGGGTGGCGAGGTCGAAGGGGTTGTGCGGCGACACCCATCCGGCGAACACCGCGCAGACCACGCAGACCAGCGCGATCAGCGCCGCGCCAATGGCCACGGGCGATGTGCGAAAGCTGTAGCCGACATCGCTGTCGAGCCAACGGGCGAGTGTTTTTTTCATCGTGAGGCAAAAGGGATGGGCCCGCAAGAAGCGGGCCCATGGTCAGGCCGCCTTGCGGGCGGCCGGCGGGATCACGGCTTGATGCTCATCCACTTGAAGTACATGAAGTTGTCGGCCAGTTGCACCAGCTCGACCTTCTTGCTCACGCCCCAGGCCAGCGACTGCTGATGCAGCGGCAGGTGGCCGATGTCGTCGGCGTGCATCTTGAACGCCTCCTTGATCAGCTCGTTGCGCTTGGCCTTGTCGCTCTCGGACTGGATCTTCTTGGTCAGCTCGTCGAGCTTGGGGTTGCAGTACGCACCCAGGTTGAACTGGCCGGTGCCCTTGTCGTCGGGGCAGGAGGTGAGCGAGCTCAGCGCGTTGTGCGAGTCGTAGGTGGTCGGGGTCCAGCCCAGCATGTAGAAGCTGGTGTCGCGGCGCAGCACCTTCGGGAAGTAGGTGCCCTTGGTCTCGGCGACGAGGTTGATCTTCACGCCGATCTTCGCGAGGTTGGACGCGACGCTCTGGCAGATCTGGCCGTCGTTCACGTAGCGATCGTTCGGGCAGTTCAGCGACACCTCGAAGCCGTTCGGGTAGCCGGCTTCGGTCAGCAGCTTCTTGGCCGCCTCGACGTCGTAGGGCAAGCGCTTGTCCTGGTCGGCGCTCCAGCCGTTGATGCCAGGGCCGACCAGCAGGCCGGTGGGCTTGGAGGCGCCGCGCATCAC
This sequence comes from Variovorax paradoxus, assembly GCF_024734665.1. Classification (NCBI taxonomy): domain Bacteria; kingdom Pseudomonadati; phylum Pseudomonadota; class Betaproteobacteria; order Burkholderiales; family Comamonadaceae; genus Variovorax; species Variovorax paradoxus. The sequence goes on from NZ_CP102931.1 coordinate 5,491,662, forward strand.
GGTCTTCTGGATGCCGACGATGTCGATGGCCTGGTAGAAGGCCTGGCGAACGCGCTTGTCCTTGAACGGGTTCTTGCCCTTGATGTTCGAGTACTGCAGCTCGTCGCGCTTCTGGTCCATGCCCAGGAAGATGGTGCGCATCTCGGGGCCGGTGATCACGCGTGCGTTGGGCGCGGCGTTGATGCGGGCGATGTCCTGCACCGGCACGGGCTCCATCACGTCGACTTCGCCAGAGACCAATGCGGCCACGCGGGTGGCTGGGTTGGCGATGGGCGTGAAGATGATCTCTTGCGCGTTGCCGTCGATCTTGCCCCAGTAGGTGCCGTTGCGCGTGAACACGGTGCGCACGTTGGGCTGGCGTTCGCGCACGCGGAACGGGCCGGTGCCGTTGGCCTTGAACGAGGCGGTGTTCTCGATGCCCTTGCGGCGGTCCACCGGCTTGGTGGCCTGGTTTTCCTCGCACCACTTCTTGCTCATGATCATGGTGAGCGAGATCACGTCGGGCAGGATGGGGAAGGGGCCGTTGGTTTCGATCTCGACTGCGAGGTCGCCAACCTTGCGCACGGCCTTGATGTCGCTCAGCGTGGCGCGCAAGTCGGAGCCGTCGCCCTGGGCGCGCGCAAAGCTGAACACCACGTCGTCGGCGGAGAACGGGGTGCCGTCATGGAAGGTCACGCCCTTGCGCAGTTCGAAGCGCCAGACGTTCGGCGAGGTCTGCTTCCAGCTGGTGGCCAGCAGCGGTGCAAGGCTCAGGTCCTTGTTGCGGCCCACGAGGGTTTCATAGACGTTGGCGGTCACGCTCAGCTGCAGCGATTCGTTGAGCGAGTGCGGGTCCAGCGATAGCGCGTCCCCCTGGTTCGCGATGCGAATGGTCTGCGCGCCGGCGACCATGCTGACAGCGCTCAGGGCGCACAAAACGGCGGCCGCAGCCACACTTTTCCTGAAACTCATGGGAACACTCCTCGGGTTGAAATCAAACACATCACGTCGCCGCGGTAGCGGCGGCTTTCCCTGGCTGCGCACCGCGGGTAACGGCAAGCGGCATGCCCTGCTCGATCAGGCCGGCATGCAGCGCGGCGCCGAGCGGCAGGATCTCGTCATTGAAGTCGTAGCGGCTGTTGTGCAGGTAGGCGCCGTCGCGCACGTCCTGGCCGATGCGCAAGTAGGCGCCGGCTTTCTTCTGCAGCATGAAAGAGAAATCTTCGGCGCCCATGCTGGGCTCCATGCTTCGCTCGACGTTCTTCGCGCCGACCAGCGACTCGGCCACGTCGGCCGCGAACATGGCCTCGGGCGCAGTGTTGATGGTGGCGGGGTAGATACGCTCGTACTTGATGCTGGCGCTGGCGCCGAAGCCCGAGGCAATGGCCGCGCACAGCTCGTTCAGCCGCTGCTCGATCTGCGCCTGCACGCGCGCGCTGAAGGTGCGCACGGTGCCGACCAGCGTGGCCTCGCCCGGCACCACGCTCATCGCGCCGAGATCGCCGGCCTGCATCGCGCAGATGCTGATGACGGCCGCATCGATCGGGCGCACGTTGCGCGAGACGATGGTTTGCGCCGCCGTGATGATGTGCGCCGCGACGATCACGGGGTCGACGGTCTGGTACGCGTGCGCGCCGTGGCCGCCCTTGCCCTTGATGCTGATCGTGATGCGGTCGGCCGCGGCCATCATCGCGCCGCGGTTGATGCCAACGGTGCCGGCCGGCATGGCGGGCCAGTTGTGCATCGCGTAGACGGCGTTGACCGGGAAGCGGTCGAACAGGCCGTCCTCGATCATCACGCGCGCGCCGGCGAAGCCTTCTTCGCCGGGCTGGAAGATGAGCACGGCGGTGCCGTCGAAGTCGCGCGTCTCGGCCAGATAGCGTGCGGCGCCAACCAGCATGGCGGTGTGGCCGTCGTGGCCACAACCGTGCATGAGGCCCTCGCTGGCGGAGCGCCATCCGAAATCGTTGTCCTCGCGCATGGGCAGCGCGTCCATGTCGGCGCGCAGGCCGATCATGCGGCCGCTGGCCGTCGACCTGCCGCGAATGACGCCGACCACACCGGTCTTGCCGATGCCTTCGTGGATCTCGTCGACACCGCAGGCACGCAGGGCCTCGCGCACGCGGCCGGAGGTGTAGATCTCTTCGAAGCCGAGCTCGGGGTGCGCGTGCAGGTCGCGGCGGAAGGCCGTGATCTCGGGATAGAAGTTCGCAATGTGCGCGAACGCGCGGCCGGAGGCCTTCAGGCGCGGGGCCTCTGCTGTCGCTGCCATCATGTCAGTGCCCTCCCGCCTTGCCGACGCGCAATCGCGGATCGACCACGAAATACAGCAGGTCGACCACGAGGTTGATCACCACGAAGATCAGGGCAATGAGGCACAGGTAGGCCGCCATCACCGGGATGTCGGCGAAGGTCACGGCCTGGATGAACAGCAGGCCCATGCCGGGCCACTGGAACACCGACTCGGTGATGATCGCGAAGGCAATCAGGCCGCCGAGCTGCAGGCCGGTGATGGTCATCACGGGCACCAGCGTGTTCTTGAGCGCGTGGCCGAAGTGGATGGCGCGGTTCGTCAGGCCCCGCGCGCGCGCGAACTTGATGTAGTCGGTGCGCAGAACCTCGAGCATCTCGGCGCGCACCAGCCGCATGATCAGCGTGAGCTGGAAGATCGCCAGCGTCACCGCCGGCAACACGATGTGCTGCCAGCCGTCGGCGCTGAAGAGGCCGCTGGTCCACCAGCCGAGCTTCACTGTCTCGCCGCGGCCGAAGCTCGGGAACCACCCCAGCGTGACCGCGAAGACGAGGATCAGCAGGATGCCGATCAGGAAGGTGGGCAAGGACACGCCAAGCAGTGACACGGTCATGAACACCTGGCTCATGAAAGTGCCGCGGCGCAGCGCGGTGTAGACGCCCATCGGAATGCCGATGAACAGCGCCAGCACGGCCGCCACAAGCGCGAGTTCGAGCGTGGCGGGAAAGCGTTCGCCGATGAGGCGCGACACCTTCGCGCCCTGGCGCAGGCTCAGGCCGAACTCGCCTTGTGCAGCATTGACGAGGAAGTGCCAGAACTGCACGAAGAAGGGCTGATCGAGCCCCAATGCGGCGCGCAGCTCGCGGATCTGCTCAGGCTTGGCATCCTGCCCCAGCAGGAACACGACGGGGTCGCCGACGTATTGGAATAGGAGGAAGGCGATGAACGCGACCGCGATCATCACGATCACGGCCTGGATCAGGCGGCGCAGTACAAAGGCAATCATTCATCGAGCGGAGTGAACGGGGCATGCTAGCAGTGCAAGGTGCGTGCCCGCACGGTGGTTCCCCGGGGGTGCGCCTCGTGATTTCCTCAAGGATGCCCAGACGAAAAAAAGCCACTCGACTTTCGTCGAGTGGCTTTCGAGCTTTTGATTCGAAGCTGGCTTACGCCAGCGTCAAATTAGAAAGCGTGACGGATACCGAAGTCGTAGCCGGTGGACGAACGGGGCGTGAAGCCACCGGTGGTCACGAACGAAGGGCCGCCAACGGTCAGAGCTGCGCCGTTCTTGTTGCTGATGCGAGCAACCGTTGCGTACAGAGCCGTGCGCTTCGACAGGTTGTGCACGTAGCCCAGAGCCAGCTTGTTGGCCTTGGGATCAGGCGTGTTCACACCGAACAGCGTGGTAGGCGTGTTCAGGTCGTACTTGACGTGCGACCACGAAGCGCGGATCAGGCCAGCACCGACCGGCACGGTTGCGCCGAGCAGGTAACCGGTCACATCGGTGTCAGCACGGCCACCAGCCAGCGGCGTCACTTCGTAGTCAACCTTGTTCTTGACCTTCGACAGTTCACCGAACAGCTTCACGGGACCGAAGTCATACGAAGCGCCCAGGTTCAGCGTGTTGGTCTTGGTGGTCGTGCCGGCGTAGTAGTCGTCACCCACGGTGCTGCTGCCATAAGCCAGCGCAACGTCCAGAGGACCGTTGGCGTAGCCGAAGCGGCCACCGACGTAACGACCTTGACGTTGGCTGTTGGCCACGTTAGGCGTAGACAGACCAGGGCTGTACTTGGTCTTCTCTGCGAAGCCGTACTGCACTTGACCGTAGAAACCACCCAGGTTCGGCGGCAGGAAGTAGCCAACGACGTTGCTTGCGCGAACGTAGTTGCTGGTGCCGGTGTTGGTGGCGGCGCCGGTCGACGCTGCGGGGGTGCCGAAGGCGCCGAGCTGATTGCTGGACGAGAAGATCAGGTTGGTGCCAACGCCGTTGGTGCCGAACGGATCGAACACGGTGTCGTTCCAGAACGTGGCGGTGTAGTCACGACCCAGGCGAACTTCACCGAAACCACCCGACAGGCTGACGGTCGAGCGACGAGCGAACGTTGCAACACCTTCAGAGCCGTCATCGTTCTTGATCGGGGCTTCGAGCCAGAAGCTGGCTGCCAGGCCACCACCGAGGTCTTCCGTACCACGGAAGCCCAGACGGCTGGAGTTGTAACCCGAGTTAGCCAGTTCCGTGCGGCTGGCCTTGCGGCTGCCTTGGTTCAGATAGAACGGGTTCAGGAGCGTGGCCTGGTTCAGGTCACGCGAGGTGCTCGAATAGCCGCTGATCGACGCGTCGACCACACCAAACAGCGTGACGGACGACTGAGCCGAGGCAACACCGGCAACAGCCAGGGCAGCCAGAGCAACTAGAGATTTTTTCATTGCAAGTTTCTCCAAGGTTAAACATAGGGCTCCGGTGCGAAGGGCTCACCGTGACTGGCACTTTTGTGCTCCCACCGGACCCCGGGCCAACCTCCTTTTGGGAAGTTGATGCTATTGCACCAGAGCCGCTGCGGCAGGGCAAAACAATTCGCCCGAAATCTTGGAAGGCCCGCGCGTTTCGTTGCACGCTTGCAACAAAGGACTTAGGCCCCTCCGTACACCACTATGTGAAATATGACGAGGCTCCGGCATGGCATTTCGCATGTGCGTTCAAATAGGCGCATGACGCTCATGATCGACCCCGTTCTGACCGCGGCAGACGCGGCATTGCGCACGCTTTTTGCCCGCCCCCATGCCACGCGGGCGACGCCCGCCCCCTCACAGGCGCCGGGCGAGATGAGTGAAGCGGAACGTCGGGAAGCCGGCGCGCTGATGCGGGTGAACCATGTGGGTGAAGTCTGCGCACAGGCGCTTTACACAGCCCAGGCGGCAGTGACACGCGATCCCGCGCTGCGCGCCCATTTCATCGAAGCGGCGCACGAAGAAACCGATCACCTGGCATGGACCCGGCAGCGGCTTGACGAGCTGGGCGCGCGCCCGTCGATCCTGAATCCTCTCTGGTATGTGGGCGCCTTCGGCCTCGGTCTCGTCGCAGGCCGTCTAGGGGACCCGTTGAGCCTGGGGTTCGTCGCGGAGACCGAGCGCCAGGTAGAGGCCCACCTGGACAGCCACCTCGATCGCCTCCCGCCCGGAGACAGCGCATCCAAGGCGGTGGTCGAGCAGATGAAGCTCGACGAAGCCCGCCATGCGTCGCAGGCTGTCGCCGCCGGTGCGGCGGAGCTCCCGGCGCCGGCCAAGGCCCTGATGCGCGTGGCTTCCCGCGTGATGACCACGCTGGCGCACCGCATCTAGGCCGGCCGACTCAGGTTTCGATCAGGTCGAAGCTGGTGGTGATTTCGGCTGTCTTCGCCAGCATGATGCTGGCGGAGCAATACGTTTCGTGACTCAGTGCGATTGCGCGCTCCACGGCAGAGGCCGGAATTCCCTTGCCCGCCACGGTGAAGTGCATGTGGATCTTCGTGAAGACCTTCGGGTCTTTTTCGGCGCGCTCGCTGGTCAGCTTGACGCTGCAGCGCTCGACGCGATGGCGTCCGCGCTTCAATATGAGCACGACATCGTAGGCAGTGCATCCCCCGGTACCGGCAAGAACGGTCTCCATCGGCCGCGCGGCGAGATTCTGTCCGCCGTTCTCGGGCTTCGCGGCATCCGGTGCGCCATCCATCATCAGGACATGGCCGCTGCCCGTCTCGGCGACGAAGCCCATGGCCGATCGCGTACCCGCGTCACCGGTCCAACTTACTGTGCATTCCATGGTTTTCGGAGTTCCAAGTCTGAGATGTCGGGCAAAAATGCACGCCGACATCCATTTGTGTGTGGGAAAAGCATCACTCGCTTGTTGCAACGCAACAAACAGTCGATATACTTTATTTCATTGCGCAAACGTATGCGCACCCAGTTGTCTCCTCCACCCTTCCAATTGGTGGATTTAGCCCCGAGCTGCAAAGCTCGGGGCTTTTTTCTTTCCAGGGCCGCCCTCACCGGCCTTGGCGCCACTCTAGTTTTCGCACCGAAAGGGCAGTTGCTCTGGCTGCCCTGGCTGTCGCCGGTGTTGCCTCGGCTCAGTCGTCCGTCACGCTGTTCGGTGTGGTCGACGCGTCGATCAGCGGCTACTCGTCCAGTTCGCGTGACCAGAAGCCTACCGTTCTGCGCAACAGCTTCGGCATTCCCACCTACACGAACCAGGGCAGCGTCAAGGTCAGCCGCACGGCGCTGGCCAACTCGGGCTACAACACCAGCCGCCTGGGATTCCGCGGCACGGAAGACCTGGGTGGTGGCTTGGCAGCCAGCTTCTGGCTCGAAGCCCCAATTACCAATGACGACGGCGCCACTGGCGTTTCGAGCTTCGTACGTCGCTCAACCGTGAGCCTGTCGGGTGGATTCGGCGAACTCCGCCTGGGTCGCGACTACACCCCGACGTTCTGGAACGACACCGTGTTCGATCCGTTCGGCACCAACGGCGTTGGCTCGAACCTGATCAACACGGCCAACGGCTTCAACGCTGTAACCAACGGCGCCAAGGACACCGGCGGCTTCGGCGGCAACCAGAACTACTCCCGCGCCAGCAATTCGATCGGCTACTTCCTGCCGTCGAACCTGGGTGGCTTCTATGGCCAGGTGATGTACGCGTTCCACGAGAACGACAAGTACAGCAACGGCGGTTTCACCCCGAAGGACAGCGCAACGTCGAAGAGCCGCGCTGGCCGTTACATCGGTGGTCGCTTCGGCTACGCCAACGGTCCTCTGGACGTGGCGGTCGCCTACGGCAACAGCACGGTCGGCGACCAGTACTACGCCGGCACCACCGACTCTGTAAAGACCTTCAACCTGGGTGCCTCGTATGACTTCGGCCCCGTGAAGCTGTTCGGTGAACTGTCACGTGCCAAGAACTCGCGCGACTATGAAATCACCCCCATCGCCGGCGGCCGCCCCGACGTCGATCTGAACGGCTATCTGCTTGGCGTGACCGTGCCGGTTGGTGCTGGTTTGATCAGGGCTTCCTACTCGGCCGTCAAGTACGACTACAACCTGCCAGTCACCGCCAACCAACGCGACCCGAAGGCCAACAAGCTGGCACTCGGCTACGTGCACAACCTGTCGAAGCGCACCGCCCTTTACGCCACGGTTGCTCGCGTGAGCAACAAGAACGGCGCAGCATTGACCGTGGGTGGCCCGGCTTTCTACAACGCGGCTGCTGGCGTGTTCACGCCGAAGACCTCGACGGGCTACGACTTCGGCATCCGTCACGCTTTCTGATCTTCTTCGTTTGATCCCGATGCTGGCTCCCGCCAGTTCGAATCAGCAAAGCCTCAAGTCGCCCGGCTCACGCCGGGCGGCTTTTTGTCCTTTCTTCTCTCTCTTCACTCCCTTCTTCTCAGCTCGCCCGGCTACGCCGGCTTTGCAGCAGCCCCACATTCATTTCTCCGCTCAACACCGATGCGTAGAAACGCTCGACCATGTTGACGCTCGTGCGCGCATTGCGTGCCAAGGTCAGCATGTCGATCCCTTGCCCGTACAAGAGCCGCAGCGTGATCGCGGTATGGCGCAGACAGTAGAGCGTCCTCGATTGGCCCAGTGGCCCTTTCTCGAGCCCTGCCTTTTCGAGCACCCAGTGAAAGAAGAAGTTGAGCACCGCCAGCGCGTGCTCGCGGTTCTTCAACTGCGGCAGGAAGATGTAGTCTTCCGCCCCACCATACCCATGCTCGCCGCGATACGCGAGCAAGCATTCGTAGACCCGCACCGCAGGACACAGGCTCACGATGGGCTGACTGTGCCGCTTGGTCTCCGGCAGGTTCATCCGCAGATAGACGTGCTTGCCGCGCACGACCTCGATGTGCTTGTGCTTCATGAGCTTGATGTCGCTCGGACGCACGAAGGTGTTCACCATCCAGCGGATCAGCCAGGGCAGCTCGTCCGGCATGACGAGCAGTTCGCGCGCAATCCAGAAACGTTCGCCGGCCGCGAGTTGATCGAGCACCGGATGCGAGTGCCCACGCAAGCTGCGCGCGGTCTTGATGATCGTCCGGTACTCCGCAACGCTGAAGCTGCCGCGCGGCTGGCTGCGCACCTTGACCTTTGGAAAAGGAGGCGCATCGCGAAGCACACCGATGTGCACGCCGTGCATCACCACCTTGCGCAACAGCACCAGGTACTGGGCAATCGTCGTGCTGGTGAAACCTTGCTCTCCGAGGTGATCGATCAAGCGTTGCGCGTCGGCGGTTGCAAACGACTGCGCCGACACATCGCCCAGCAGCGGAACGATGTGCGCACGCAATCTGTTGCCCATCACCTGCCATGTGGCACGCCCAATTTCTTTTCGCTGAACGCGCGCGGCCTCCGCCTGCATCAGCCCTTTCGAAAGGTCACTGACAGAAATTGATAACAGATTCTGCTCATTTGTAAATTGATTGGCGGTCGGATGAATCGCGGGATACGCGCGTCCAAAAAATCCCGAATCATTTGCAGCTGGGGCTTTGCTGAAGAGGTTTATGACATTTGTGTCCATGTCATATCTCGCATGCAATCCCGATGCCTCTTATCATCAACAGTTAGCAAATGAAAACTCCCATGGAAAAAATCGTGCGCAATGCGCCTGTTAATCCGGCGCTCACGCCCGCCGACTATCTCAGAAAAATACTTAACGCTCGGGTCTACGACGTTGCCGTCGAATCAGCGCTCGAGAAGGCGCGCGCGCTCAGCGAACGGCTCGGCAACACCGTGCTGCTCAAGCGCGAAGACCAGCAACCGGTCTTCAGCTTCAAACTGCGCGGCGCCTATAACAAGATGGCGCATCTGAGTGCTGCGCAATTGGCAAGCGGCGTAATTTGCGCATCGGCTGGAAATCACGCGCAAGGCGTTGCATTGGGTGCGCGCAAACTCGGCACGCGCGCGGTGATCGTGATGCCTGTGACCACGCCCAAACTGAAAATCGATGCGGTGCGTGGTTTCGGCGGCGAAATCGTGTTGCATGGCGACAGCTATTCGGATGCCTATCTGCACGCACTCGAATTGCAGGCACAACAAAACCTGACTTTCGTGCATCCCTTCGACGACCCCGATGTCATCGCGGGCCAGGGCACCATCGCAATGGAAATCCTGCGACAGCACCAGGGCCCGCTCGATGCGGTGTTCGTCGCGATCGGCGGAGGCGGCTTGATCTCCGGCGTGGCCAACTACATCAAGGCCGTGCGACCCGAGATCAAGGTGATCGGCGTGCAGATGAACGACTCCGACGCGATGATGCAATCGGTCGCGGCCCATCAACGCGTGAACCTCTCCGACGTCGGCCTGTTCTCCGACGGCACGGCGGTCAAGCTGGTCGGCGAGGAAACCTTCCGCATCGCCAGCGAGCTGGTCGACGAATACATCGCCGTCGACACCGATGCCGTTTGCGCCGCCATCAAGGACATCTTCGTGGACACGCGCAGCATCGTCGAGCCGGCGGGCGCGCTGGCAGTTGCGGCCATCAAGGAATACGTTGCACAGCACGGTCGCCACGGCGAGACCTATGCGGCCATCCTGTGCGGCGCCAACATGAATTTCGACCGGCTGCGCTTCGTTGCCGAACGCGCCGAAGTCGGTGAGGAACGTGAGGCATTGTTCGCCGTCACCATGCCCGAAGAACGCGGCAGCTTCCGCCGCTTCTGCGAGCTGATCGGCGAGATGCCCGCGAGCGATGCCGAAGCCACGGGCGGTGGCGCACCGCGCAACGTGACCGAGTTCAACTACCGCATAAGCGACGCAGCCAAGGCGCATGTGTTCGTCGGTCTCACGACCTCGGCGCGCGGCGAGTCGGCCTTCATCGCGCGGACCTTCGACGAGCACGGATTCAACACGCTCGACCTCACGCACGACGAGCTTGCGAAGGAGCATCTGCGGCACCTGGTGGGCGGACGCACCGGCCTCGCACACGACGAGCGCCTGCTGCGCTTCGTGTTTCCCGAGCGCCCTGGCGCGCTGCTCAAGTTCCTGAGCCTGATGCAGCCGAACTGGAACATCAGCCTGTTCCACTACCGCAACCAGGGCGCCGACTACGGCCGCATCCTCGTGGGCCTGCAGGTGCCAGCCGGCGAAGCCGCCGAGTTCGACGCCTTCCTCGAAACGCTGGGCTACCCCTACGTCGAGGAAACAGCCAACCCGGCGTACCGGCTCTTTCTGCAGGCCTGAAAAAGCAGAAGCCGGCTCAAGGCCGGCTTCGATCGTTGGTGGGTCGCTCGCTCGTTCAGCTGTCCGCTGCTACTGCGCGGGTGCCTGTTGCGGCGGCGGTCCACCCGGTTGCTGCTGTTGCTGCGGCAACTGCGGCGGGGCCACCACGGCGGGCATCGTCGCAGGCAGAGGCCCAGGCGGCGCAGACATAGGCACTGCCGGCAACCCGGGGCTGGAAACACTGATCGGCGCGCGCACCGGCAATTGCAGCGTGAACGCCGCCGGGCCGTCGGCCTGCGTGCCGATGGTCGCCGAGCGCAGGCCCACTGACTGCAGCACATAGTTGTCGCCGACCGACGAACCGACACGGAACGGCCGCGGCGGCTTGCCATCGATGGAGATTAACGCGGCCCCCTGCTTCGAAGGGTCGGCCACCACACCCGACAGCGCAAAGCGGCTGGCCGCTTCGGGCGCCACCTGAGCGGTGCGTGACGCGGGCAGCACGCCCAGCAACCGGGCCACCGCATCCGAATCGGCCGTCACCGAAGGCCGCGGCATCGTCGCGGCCGCCGCCACGGCGTCGGTCGGCGAAGCCAGGCGCAGCGCCCAGAACACCGCGGCACCGGCCGCCAGCGCCCAAAGCCCCGTCGTTGCAAGTGGGGCATGCCAGCGAGCGGCTGAGTAGGGACTTGTCATGGCTGCGGATTATCATGCAGCGCGCTTTCCGAATCATGTCCGCCCAAGCTATGAACAAATTCCTCCGTGCCGCCACCCGCACCGCCCAACGCGGCTTCACGCTGATCGAACTGATGGTCGTGCTGGTCATCATCGGCGTGCTGGCGGCGCTCATCGTGCCGAACGTGATCGAGCGCGCCGACGACGCCCGCGTGACGGCCGCCCGCACCGACATCAACAACCTGATGCAGGCGCTCAAGCTCTACCGTCTGGACAACCAGCGCTACCCCACCGCCGAGCAGGGCCTGCAGGCGCTGCTCACGCGCCCGACCACCGGTCCGGCCGCACCCAACTGGAAGGCCTACGTCGAGAAGCTGCCCAACGACCCCTGGGGCCATCCGTACCAGTACATGAATCCGGGCATCAAGGGCGAGATCGACGTGCTCTCGTTCGGCGCCGACGGCCAGAGCGGCGGCGAGGGCAAGAATGCCGACATCGGCAGCTGGCAATAGCGGCTCGGGCGCGCTGCGCCGCAACCGGTATCCACGCCCCCACATCCACCCGACCCGCGGCTTCACGCTGCTGGAGCTGATCGTGGTGATTGCCATCATCGCGATCGCCACCGCCGCCGTCAGCTTCGCGATACGCGACACCAACGCCGCCAAGCTCGACCGCGAAGCCGACCGGCTCGCCGCCCTGCTCGAATCGGCCCGCGCCCAGTCGCGCGCCAGCGGCATCGTGGTGCGGTGGCGGCCCGTCGAGGGCAGCTTCGTGTTCGACGGCCTCCCGCCTGGCGCACTGCCCGCCAACTGGGCCGCCGAGGGCATCACCGCACAGACCTCTCTCGCCAACGGCACGCTGGTTCCCGCGCTGCAACTCGGGCCCGATCCGATCATCGCGGCGCAGCAGGTCATGCTCTATTCCGCCGGCCCGCCCGCGCGCGCATTACGCATCGCGACCGACGGCGTTCGCCCCTTCACCGTTTCGGCCGTGCAATGAGCGCGCGACGCCCTGCCCCGTCCTCCCGCATCGGCGGCTTCACGCTGATCGAAGTGCTGATCGCGCTCGGCATCGTCGCGCTGGCGCTGGCCGCGGGTTCGCAAGCCACCATGTCGCTCACGCGCAATGCGCAGCGCCAGTCCGACCTTGTGCTGGCCGACCTGTGCGCAGAGAACGAACTCGCCAAGGCCCGCCTGTCACGGCAGATGCCGGCAATCGGCGACTCGGGCTCCATCTGCCTGCAGGCCGGCGTCTCGTTCAACGTGACCACTTCGACCACGTCCACGCTGAACCCGAATTTCCGGCGCGTCGACGTGCAGGTGCGCGACGAAGCCGACGCGCCGATCCTGCGCATCTCCACCATCGTGGGGAGGTACTGATGCTCGCCCCCAGGTCCCGCGGCTTCACGCTGATCGAACTGCTCGTCGCCATCGCAGTGATGGCCCTGCTCTCGCTCATCAGCTGGCGCGGGCTCGACAGCATGTCCCGCGCCACCACGCAGAACCAGCAGCGCGCCGATGCCGTCCTCACGCTACAGGCCACGCTCGCGCAGTGGGGCGCCGACCTCGATGCCGTGACCACGCTCGCGCAGACCCGCCCGATCGACTGGGACGGCCGCGTGCTGCGGCTCACGCGCCGTGGCAGCGACGACGCGGCGCCTTCGGTGCAGGTGGTGGCCTGGATGCTGAAGTCCGACTCCGACGGCGTGCGCTGGCGGCGCTGGCAATCGCAGCCCTTCACCACGCGCGGCGAGTGGCAGCAGGCCTGGAACTTCGCCGCCGCCTGGGCACAGGACGGCGGCGCGAGCGCAGCCGGAGGCGGCTACAGCGACGTGCCGCTGGTGCCAGCCAGCAACTGGCAGCTCTATTTCTTCCGCGACAACACCTGGGTGCCGGCCAGCCAGTTGCCCGCCGTCGCGCCCAACCCCAACAATCCCGCGGGCCCCGTCGTCGCCATGCCCGACGGCGTGCGCCTCGTCATCACGCTACCGCCCGGAGACGGCCTCTCGGGCACTCTCACGCGCGACTGGGTCAAGCCGACCGTCGGATCGGCGAAATCATCATGACGGCAACAAAGAAGCACGAGTCCGGCGCCGCCCTGCTCGCCGCGATGCTGACCGTGATGCTCGTGGCCACCTTCGCCGCCGCGGCGCTGTGGCAGCAATGGCGTGCGGCCGAGGTCGAAGGTGCCGAGCGCGCGCGCGTGCAGGCCGCCTGGGTGCTGGTCGGAGCGCTCGACTGGTCGCGCCTGATCCTCAGCGAAGACGGCCGCACCGGCGGCCCCGACAACCTGGCAGAGCCCTGGGCCGTGCCGCTCGAGGAAGCGCGGCTCACGAGCTTCCTGGCGGCCGACAAGAACGTGTCGAGCGACAGCCTCGAAGGACTGCCCGATGCCTTCCTCTCGGGCCGCATCGTCGATGCGCAGTCCAAGCTCAACGTGCTGTCGCTGGTCGACAACGGCAAGCCAGTGCCCGCCAGCGTGGCTACCTTCACCCGGCTGTTCAACCTGCTGGGCCTGCCGGCGTCGGAACTCAGCCGGATGACCACGGGCCTGGTGGCCGCCCTTGCCACGGGCACCGCGACCGACGGTAGCGACAGCGGCGATCCCAGCGCCGCGCCGCTGATGCCGCAGCAGGTCTCTCAGCTGGTGTGGCTGGGCCTGTCGCCCTCGACCGCCGTCGCGCTCGAACCGTACGTGACGATCCTGCCGGTGAAGACCACGCTCAACCTCAACACCGCGAGCGCCGAAGCCATCAGCGCCAGCATGGAGTCGCTCAACATCGCCAGCGCGCGCCAGCTGGTGGAGCGCCGCACGCGCGCCTTCTTCAAGGACATTGCCGCCGCCAACGCCGCGCTGCCCAGCGGCAGCGCGCCCTTCAACGCGGCGCAGCACGGCGTGGGCACGCAGTACTTCGAGGTCTACGGCAGGCTGCGGCTGGAGCGCACCTACGTCGAGGAGCGCTCGCTTCTACAGCGCAACGGTGTCACGGTAACGACGATCTGGCGCACCCGCGGCGCCGGCGCAACGGACACTACGGTCAAACCCTGATTTCGATGCACTATTTGTAGACAAAAAGCCTTCGAACGCGCATGGCGTCTGCGCAACACGCTATCGAAACAAGAGCGTCCGCCTGTCAGACGCGCACCTACAATCACCGGCTTTTCCAAGATCCACATGACTCCCCTGCTGCTCATTGCCCCCCTCCCTCCGGCCGATGCCGCGGGCGAGTACGACTGGGCCCAGGCAGGCGACGACGGCATTGCATTGCGCGACCAGGGCCGCGCGTTGCTGGCGCTCCTGCCCTCGAGCGCTGAGGTCATGCTCGGCATTCCTTCCGTCGCGCTCTCGTGGCACCGTGTCACGCTGCCCAAGGGCAGCATGGGCAGCGCATCGAAGCTGCGCGCGGTGCTCGACGGCCTGCTCGAAGAGCACCTGCTCGACGAACCCGAAGCCCTGCACTTCGCGCTCGAACCCGATGCCAAGGCCGGCGCGCCCGTGTGGGTCGCGGCCTGCAATCGCATCTGGCTGCGCAGCGTCGTGCAAGGGCTCGAAGCGGCCGGGCGGCGCGTGGTGCGCATCGTCCCTGAGTTCGCGCCGCAGCCGGTCGACGGCCCGCCGCTGCTGCTGGTCACGGGCGAGCCCGAGGCGCCGCAGCTCACGGTGTGCGACGCCGACGGCGTGGTCTCGCTGCCGCTGGCTGGTGCGGGGCTGGCCCTGTCGGGCGGCCTGCCGCTGGACACCGCCGTCATCACCACCGAACCCGCCGTGGCCGAAGCAGCCGAGCAGCTGCTCGAACGCCGCGTGCCCATCGTTCAATCGCCGCAGCGCTGGCTGCAGGCCGCGCGCACGTCCTGGGAGCTCGCGCAGTTCGACCTCGCCGCGACCGGCCGCGCACGCGCCGGCAAGAAATTCGCGTCGGTCCTGCAAACACTGCGCTATGCGCCCGAGTGGCGTGCAGCGCGCTGGGGCGTGGTCGTGCTGCTGCTCACCCAGCTGATCGGCCTGAACGCCTGGGCCTGGAAGGAACGCAGCGCGCTCGAATCGAAACGCCAGGCCGCCAAGGCCATGCTGACCCAGACCTTCCCCTCGGTGAAGATCGTGGTCGACGCGCCGGTGCAGATGCAGCGCGAGGTTGCCGCGCTGCAGCAGGCCGTGGGCGACGTGGCGGGCAGCGACTTCGAACCCATGGTCGGCGCGCTCGCCGCCAACCTGCCGCCCGGCAAGGTGCCGAGCGCGGTCGACTACAGCGCCGGTCAGCTGCGCCTGCGCGGCCTCGGGCTGCAGCCGTCGGAGGTCTCGCAGATCACCGGCGCGCTGGCGCCGCGCGGCTACAACGTGCGCACCGAAGGCGACCTCCTGCTGGTGCAGGCCGAGGCCAACCGATGAATTTCAGCGAACAGCTCAAGGCCCACTGGGCCACCCTGGAGGTGCGCGAGCGCCGCATGGTCTACGCCGCCGCCGCACTCGTGGCACTGGCCTTGCTTTGGTGGATTGCGCTCGCCCCCGCGCTGCGCACGCTGGCCGCGGCACCGGCCGAACACGCGCAACTCGATGCGCAGCTGCAGCAGATGGCCACCTTGCAGAACCGCGCAAAGGCACTGCAATCGCAGCCGCGCCTGAACCGCGACGACGCGCTGCGCGCGCTCGAGACCTCGGTGCGCGACAGCTTCGGCGCCGGCAACGCGCAGCTCGTGACGACCGGCGGCGACGGCGCTGCTGCCGTCTCGCTGCGGTCCGCGCCCGCTGCCACCGTCGCCCAATGGCTTGGCCAGGCCCGCGGCAACGCGCATGCCGTGCCGCGCGAAGTCCACCTGACCCGCGCACCGACCGCAGCGCCGCCCGCACCGTCGCCCGGCGCAAAGGACACGCCGAAGACGCCGCAGGTCCGCTGGGACGGCACCGTCGTCATGGCGCTCCCCGCGGCGCGATGAGCGCGATGAGCAACAGGCCCGCATGCTGACCCGCCCTCCGATCTCCGAACCCCGGCCGCGCCGCGGCTGGCGCTGGGCTCTGCTCGGCATCACGGTCGGCGCGCTGCTGGCGGTGGTGCTGTTTGCGCCGGCGCGCTGGCTGTCGGCCGCACTGTCGAACTGGAGCCATGGCCGCCTCGTGCTGGCCAACCCACGCGGAACCGTCTGGAACGGCACGGCCGCCGTGGTCTTCGCCAGCGGCGCCGGCGGCGCGCAGGCGGTGTCGCTGCCCGGCCTGCTGCACTGGCGCATGCGCCCGGGCTGGAGCGGCATCTCCGCCAGCCTCGATCTGCCCTGCTGCGCCGCGCAGCCGCTTGAACTCAAGGCCAGTCCGCGCGCGGGCGGCATGCAGCTCGCATGGCAGGACAGCCGCTCGCGCTGGCCCGCCACCCTGCTCACCGGCCTGGGCGCCCCCTGGAACACGCTCAAGCTCGAAGGCGCGCTCGACCTGTCCACCAAGGCCTTCTCGATGCAGTGGGACGGCCCCGCGCTGCGCGTTGCAGGCCAGGCCACGCTCGACGCCACCGATGTTTCCTCCAGCCTGTCGACCCTGCGGCCGATGGGCAGCTACCGGCTCACGCTCGAAGGCGGCACCCGCCCCACGCTGCTGCTCAGCACACGCGAGGGCAGCCTCGAACTGAACGGCAGCGGCAGCTGGAACGGCACTTCCTTCCGCTTCAACGGCGAAGCCAGTGCCGCGCCCGGCCGCGAAGACGCGCTTTCCAATTTGTTGAACATCATCGGACGGCGCGAGAACGCGCGTTCGATCATCACCCTGGGTTGATCCTCATGATGAAGCCACTGTTTTCGACCGGCACCGTCGCACTCGCCGTGCGCGTGCTGATCGCCGCCACGTTCCTGCAGGGCGCACCCGCCGCGTTCGCGCAGACCGGCGATGCGCCGCGCCGCGGCGAGCCGATCACGCTGAACTTCTCCAACGCCGACATCGAGGCCGTGGCCCGCACCATGGCGGTGGTCACGGGCCGAGACGTGGTGGTCGACCCGCGCGTCAAGGGCACGATGAACCTCGTCACCGACCGCGCCATCCAGCCGGCCGCCGCCTTCAACCAGTTCGCCTCGGCGCTGCGCCTGCAGGGCTTCGCGGTGGTGGAGGCCGACGGCCTCTACAAGGTGGTGCCCGAGGCCGACGCCAAGCTGCAGAGCAGCACCGTCAACACATCCATCAGCGCCACGGCGTCCAGCGGCAGCAACCAGATCGTCACGCAGATCTTCCGGCTCAACTACGAGTCGCCGAACAACCTGCTGCCGGTGCTGCGCCCGCTGATTCCGCCGAACAACACCATCAACGTGAACCCGGGCAACAACTCGCTCGTGATCACCGACTACGCCGACAACATGCGCCGGCTGGCGCGCATCATCGCGTCGCTCGACGTGCCGAACGCGTCCGACATCGAGGTCATCCAGCTCAAGCACTCGGTTGCCACCGACATGGTGCCGCTGGTGCAGCGCCTGGTCGACGGCGGCGGCTCCGGCGCCCCGGGCGGCGCCGCACCTGGCGCGACGGATGCGTCGTTCCGCACCACGCTCATGGCCGACCCGCGCAGCAACTCGCTGATCTTGCGCGCGGCCAATCCGGCGCGCGTGGCGCTGGTGCGCACGCTGGTCGAGAAGCTCGACCGCGCGCCGACAGAAAGCAGCAACGGCGTGGCCGGCAACATCTACGTGGTCTACCTGAAGAATGCCGACGCGGTGCGCCTCGCCGCCACGCTGCGCGCCGCGATGGCGGCAAACCAGCAGAACACAACGCCGGGCGCGGCCGGCGCCGCGGGTGGCGGTGCGACGCCCCAGCAGAGCGCGCCGCAAGCCATGCAGGTGAACCTGAACAGCGGCGGCAGCCAGAGCGGTGGCTCGGCGGCCGCCAACGCGCCGCTGAACAACGCCAACCAGCCCTCGACCGGTGGCCAGATCCAGGCCGACCCGACGACCAACTCGCTGATCATCACCGCGCCCGAGCCGCAATACCGCCAGATGCGCGCCGTGATCGACAAGCTCGACGGCCGGCGCGCGCAGGTCATGATCGAGGCGCTGATCGTCGAGGTCAACGCCACCAAGGCCGCCAAGTTCGGCGTGCAGTGGCAAAGCGCGCTGGGCAACAACGCCGTCATCGGCACCAACTCCTCCCTCAACGGCGGCAACATCCTGGCGCTGACCCAGGCGCTGGCCACCAAGGATGCCTCCGGCCTGGCAACGTCGGTCCAGTCTGGCCTGAATCTCGGCATTGCCGGCAAGATCGGCGGCCAGTACATCCTGGGCGCGGTGGCGAATTTCTTCAGCAACGACAACGACGCCAACGTGCTCTCGACGCCCAACCTGCTGACGCTGGACAACGAAGAAGCCAAGATCGTCATCGGCCAGAACGTGCCGTTCCCGACCGGCTCCTACGCCAGCACCTCGGGCTCGGTGGGCGTGAACCCGTTCACCACCGTCGAGCGCAAGGACGTCGGCCTCACCCTGCGCGTGCGTCCGACCATCAACGAGAACGGCACCGTGAAGATGACGATCTTCCAGGAGATCTCGAACGTCGCGCCCGGCACAACCACCGACCCCAACGGCCCCACCACCAACAAGCGCTCGCTCGAATCCAGCGTGCTGGTGGAAGACGGCGGGCTCGTCATGCTCGGCGGCCTGCTGTCGGACACCTACGGCACCAACACTGAAAAGGTGCCCTTCGCCGGCGACATCCCGGTGGTCGGCAACCTGTTCAAGAGCGAGAACCGCTCGCGCGTCAAGAACAACCTGATGATGTTCCTTCGCCCGGTGGTGATGCGCGACGCCACGTCGACCGAAGCCTTCGCATTCGATCGCTACGACCAGATCCGTGGCCTGCAGCAGGCGGCCCAGCCCAACACCGACAACGTGATGCTGCGCAACGTGAATGCCGCGCCCGTGCTGCCGGAGTCGCCGCCGTTGGGCACAAGCAGCAACAGCCGGGGTGGCCTGCGCGAGCAAGGCACCCAACTGATCCCGCCGCCCGCGCTGCCCGCCGACAACCGCAAGCTGGCGCCGAGCACCCTGCGCGGCGCCCTGCCGCCGACCGCCGACCCCGTGAGCACGCGCGAACTGCCTTGATACTGCCTTGATGTCCATGCGCTACCCCCTGCCTTACGCCTTCGCACGCAGCCAACAGCTTTTGCTCGAGGAGACCGACGACGGCCGCTACACGCTGTGGATGTCGAGCCACCCGGCGCGCAGCGCGGTCGGCGAGGTGTCGCGCAAGTACGGCGTGCAGGCCTTCGAGGTGCTGGCCGACGGCGCGCTGGCGCAGCGCATCAGCGCGGCTTACGCGCAGGGCGAGTCGAGCGCCGCCGCGGTGGTGAGCGAAGTGCAGAACGACGCCGACCTCTCGCGCATGATGCAGGAGCTGCCCGCGGTCGAAGACTTGCTGGCGAGCGCTGGCGACGCGCCCATCATCCGCATGCTGAACGCGCTGCTCACGCAGGCCGCTCGAG
The DNA here is from genome assembly GCF_024734665.1 of Variovorax paradoxus. NCBI lineage: Bacteria > Pseudomonadati > Pseudomonadota > Betaproteobacteria > Burkholderiales > Comamonadaceae > Variovorax > Variovorax paradoxus. The sequence continues at coordinate 5,511,197 of NZ_CP102931.1, forward strand.
ACGGCGCCAGCGACATCCACATCGAGCCCTACGAACGCACCTCGTCCGTGCGCTTTCGCATCGACGGCACGCTGCGCGAAGTGGTGCAGCCCAACCGCGCGCTGCACGCCGCGCTGATATCGCGCCTGAAGATCATGGCCGACCTCGACATCTCCGAGAAGCGGCTGCCGCAGGACGGGCGCATCTCCTTGCGCATCGGCACGCGCGCGGTCGACGTGCGGGTGTCGACGCTGCCGAGCGCGCACGGCGAACGCGCCGTGCTGCGCCTGCTGGACAAGAGCGAATCGAAGCTCACGCTCGAATCGGTGGGCATGCAGGGCGACACGCTGGAGCGCTTCGAGAAGCTCATCTCGCAGCCGCACGGCATCATCCTCGTGACCGGCCCCACGGGCTCGGGCAAGACCACCACGCTGTACGCCGCGCTGGCCCGGCTCGACGCGAGCCGCAGCAACATCATGACGGTGGAAGACCCCATCGAGTACGAGCTGCCGGGCGTGGGCCAGACGCAGATCAACGCCAAGATCGAACTCACCTTCGCCAAGGCCCTGCGCGCGATCCTGCGGCAGGACCCGGACGTCATCATGATCGGCGAAATCCGCGACTTCGAGACTGCGCAGATCGCCATCCAGGCCTCGCTGACCGGTCACCTTGTGCTGGCCACGCTGCACACGAACGACTCGGTCAGTGCCGTCACGCGCCTGACCGACATGGGCGTGGAGCCTTTTCTTCTCAGCTCGTCGCTGCTGGGCGTGCTCGCGCAGCGCCTCGTGCGCAAGGTGTGCACAGTGTGTGCCGGCGCGGGCTGCGAAGTGTGCGGCCAGACCGGCTACCAGGGCCGCACCGGCATCTTCGAGCTGCTGGTGGCGGACGAAACCGTGCAAGGGCTGATCCACAGCAAGGCGGCCGAGAGCGAACTGCTCAAGGCCGGCGCGCGTGGCGGCCTGCGCCTGATGCGCGAAGACGGCGAACGGCTGGTGCAGGCCGGCGTCACTTCGCGCGCCGAGTTGCTGCGCGTCACGCGCGACTAAGCCGCTCCGGCGCTCCCCATGCCCGCCTATTCCTTCGAAGCCATCGACGCCAGCGGCCAGAGCCGCGAAGGCGTGCTCGAGGCCGACACCGCCCGCAGCGCGCGCAGCCTGCTGCGAGCGCAGGCGCTCATTCCGCTGTCGGTCAAGCCGGTCGGCAGCGACCACGTCAACGGCACCGGCCAGCGCAGCACCCTCAGCCGCTGGCTTGGCGGCGGCAAGCGCGTCTTCAATTCGACCGGCCTTGCGGTGTGGACGCGGCAGCTCGCGGGCCTCGTGTCGTCAGGCCTGCCGCTGGAACGCGCGCTCACGGCACTCACCGACGAGGCCGAGTCCGAGCAGCAGCGCAACCTTGTCGCGTCGCTGCGCGCCGAAGTCAACGCGGGCTCGCCGTTCGCGCGTGCGCTGTCGGCGCACCCGCGCGAGTTCTCGCCCATCTACACGGCCGTGATCGGTGCCGGCGAGCAGAGCGGCAACCTCGGCCTTGTGCTCGACCGCCTTGCCGACGACCTCGAAGAGCGCCAGGCGCTGCAGCAGAAGCTGATAGGCGCGGCGCTGTACCCGGCCATCGTCACGCTGGTGGCGATCGTGATCGTGATCTTCCTCGTGAGCTACGTGGTGCCGCAGGTGGCGCAGGTGTTCGCGGGCACCAAGCGATCGCTGCCCTTTCTCACCACCGTGATGCTGTCGCTGAGCGCGGGCGTGCGCAACTACGGCTGGTGGATGCTGTGTGCGGTGGTTCTCGCTGCCATCGGCGCGCGCTTGGCACTGGCCCAGGAGGCCTTCCGCCTGAAGTTCGACGCAGTCTGGCTCAAGCTGCCGCTGGTCGGCAAGCTCGCGCGCGGCTACAACGCAGCGCGCTTCGCGAGCACGCTCGCCATGCTGGCCACGGCCGGCGTGCCGATCCTGCGTGCGCTGCAGGCGGCTTCCGAAACGCTGAGCAACCGCGCGATGCGTGCCGACGCGCTCGACGCGCTGGTGCTGGTGCGCGAAGGCGCGCCGCTGGCCTCGGCGCTGGCGCAGAAGAAGCGCTTTCCGGGCCTGGTGTCGATGTTCGCGCGCCTCGGCGAGCAGACCGGCACCCTGCCGCTGATGCTGCAACGCGCGGCCAATCAACTCAGCGCCGAAGTGCAGCGCCGCGCGATGCACCTGGCGACCATCCTCGAGCCGTTGCTCATCGTGGCGATGGGCGGGGTGGTGATGCTGATTGTTCTGGCCGTGATGCTGCCTATCATCCAGCTGAATCAGTTCGTCAAGTAACAACGGCCAGCCAGCAAGGCGCACCATGCCCGTAACGCTCGAAGACAAGCTCGTGGTCGCGATCTCCTCGCGTGCCCTGTTCAACCTCGAAGAAGAAAACAAGATCTTCGAGGCCGGGGACAACGAGGGCTACATGAAGCTGCAGCTCGACCGCATCGACGTGCCGGCCGCGCCGGGCATTGCCTACTCGCTGATCCGCAAGCTGCTTCGCTTCAACGAAGACGGCGTGCAGCGTGTCGAGGTGGTGATTCTTTCGCGCAACGACCCGGTCTCGGGCATGCGCATCTTCAAGTCGAGCGCGGCGGCCGACATCAAGCTGCAGCGCGGCGTGTTCACGCAGGGCCGCCCGCCCTTCGGCTACCTGCGCCCGCTGCGCGCGCACCTCTTCCTCTCGGTCAATGCGCAAGACGTGCGCGAGGCGCTCATCGCGGGCTTTCCGGCCGCGCGCGTGCTGGTCGAATCGGTAAAAGCCAGCGACGCCTGGCCGAACGAAGTGCGCATTGCCTTCGACGGCGACGCGGTGCTGTTCTCGGACGAGGCCGAGCGCGTGTTCCAGGCCGAGGGGCTCGACGCCTTCCAGGCACACGAGCTCAGCAAGGCCGACCTGCCCCTGCCCGAAGGGCCGTTCAAGCCGCTGCTGATGGCGCTGCACCGGCTGCAGATGGCCGGCAACGCGCAGATGCGCATCCGCACCGCGCTCGTCACCGCGCGTAGTGCACCGGCGCACGAGCGCGCGATCCGCACGCTCATGAAGTGGAACATCCGCGTCGACGAGGCCATGTTCCTCGGCGGCCTGCCCAAGGGCGAGTTCCTGCGCGAGTTCGAACCCGACTTCTTCTTCGATGACCAGACCGGTCATGTCGATGCAGCCTCGCGCCACGTGCCCGCCGGGCATGTATCGAGCGGTATCAGCAACGAGCCCTGAGCTCTGCGCCTGAACGCGGCGCCAGGCCGCGCCACGCCGTCATTCCACTGATTTGACACCGCCGCTTGGGCAGTGCGTTGTCACGCGCCTGACTTCTCTGCGTCATCCCAAGTTAACCAGTCGGTAACGGGTTCTCCCTAGTCTCGTGGCCCAGGTGCGCCCCCTCACGCGCCTTCCAGAACCACATAACAAAGGACCGATCCATGCGACTTCTTTTTCTTCGCACGCGGCTTGCGCCCGTGCTGTTCCTTGCCTGTGCGCTCTCGGCGTGCGGTGGTGGCAGCGGTGGTGGTGGCTTCTTCGGCGGCACGCCGACGACGCCGACCACACCCACCCCGCCCGACAACACCCCGAAGCCCGAGATGCGCTGCGCGCCCTGAGCGCCGCCAGGAACAACACAATGACCTCCCGCCGCAAATTTCTCACGGGCACCGCCACGACTGGCGCTGCCGCTCTCGCGCTCTCGGCCTTTCCGCCCAGCATCCGCCGCGCGCTCGCCATTCCCGCCAACAACAAGACCGGCACCATCCAGGACGTCGAGCATGTCGTGATCCTGATGCAGGAGAACCGCTCGTTCGACCACTACTTCGGCATGCTCATGGGCGTGCGCGGCTTCGGCGACCGCTTCGCCATTCCGCTGATCGGCGGACGCCGCGTGTGGGAGCAGAGCGACGCCGACGGCAAAGTGGTGCTGCCGTATCACCTCGATCAGACCCTGGGCAACGCGCAGCGCGTGAGCGGCACGCCGCACAGCTGGCTCAACGCACAGGACGCCTGGGACGGCGGGCGCCTCAACCAATGGCCGAAGTACAAGGCCACCGACACGGCGCCCTTCACGCAATCGATGGGCTATCTGCAAGAGGCCGAACTGCAGTTCCAGTACGCACTGGCCAACGCCTTCACCGTGTGCGACAGCTACCACTGCGGCATGCACACCGGCACCAACTCCAACCGCCTGTTCCACTGGAGCGGCACCAACGGCCCTTCGGGCCAGACCAGCACCGGTGTGGCGGGCGTCGCCTCGGTGGACAACACCTGGGAGAACCTGCGGTTTCCATGGGACCCCACGGACAACCCCGGCGTCGATTCGACCACCTTCGGCTGCAACTGGAAGACCTACCCTGAGCGCCTGCAGGACGCCAAGGTCAGCTGGATCGTCTACCAGAACCTGCCCGACAACTTCACCGACAACCCGCTGGCCGGCTTCCAGCAATACCGCGTAGCCAACAAGGCGTCCGGCAAGAACAACGAGCGCTACGACGGCGACGCCAGCCCACCCGTGGGCACGACGCTGCCGGCCTACGACCCCGCCAGCGACGACGCGGCCAACCCGCTCTACAAGGGCATCGCCAACACCATGCCCGACGGCGGCCTGCTCGGCGCGTTCAAGCAGGACGTGGCCAGCGGCAAGCTCGCACAGGTGTCATGGATTGTGGCCCCGGCCGCGTACTCCGAGCACCCCGGGCCTTCGAGCCCCGTGCAGGGCGCGTGGTACATCCAGCAGGTGCTTGACGCGCTCACCGCATCGCCCGACGTGTGGAGCAAGACGGTGTTCATCGTCAACTTCGACGAGAACGACGGCTACTTCGACCACGTGCCCTCGCCTTCCGCGCCTTCGATCAACCCCGACAAGAGCGCGGCGGGCAAGACCACGCTCGGCGACGCCGATGTCGCGTTCGAGCGCTACAACCACCCGCTGGTGCCCGGCACACCCGGCGACGTGCCCCAGCCGGACGGTCGCGTCTACGGCCCCGGCCCGCGCGTGCCGATGTACGTCATCTCGCCGTGGAGCCGTGGCGGCTGGGTCAACTCTCAAGTGTTCGACCACACCTCGGTACTGCGCTTCCTCGAAGCGCGATTCGGCGTGAAGGAAACGAACATCTCGCCGTTCCGCCGCGCGATTGCCGGCGACCTGACCAGCGCCTTCAACTTCGCAACGCCCAACAGCGAAGTGCTGCCCACGCTCGCTGGACGCAAGACCCAGGCCGAGGCAGACCAGCTGCGCATCGACCAGGAAGCGCTGGCGCAGGTTCCGCTGCCGATCACGCCAGCGCTGCCGCGGCAACCCACCGGCACCCGTCCCTCGCGCGCGCTGCCGTACGAACTGCACACCAGCGCAAAGGCCGACGTGGTCAATGGCAAGCTGCAGCTGCTGTTCTCCAACACCGGCAAGGCCGCGGCCGTGTTCCATGTGTACGACAAGCTGCATCTCGACCGCCTGCCGCGCCGCTACATGGTCGAGGCCGGCAAGATGCTCGACGACACCTGGGCCGCGATGACCGACGACGCCGGCGCCTACGACCTGTGGGTGCTCGGTCCCAACGGCTTCCATCGCCACTTCAAGGGCAACCTCAACGCACTGCGCACCAGCAATGCGACGCCCGAAGTTCGCGTGTGCTACGACATCACCAACGGCAACGTCTACCTGAGCATGCGCAACGACGGCAAGACGGCGTGCCGGTTCACCATCAACGCCAAGGCCTATCGCAACGATGGCCCATGGACCGCGACGGTGAACGGCGGTGCCAGCGTCGATCAGCACTGGGAGCTTGCGAACAGCGGCCAGTGGTACGACTTCGCAGTCACCTGTGATGTAGATCCGACCTACTACCGCCGCTTCGCCGGCCGCGTCGAAACCGGCAAGCACACGGTGAGCGATCCGGCCATGGGCATGGCCGACCTCTGAGCGTTAGTTCTTTTCGATGACAGGGTGGGCGCGCGTGCAACTCGCGCTTACACCTCGTCATTGCGGATTCATCCCGACGTCACCGCTGCTTTCTAGCCTCGAAAGCACCACGACCATCCTGAGGATCTTCCTATGCGACTCGTCTCACCGCGCGCGTGCCTCGCGTCCGCGCTCATCATCATGGCCTGCGCCCTCTCCGCCTGTGGCGGCAGCGGCGGTGGCGGCTTCGCCGGCCTGCCCGGCACGGGCACCACGCCACCGCCCAATACGCCGCCCGACACCGGGGTACAGCCCGAGAAGCGCTGCGCACCCTGACCTCTTGTCCATGAAGAACCACAACAACACACCCATGACATCACGCCGCAAATTCCTCACCAGCACCGCCACCACGGGCGCCGCAGCCCTCGCGCTCAGCGCCTTCCCGCCGAGCATTCGCCGCGCGCTCGCCATTCCGGCCAACAACGCCACGGGCACCATCAAGGACGTCGAGCACATCGTCATCCTGATGCAGGAGAACCGCGCCTTCGATCACTACTTCGGCACGCTCATGGGCGTGCGAGGCTTCGGCGACCGCTTCACCATTCCGCTTCCCGCTGACCGCAAGGTCTGGCAGCAGCTCGACGACGCCGGCAACGTGGTGCTGCCCTACTACCTCGACAGCACGCAGGGCAGCGCCCAGCGCGTGTCGAGCACGCCGCACACCTGGGTCGATGCGCACAACGCCTGGGATGGCGGGCGCATGTACCAGTGGCCGCGCTACAAGAAGGCCGGCAAGACGCCGTACCTGCAGTCGATGGGCTACCTGAAGGAAGCCGAGCTGCCGTTCCAGTTCGCGCTGGCCAATGCCTTCACGATCTGCGACGACTACCACTGCGCGATGCACACCGGCACGCACGCCAACCGCTCCTTCCACTGGACCGGCACCAACGGCCCCACCGGCGCCAACGTGGCCTACGTGAACAACGTCAATGCCTGGAGCTCGACCGGCCCGTCGACCGAAGGCTACGCATGGAAAACGTATGCCGAGCGGCTGCAGGAGGCCAACGTCAGCTGGATGGTCTACCAGAACATTCCCAACAACTACGGCTGCAACCCGCTGCTGGGCTTCAAGCCCTACCGCAAGGCGAACGAAGCCTCGGGCAAGCCGGTGAGCACCTCGCTGCCGCAAGGCGCATCGCCGGCCTACGCGCCCGGCGACGACGTGGGCAACCCGCTCTACAAGGGCACGGCCAACACGCTGCCGGTGGCCGACCAGGCAGCCTTCGACGCGGGCGCGATCATGGATGCGTTCCGCGCCGACGTGAAGAACGGCCGGCTGCCGCAGGTGTCGTGGGTGATTCCGCCCGACGTGTACTCCGAGCACCCCGGCCCGTCGAGCCCGGTGCAGGGCGCCTGGTACATCCAGCAGGTTCTGGACGCGCTCACCGCCGTGCCCGAGGTGTGGAGCAAGACCGTGCTCTTCGTGAACTTCGACGAGAACGACGGCTACTTCGACCACGTGCCCTCGCCCTCCGCGCCTTCGCCCAACCCCGATGCGTCGACGCTCGCGGGCAAGAGCACGCTGCCTGCGCAGGACATGAGCTACGAGTACTTCACGCACCCCGCGCCGCCAGGCATTCCCACCGCGCAGCCCACGCCCGACGGCAACGTGTACGGCCCCGGCATGCGCGTGCCGATGTACGTCATCTCGCCATGGAGTCGCGGCGGCTGGGTCAACTCGCAGGTGTTCGACCACACCTCGGTGCTGCGCTTCGTCGAGGCGCGTTTCGGCGTGAAGGAAGACAACATCAGCCCGTTCCGCCGCGCGGTGTGCGGCGACCTCACGAGCGCCTTCAACTTCGCAACGCCCAACACCGAGGTGCTGCCGGTGCTGGCGGGCAGCCGCACCAAGGCCGAGGCCGACAAGGTCCGCGCCGACCAGGACGTGCTGCCGCAGGTGGTGCCGCCGGCCAACGCGCAATTGCCGCAGCAGGCCACTGGCACGCGGCCTTCGCGCGCCCTGCCCTACGAACTGCACACAAGCGCCAAGGTCGACGCGACCGGCGGCAAGCTTCAGCTGCTGTTCGCCAACACAGGCAAGGCAGCGGCGGTCTTCCACGTGTACGACAAGAAACATCTCGATCGCCTGCCGCGCCGCTACATGGTCGAGGCGGGCAAGACGCTCGACGACACATGGACGCCCGCCGCCGGAGACAACGGCCTCTATGACCTGTGGGTGCTCGGGCCCAACGGCTTCCATCGCCAGTTCAAGGGCAATGTGACTGCGCCGGGCACGAGCAACGCCGCACCCGAAGTACGCGTGTGCTACGACATCACCAACGGCAACGTCTACCTGAACATGCGCAACGACGGCAAGGCCGCGTGCAAGTTCACCATCACTGCCAAGGCCTACCGCACCGACGGCCCGTGGACCGCGAGCGTGAACGGCGGCACCAACGTGGACCAGCACTGGGAGCTTGCCAACAGCGGCCAGTGGTACGACTTCGCCGTCACCTGCGATGCAGACCCAGCCTACTACCGCCGCTTTGCGGGCCGCGTCGAAACCGGCAAGCACACGGTGAGCGACCCGGCCATGGGCATGGCCGACCTCTGAGCCTCGCCATGCATCGATAACGAGGCGTGAAGCGCGTGCAATGCGCGCTTACACCTCGGCATCGAAGGGTTCATCTCGATGTCACCCGGGCTTCCTAGCCTCGGCGGCACAACATCGAGAGAGGATCTCCCCATGCGATTCATCACTTCGCGCACGCATCTCGCGTGCGCGCTGCTCTTCATTGCCTGCGTGACTTCAGCCTGCGGCGGCAGCGACGGTGGCGGCTTCGCCGGCCTGCCCACACCGGACACCACATCACCCCCACCGGATACGGGCGTCAAGCCCGAAAAGCGCTGCGCTCCCTGATCGCCCGAAGAACCACAACAAGCTGCCCATGAATTCACGCCGCAAATTCCTCACCGGCACGGCCACTACCGGCCTTGCCGCCCTCTCGCTCAGCGCCTTCCCACCCAGCATCCGCCGCGCACTCGCCATTCCGGCCAACAACAAGACCGGCACCATCCAGGACGTCGAGCACATCGTCGTGCTGATGCAGGAAAACCGCTCCTTCGACCACTACTTCGGCACGCTGCCGGGCGTGCGCGGCTTCGGCGACCGCTTCACCGTTCCGCTGCCGGGCGGGCGCAACGTGTGGCAGCAGAGCGATGCCGATGGCAAGCTCGTGCTGCCCTACCACCTCGACCAGACCAAGGGCAACGCACAGCGCGTGAGCGGCACGCCGCACGAGTGGCTCGACAGCCAGGAAGCATGGGACGGCGGCCGCCTCTCCCAATGGCCGCGCTACAAGACCAGCGCAGCCATGGGCTACTTCAAGGAAGCGGAAGTGCCGTTCCAGTTCTCGCTGGCCAACGCCTTCACGCTCTGCGACAGCTACCACTGCGCCATGCACACCGGAACGGACGCCAACCGCTCCTTCCACCTGACAGGCACCAACGGCTCGACCGCGCAGAACGTTGCCTTCGTCAACAACGAGTGGGACTGGCTCGACGGGCGCGCTTCCGCTGTGAACACCGGCTACACGTGGAAGACCTACGCCGAGCGGCTCGAAGACGCGGGCGTGAGCTGGATCTGCTACCAGAACATGCCCGACGAATGGGGCGACAACATGCTCGGCGCCTTTCGCCAGTTCAGGCGCGCCAACCGGGCCTCGCCCTTTCCGGTCTCCAGCGGCGGAGCCCCCAACGCGCCCTATTCCAACAGCGGCCAGGCGACGCCCTATCACGCCTACGACCCCGCCAGCGACAACCCGGGCAACCCACTCTACAAGGGCATCGCCAACACCTTGCCGGGCAACAAGCCGGAGGAGTATCTGGATGCGTTCCGGAGCGACATCAAGGCCGGCCGCCTGCCGCAGGTGAGCTGGATCAACGCCCCTTCCATCTATTGCGAACATCCGGGCCCATCCAGCCCGGTGCAAGGCGCCTGGTTCCTGCAGGAAATACTGGACGCGCTGACGGCCGTGCCGGAGGTCTGGAGCAAGACCGTGGTGCTGGTCAACTTCGACGAGAACGACGGCTACTTCGACCATGTGCCGTCGCCGTCCGCGCCATCGCTGATCAACCCCATCGACTCCAGGAGCCCCGCCGCGGGCAAGACGACGCTCGCCAATGCCGACCTGGTACACGAGTACTTCACGCAGCAACCACCGGAAGGCAGCCGTTCGCAGCCCGCACCCGACGGCCGCGTGTTCGGCCCCGGCCCGCGCGTGCCGCTGTACGTGCTCTCGCCATGGAGCCGCGGCGGCTGGGTCAACTCGCAGGTGTTCGACCACACCTCGGTGCTGCGCTTCATCGAGGCACGCTTCGGCGTGAAGGAGCCGAACATCTCGCCCTACCGCCGCGCGGTGTGCGGCGACCTCACGAGCGCCTTCAACTTCGCGACGCCCAACAGCGAAGCCTTGCCCACACTCACCGGCCGCAAGAACAGGACCGAGGCCGACAAGCTGCGGCTCGACCAGGAAGCGCTGACGCAGGTGCCGCTGCCCTCTACGCCAGTGCTGCCGCAGCAGCCCACCGGCACGCGGCCTTCACGTGCGCTGCCCTACGAACTGCACACCAGCGCCCTGGCCGACGCGGTCGGCGGCAAGCTCAAGCTGCTGTTCTCCAACACCGGCAAGGCCGCGGCCGTGTTCCACGTGTACGACAAGCTTCATCTGGACCGCCTGCCGCGCCGCTACATGGTCGAGGCGGGCAAGACGCTCGACGACACCTGGGCCGCAATGGCCGACGATGCCGGCCTCTACGACCTGTGGGTACTCGGCCCCAACGGCTTCCATCGCCACTTCAAGGGCAACCTCAACACCCTGCGTGCGGGCGGTGCGGCGCAGCCTGAAGTGCGCGTGTGCTACGACATCGCCAATGGCAACGTCTACCTGTCCATGCGCAACGACGGTAAGGCAGCGTGCAGGTTCACCATCAACGCCAAGGCCTATCGCAATGACGGTCCGTGGACCGCAACCGTGAATGGCGGAGCGAGCGTTGACCAGCACTGGGAGCTCCCGAACAGCGGCCAGTGGTACGACTTCGCAGTCACCTGTGATGTCGATCCAACCTACTACCGCCGCTTTGCGGGCCGCGTCGAAACCGGCAAGCACACGGTGAGCGATCCGGCGATGGGCTTGCCCGACCTCTGAGCCCGCATGCATGATTCGCCCCGCGCCCCAACGGCGCGGGGGAAACATGCACGCCAAGGTCATTCGCTATTTCGTCGAGGTGGTTCGCGCGGGCTCGATCCGCAAGGCAGCCGAGCAGCTGCACGTGGTGCCCACGGCGGTCAACCGGCAGATCCTCAACCTCGAGGAGGAACTGGGTGCGCCGCTCTTCGAGCGCATCCACAACACGCTGAAGCTCACGCCCGTGGGCGAGATCGTGCTGGCGCATGCGCGCGGCACACTGCACGAGTTCGATCTGGTGCGCCAGCGCATCGAGGCCGTGCGCGGCCTGCGCCAGGGCGAAGTCACGCTCGCCACCACCGCCGGCCTGGCCGACTCCTTCCTGCCGGCCGTGGTGCAACGGTTTCGCGAGACGCACCCCGGCATCCAGCTCAAGCTGCTCGGCCTGCCCATCGCGGCGGTTCTGCGCAGCGTGAGCGAAGGCGACGCCGATCTGGCGCTGGCCTACGACGTGCCCGGCACAGCGGGCTTTCGCACCCTGTTCGCCAGCGAATGGCCGATCGGTGCGGTGGTGCCGTCCGGCCACCCTCTCACGGCGCATGCGACCGCGGTGCTGGCCGAGTGCGTCGGCTATCCGCTGATCCTGCCGGCGCCTTCGCTGTCGATCCGGCCCATCCTCGACGCCGCCTTCGGGCTTGCGGGCATCAGTGTCTCACCGGTGATCGAGACCACCTCCACCGCGCTCATGCGCCGGCTGGTACGCCAGGGCGGCGGCATCACGTTGCTCAACCGGCTCGATGTCGACGAAGAGCGGCAAGACGGTTCGCTGGTCTTCATTCCGCTGCGCGACACCGCGCTGCGTGCCCAGACGCTCACGCTCGAGACCCGTGCCGCACAGGCGCCGAGCCCCGCGGCCGAGCTGTTCGCGAACCACGTGGTGACCTGCCTCGACGAACTGCTGGCGCCCTGATTCCGCCGCCGCAGACCGTCCACTTTTTGTGCACAGGGCGGGTCATTTATTGACTTTGCGCGTGCGAAGGCATCGCTCCTAGACTGCCGCGCCGGTTCATCGGCAGGAAAGGTCCACATGCTTTCGAACGATAAAACAACCCCCGCAGGAGACGGCGAAGGGGTCGACCAGAAGCTTCCCATCGGCCGCTGCGGCGCGCTGAGCCTGCAGCACGTGCTCGTGATGTACGCGGGCACGGTGGCGGTGCCGCTCATCGTGGGCGGCGCGCTCGGCCTCTCGAAGGCCGACATCGCCTTTCTCATCAACGCCGACCTGTTCGCCGCGGGCATCGCCACGCTGGTGCAGGCCATTGGTTTCTGGCGCTTCGGCATCCGCATGCCGGTGATGATGGGCGTGACCTTCGCGGCGGTCGGCCCGATGATCGCCATCGGCATCGACCCCTCGCTGGGCCTGCCCGCGATCTACGGTGCCACCATCGTGGCGGGCGTGTTCGGCATGCTGGTCGCGCCCGTGATGGGGCGCGTGCTGGGCGTGTTTCCTCCGCTGGTGACGGGCACGGTCATCACGCTGATCGGCGTGTCGCTCATGGGCGTGGCCATCAACTGGGCTGCGGGCGGGCAACCCACCGCGACCCGCATGGTCGACGGCGTGGCGCACGCAGTGGACAACCCTGCCTACGGCGAGCCGGTGAACCTGGCGATTGCGGCGGCGGTGCTGCTGGCGATCATCGCGATCACGCGCTTCGGCAAGGGCCTGATCGCCAACATCGCAGTGCTGCTGGGCATCGTCTTCGGTGTCGGCCTGTCGCTGGCGCTCGGGCGCATGCACTTCGACGGGCTGGCCGAGGCCAGCTGGGTGGCGGTGACCACGCCTTTTCACTTCGGCATGCCGCGCTTCGAGCTCACGGCCATCGCCTCGATGTGCATCGTGATGCTGATCACGCTGGTCGAATCCACAGGCATGTTCCTCGCGCTCGGCGAGATCACCGGCCGCAAGGTCGGCACCGATGCACTGACGCGCGGCCTGCGCGCAGACGGCCTGGGTACTGTGATCGGCGGCGTGTTCAACACCTTTCCATACACCTCGTTCTCGCAGAACGTGGGGCTGGTCACGGTGACGGGAGTGCGATCGCGCTATGTGGCCGCGGGCGGTGGCGTGCTGCTCATCGCGCTCGCGCTTTTTCCGAAGATCGCGCACATCGTGGCCTCGGTGCCGCAGTTCGTGCTCGGCGGCGCCGGCATCGTGATGTTCGGCATGGTGGCGGCCACGGGCGTGCGCATCCTGGGCTCGATCGACCATTCGCAGAACCGCCACGCGCTGTACGTGATCGCGATCTCCATCGGGCTGGGGCTGATTCCCACGCTGTCGCCGAACTTCTTCCAGCACTTTCCGGCCTGGACGCATCCGCTGACGCACAGCGGCATCGTGCTGGGCACATGCGCCGCGGTGCTGCTCAATCTTTTCTACAACGGCGTGCTGTCGAAGGAGCGTTCCTTCACACTGGCGGCACGCACCTCGCATGGGACCGAATGACATCATGAACACATCCACCGCCTTCCCCTCGACGCACCCGCTGCGCATCGTCCGGCACGCCGACGTGCTGGTCACCATGGACGCCGCGCGGCGCGAGATCGCCGATGGCGCGGTGGTGATGCAAGGGCCCGCCATTGCCTGGGTGGGCGCGACGGCAGAGCTGCCGGCGGCGTACCTCGACGCCCTGCGCAGCGGCCAGGCCGAGGCCATCGACATGCACGGCCATGTGGTGATGCCGGGCCTGGTCAACACGCACCACCACATGTACCAGAGCCTCACGCGTGCCGTGCCCGAGGCGCAAGACGCCGAGCTGTTCGGCTGGCTCACCAATCTGTACCTGCTGTGGGCGCGCCTCACGCCCGAGATGATTCGCGTGTCGACGCAGACCGCGATGGCCGAGCTGATGCTCTCCGGCTGCACCACCACCAGCGACCACCTCTACCTGTTTCCCAACGGCTCGAAGCTCGACGATTCGATCGAGGCGGCCGATGCGATGGGCATGCGCTTTCACGCGGCGCGCGGCAGCATGAGCGTGGGCCGCAGCGCAGGCGGCCTGCCGCCCGACGAGGTGGTGGAAACGGAAGAAGCCATCCTGCGCGACAGCGAACGCCTCATCGGCCGCTGGCACGACGCCTCGCGCCACTCGATGCGCCGCATCGTGCTCGCGCCGTGTTCGCCGTTCTCGGTGTCACGCGACCTGATGCGGCTTTCGGCCGAGCTGGCGCGCGAGCGCGGCGTGTCGCTGCACACGCACCTGGCCGAGAACGACAACGACGTGGCGTACTCGCGCGAAAAGTTCGGCATGACGCCGGCCGAGTACGCCGAAGACCTGGGCTGGGTTGGCCGCGACGTGTGGCACGCGCACTGCGTGAAGCTCGACGAAGCCGGCATCGCGCTGTTCGGCCGCACCGGCACGGGTGTGGCGCACTGCCCCTGCTCCAACATGCGGCTGGCCTCGGGCATTGCGCCCATCGGCGCGATGCGCCGCGCGGGCGTGCCCGTGGGGCTGGGCGTGGACGGCAGCGCGTCGAACGACGGCGCGCACATGCTGGGCGAAGCACGGCAGGCCATGTTGCTGCAGCGCGTGGGCTACGGCCCGGCGGCGATGACGGCGCGCGAGGCGCTGGAAATTGCCACGCTGGGCGGCGCGCGCGTGCTGGGGCGCGACGACATCGGCGCCATCGCGCCGGGCATGTCGGCGGACATCGTGGCCTTCGACATGCGCGGCGTGGCGCACGCGGGCGCGGGGCACGACCCGGTGGCTGCGCTGGTGTTCTGCACGCCGGGTTCGGTGTCGCTGAGCGTGATCAACGGGGCGGTCCGCATCCGCGACGGCGGCTTTACCGGGCTGGAGCTGGCTCCGCTGCTGGCAAGGCATCGCGACCTTGCGCGCACGCTCTACGACGGCGCGCGACACCCGCACACGGCCTGAGCCCCCGGGCAGCGCCGGGTGAGCGCCTTCGGGGCCTAGGCACCAACCCTTATTGCCAACGCCAGAGCCCCTCCGCAGAATCCGCCCACTGAATAGAACGACCGTTCTATTCAGTGGCCGAGCACGCCATCGGCCTTCCCGAGATTCAAAACAACAGGGAACTCCCCGATGAAGCGCAGAGACATCCTCAAATGGTCCGCCTCGGCGGGCGGCCTCGGCCTGCTGGCCGGCAAACCCTCCATCGCATCGGCAGCCCTGCCGGTGCTCAAGCCCACGCTGCCGCAGAAGATCGACCCGATCAGCGCCACGCTGCGGCGGCTCGAGCTGGTGGGGCGGCAGGCGACTTACCTCTGGACCGAATCGCACATCAACCTGGCCGGCGTGCCGATGGGCGCGGCGGTGCCGGCGACCGAACTGCCGGCGCTCGAGCACCAGCTCAAGACCATCGCGAAGGCCCTGGAGGCCGTCACCAATTTCGCGGCCTCGTTCGCCACCAGCGCGCTGGCCTCGGGCAGCCTGCAGTCGCTCGACAACCTGCGCACGCGCCTGGCCGGCCTGCAGGCCAGCTTCGACCAGCTGCTGGCGGCCAACGGCGGACTGGCGACTCTGCCGGCAACGGTGCTGAACCTGCTGGGCACGCTCACGGGCACGGCGGGCGACATCGCCACGCAGCTCAAGCAGATTCACCACGACCTGCTGTCGCAAGGCCCGCTGGGCGCGCTGAACGGACCGAAGACGGTGGCGCAGTACGACGCGCTGTTCGTCACCATCGAGAAGCCGGCCATCTCGCAGCTGCTGCACGACAACGACCTGTTCGCTGCCATGCGCGTGTCCGGGCCCAACCCGATGCTGATCCAGCGTGCGACGGCGCTGCCGGCGAAGTTTCCGCTGGGCGACGCACAGTACCGGCAGGTGATGGGCGCCGGCGACAGCCTTGCCGATGCGGCCGCCTCAGGCCGGCTCTACCTGCTCGACTACGAAGGCCTGGGAGACATGGCGCCGGCTGGCCCGCAGGTCAAGCCTCTCACGGGCACCGCCTACATCCACGCGCCGCTCGCACTGTTCGCGCGGCCGAAGACCGGCCGCTCGCTGGTGCCGGTCGCGATCCAGTGCGGGCAAGACCCGACGCTGAGCCCGATCTTCCTGCGCGTGGACGACACCGCCAACGCCGAGGCCTACTGGGCCTGGCAATCGGCCAAGACCGCGGTGCAGGTGGCTGACTTCAACTACCACGAGATGTTCGTGCACCTGGGCCGCACGCACCTGATGTCGGAGGCCTTCACGATGGCCACGCAGCGCCAGTTCGCGACCGCGCATCCGCTGAGCCGGCTGCTGTCGCCGCACCTGGAGGGCGCGATGTTCATCAACGAGTTCGCGACGCTGATCATCATGGCGCCGCTGACCACGGGCGACGTGATCCTCACCGCGCCCATCGAGACGCTGCAGCAGCAGTGCGGGCGCGACCGGCTGGCCTACGACTTCTACGACCGCATGATGCTGCCCAACGACCTGCGCACGCGCGGCGTGGACGACACGGCGGCGCTGCCCGACTACCCGTACCGCGACGACGCGCTGCTGGTGTGGAACGCCATCGCGCAATGGGTCGGCGACTACGTGGCCACCTACTACCTGAGCGACGCCGACGTGACCGGCGACTACGAGCTCAAGGCCTGGGCCACCGAGCTCGCGACCAGCGGCAAGGTGCACGGCTTTCGGCCGATCACCACGCGCGCACAGCTCATCGACGTGCTGACCGCGATCATCTTCAACGCCAGCGCGCAGCATGCGGCGGTGAACTTCCCGCAGTACTCTGTGATGACCTATGCGCCCTTCAGCGCAGGAGCAGGTGGCGTGCCGGCACCGACGAGCAGTGCGGGCCAGAACGAGGCGAGCTGGTCGCAGATGCTGCCTTCGCGGCTGGCGGCGCAGGAGCAGATCCTGCTGTTCCACATCCTCGGCGGCGTGTACTACCGACCGCTGGGCGAGTACAAGGACAACGTGTTCCCGCATCTGCCGGTGCTGCTCGACCCGGCAATCGCCGGGCAAGGCGGTCCGCTGGAGCGCTTTCGCAACGCGCTCGTAGGCATCGAAGCCACCATCCGCCAGCGCAACACCACGCGCACGCGGCCCTACGAGCACCTGCTGCCGAGCCGCATCCCTTCGAGCACGAACATCTGAAGCAGATGCGGGCGCCGCTCAGCGGCGCATGGTGTCGAGCTGCGTGACGGGCGCGCTGTCGTTGCCCCACGAGCCGCGCACATAGGTGAGCACGGCCGCGACCTCGGCCGCATCCAGCGTCTGGCCGAACGGCGGCATGCCGTAGGGACGCGGATTGCCGGGCGTCGAGGGCAGGAAACCCCCGTGTGCGATCACCTGGATCAGGTTGGTGGGCCGAGCCATGTTGACGGCGCGGTTGCCTGCGAGCGGCGGATAGGCGCCGGCCGCGCCCTGCCCCTGGTCGCCATGGCAGTAGGCGCAGCGCTGGTCGTAGATCTTCGCGCCGCGCGTCATCGTGCCGGCATCGCGGCGGATGGGGGCCTTCGCGACAACGGCATCGGCCTCGGGCTTCGGTGCGTCGGGCAGGTCCTTCAGGTAGCTCGCCATGGCCGTCAGGTCGGCCTCGCTCAGGTACTGCGTGCTGCGGAACACCACGTCGGCCATCGGACCCATGACCGAGCCGCGCGGTGCAACGCCGCTCTTGAGCAGCGCGACCACGTCGGCCGCGGGCCAATCGGCCACGCCGGCTTCATGCGGATCGTTGAGCGACGGCGCGTACCAGTTCTCGACGGCGATGAGGCCGCCCGAAAGCCCCAGCTTCGTTTCGGTCGCGCCCAGCGAATTGCGGCTGCCGTGGCAGGCGATGCAATGGCCCAGGCCGTTGACCAGATAGGCACCCCGGTTCCATTCGGCCGGCTTGCCGGCATTGGCCACGAAGGGCTCGGGCTTGAACGACAGCACGCGCCACACGGCCAGCGCCGCCTGCGTGTCGTAGGGGAAGCGCAGCCGGTGCGCCTTGTTGGGCTCGGCTGCGGGCGGCACGCTGCGCAGGTAGGCGTAGATCGCGTCCGAATCCTCGCGCGTCACCTGCGTGAAGTTGGGGTACGGAAACGCCGGGTACAGCAGCCGCCCGTCCTTGCTGCGGCCGTTGTGCATCGCGCGCCAGAAGTGTGCGCTGCTCCAGCCGCCGATGCCAGCCTTGTCGTCGGGCGTGAGGTTGCTCGAATAGATGGTGCCGAAGGGCGTCTCTATCGGCAGGCCGCCCGCATAGGGCTGGCCACCGCGCGTGGTGTGGCAGCCCGCGCAGTTGCCGGCCAGCGCGAGGTAGCGTCCGCGCTCGATGAGCTGCGGCGTAGCGGTGAAGGCTTCGGCTTGCGCGGGCAGCGGGTCTTCGCCGCGCAGGTTCATGGCCACAATGCCGCCGGCGGCGGCTGCGCCGAGCACGATCAGCATCAGCAGCGTCCAGACCAGGTGTCGGAGTTTCATGGGCGCGACTCCGTCACTTCGGCATGCCGCCGCAGGTCACGGGCAGCGGCGCGGGGAGCGAGGCCGCGGGCTTCGTGTCGGCCGGCATCGGCTGCACGGCGAGCCAGCTCGCGACGGCGTTGATGTCGGCGGTGCTCATGCGCCGGCCGATGTCGGCCATGCAGTCGGGCGGCAGTGCATGCCGCTCGCTCGTGAGCCATGCGCCGAGCTGCGACGACACATACAGCCGCGGCAGCCCCAGCAGCCCCGGAATGGCCGGCTGCACGCCCGTGAGCGCCGCGCCGTGGCACTGCACGCAGGCGGGTATGCCGCGCGCGGCATCGCCTTCGCGCACGAGCTGGCGGCCGCGCTGAAGCTGTTCGGGCGTCGCGTCGCTGGTGGGAGAAATCGGCGGGTAAGGGAGCTGCAGCCCGGCGAAGTATTCGGCCATCTCGCGCAGGTACGCATCCGACAGGTGCTGCACCATGTACGCCATGTCGCTGTTGAAGCGCCGGCCGTCCCTGAAGCTCACGAGCTGGTTGAACAGGTAGCCGGCCGGCTTGCCCGCCAGCCGCGGAAAGTAGCCGGCGTTGGTGGTCGCGCCCTCACGGCCGTGGCAGGCGATGCAGGCGGCCACGCGCTGCTCGATGGTGTCGGGCACCGTGGCCGGCGTCGCGGCACCCGCCATGCCCTGCACGGCGAGCAGCAGCCCGGCAACGGCGAGGCGGATGCGCAGCTTCATGTGCCGGCAGCGTAGTGCGCCAGTGCCAGCAGCCCCGCGATCAGCAGCAGCACCATCACGAACGCCACGCCTATCAGCGGCAGGATGCCGACTTGCGCGGTCCGCTTGTCGGCGTCGGCGCGGCGGCCGCCCAGCCCGATGAAACTCCAGAGAACGGCGCGCACCGCGCGCATGAGATTCGACATGGGGTCGAGTGTGGACCAGGCAGGCCAGAAAAAACAGATGCAGATCCGCACCAATTGACCGGTGCAGATAAAGTGCTGCCGAATGAAGAACCCCCTGCGATGAAGCCGATGAAAAGGTATGAAGCCCTGGCCGCCGACATCGAGGCCTCGATCCGCAGCGGCACCCTGAAGACCGGCGACCGCCTGCCCTCGGTGCGCCACACCGGGCAGAGCCGCGGGGTCAGCGCATCAACCGTGTTCCAGGCCTACTACCTGCTGGAGGCGCGCGGGCTGGTGCGCGCACGCGACCGCTCGGGCTATTACGTGACCGGCGGCGGCCTGCGCGATGCGCCGCCCGAGTCCACCCACACCTCACGCCCGGCAGACGGGCCGCTGTCGCTCGATGTGAGCGACAAGGTGTTCGACATCCTCGAGGCCAGCATGTCGCGCAAGGTCGTGCCCTTCGGCTCGGCCTTTCCGAGCCCCCTGCTGTTTCCGCTGGCGCGGCTCGGGCAATTCATGGCCGCAAGCGCCAAGTCGCTCGACCCATGGAGCACGGTGGACGACCTCACGCCCGGCAGCGCGGCGCTGCGCCGGCAGATCGCGCTGCGCTACCTGGCTGACGGCATGCCGGTGCCGGCTGACGAGATCGTCATTACCAACGGCGCGCTCGAAGCGCTCAACCTCTGCCTCGCGGCGGTCACGCGGCCGGGCGACGCGGTGATCGTCGAGTCGCCCACCTTCTACGCGGCGCTGCAGGCGCTGGAGCGCATGGGCCTGCGGGCCATCGAGGTGCCGACGCATCCGGGCGAAGGCATCGACCTCGAAGCGCTGGAGCTGGCCATCGCGGCGCACAAACCCACCGCGTGCTGGCTCATGACCACATTCCAGAACCCGCTCGGCAGCCTGATGCCCGATGCGAAGAAGAAGGCGCTGGTGGAGCTGCTCGCGCGGCACGAACTGCCTCTGATCGAGGACGACGTGTACGCAGAGCTCTACTTCGGCGAGCGCCGTCCCGCGCCGGCCAAGGCCTTCGACACGCAGGGGCTGGTGCTGCACTGCTCTTCGTTCTCGAAGTGCCTGGCGCCCGGCTATCGCATCGGCTGGACCTCGGCCGGACGTTTCGCGCGCAAGGTCGCACGGCAGAAGCTCACGACCACGCTCAGCACTTCGGCGCCAGCGCAGCTCGCGCTCGCGGGTTACCTCGAAAAGGGCGGGCTCGACAAACACCTGCGCAAGCTGCGGCAGACGCTGGCGATGCAGCAGGCCACCTTCGCGCAGGCCGTGGGCCATTACTTTCCGCCGGGCACGCACGCGACGCGACCGCTGGGTGGGTACTTCCTGTGGGTCGAGCTGCCTGCGCGGGCGAACGCTCTGGAGATTCACCGCAAGGCGCTGGAGCTGGGCATCAGCGTCGCGCCCGGTCCGATCTTCTCGGCCACGCGCGCCTTCACCAACTGCCTGCGGCTGAACTACGGCCATCCGTGGAGCACGCTCAGCGAGCAGGCAATGCAGACACTCGGCCGCCTGGCTGCCGAAGCGTCCTGAACAGCAGGAAGGCCGCGATGCTCACGTTCACCAGGTTCCAGCCGATGCCGTTCAGAAAGGCCGCGTGGTAGCTGCCCGTGAGGTCGAACACCTTGCCCGACATCCACCCGCCCAGCGCCATGCCGAACAGCGTGAACATCAGCACCGTGCCCACGCGCGCCCCCGCCTCCTTCGGCGGAAAGTGCTCGCGCACGATGATCGCGTACGACGGCACGATGCCGCCCTGGAACAGCCCGAACAGCGCCGAGATCACGTAGAGCGGCACCAGCCCGTCGAAGGGCAAAAACAGCAGCAGCGCCACGCACTGCAGCAAGCCGCCCAGCAGCAGCGTGCGCAGCCCGCCGATGCGGTCGCAGATGGCGCCCGACGCCAGCCGGCTCACGATGCCGAAGCCCAGCATCAGCGACAGCATCATCGCGCCCTGCGCCGGCCCGTAGCCCAGGTCACCGCAGTAGGCCACGATGTGCACCTGCGGCATCGCCATCGCCACGCAGCAGGCCACGCCGGCAACGCACAGCAGGCTCTGCGCCGCACCCATGCTCAGGCCAAAGGGGCGCGTCATGTCGCGCACCGCGGCCCTGTTCGAAGCGTTGGCGGGCGGTACATCGGCCAGCGCGGGCGGCCGCGCGCGGAAGAACAGGGCGAGCAGCGCCATCGTCAGGCCGCAGAAGATGCCCATGCCGATGTAGGTCTGGCGCCAGCCTACCGTCTCGACGAAGTGCTGCGCGATCGGCGGCCACACCGCGCCCGCCAGATAGTTGCCGCTCGCGCACACCGCCACCGCGATGCCGCGCCGCTTGACGAACCACAGCGAGGTGTCGGCCACCAGCGGCGCAAAAGCCACGGAGCTGCCGAGCAGGCCGACCAGCAGCGCCTGCGCGATGGTGAATGACTCGATACCGCCCGAGAGGCCAGTCGCGATGTACCCCGCGCCGAGAAACACCGAGCCCATCAGCAGCGGCCGCATCACGCCGACACGGTCGGCCAGCTTGCCCATCAGCACGCCGCCGAAGCCGAAGCCCAGCATCAGCAGCGTGTAGGGCAGCGAGGCATCTGCGCGCGCGACGCCGAACTCGGCCTGCACCGCGGGCAGCATCACCGACACCACGTACATGCCGCTGCTGCCGACCGTCATGACCAGCAGCGTGAGGCCCAGGCGCACCATGGCGTAGCGTGAATCCGCCTGATGGGCGGTTGTCTCGTTTGTCTTCATTTTTGTCTCCGCGACGAGGATACCCCGTGACGCGAAAACGCGAGGCACGCGAAGAGCCCGGTCAGGTCGGACGCTGCCTCTTCTGGCTACAGGTCAGGCGACGACAGGCCGCTCACCGCGCTGCAGCCGCCGCTCGATGTCTTCCAGCACCTGCGGCAGGTCTGCCACGCTGTCGATCACGTAGTGCGCGCCGGCAGCTTCGAGCTCGGCGGTGGCGCGTGCGCGGCGCTCCTGCTGCTGGTTGGTGTCGAGCGCCTGCCATTCGGCCAGCGTGAGACCGTTCACGTTGCCGCTGACAGCCACGCCCACGGCCCAGGTGCCCGCGTTGAGGCCTTCCTGCAGGCCGACACCGGTGTCGTCGACCTTCACCACGGTGTGCGGCGGCCACACACCGAGGTCGGCGAAGCAGCGGTACATCATGAGCGGCGATGGGCGGCCTTCGGCCAGGTCGCCGCCGCACACGAGGTTGTCTGGTGCATAACCGCCGGCCGCGGCGATAGGCACGACCACTTCCATGATCGGGCGGTTGTAGCCGGTGGTGGAGCCGATCTTCAGGCCGCGCCGGCGCAGCACGCCGACCGCTTCGAGCGCGCCCGGAATGAAGTCGGCGTGGTCGCGCGCGCTGGCTGCGTTCATGGGCGTGAAGATTTCGTACAGCTTGTCGGCATCGGCGTCGTTGAACGCATTGCCGTGCTTTGCTTCCCACTGCGCATTGATGCGCGGCAGCGTGCCCAGCGCCTTGATGTGGTCCCACTTGGCCACGCCCATCGGGCCACGCGCCTCCGCGATGGTGATGTCTATGCCGAACTGCTCGAAAAGCTTCACGAAGGCACCCATGGGTGCGCAGGAGCCGAAATCGAGGATGGTGCCGGCCCAGTCGAAGACGACGGCCTGGAGCTGGGAGTGGTTGTGGGCGTTCATGGCGGCTGAGATGAAGAGGTTCGGAAGGAAGGCAACGGCCTTGCAGCCGTCACCATGCGTTGAAGACGTCGTGCGCAATGCCGAAACCGGTGCTCGCCCCACTGCCGCTGGTGACCAGCACCACGCGCGTCGCGTCGTCGGGCGCGTCGATCACGCAGGGCGTGGTCTTCGATGAGGGGTACACGCCGGTCCAGCGCTCGGTGATCTGCGCGGCCTCGAGGTTCAGCGTGCTGCGCAGGTGGTGCAAGATGAGCTGGTCGACCTCCTCCATCGCGAAGGGCTCGGGCGCGTCGGCGTAGTGGTGCGAGTCGCCGACCACCAGCGAGCCGTCGGCGCTCTGCACCACGATCAGGTGGATGCCGTGAGCGAGCGATGCGGCCTCTTCCTGCTGCAGGCGTGCGCGCAGCGCGGCGGCTTCGGGCAGCGTGCTGTAGCCCTCGTAGCGCACGAGGCTCAGGTCCATCATCACGGAGCCCGGCAGACGAAAGCCCGCTTCGGGCTTCACGCGCAGCATCTGCAGGCGGCACAGCGTGAGCTCGTGTGCGGCAATGCGGTCGGCGAACAGGCCGTGCAGGTCGGTGTTGGTGCAGACCACCACGCGCGCGGCATGCAGCGTGCCGCGCGAGGTGCGCACGCGGGGCGTTTCGACTTCGAGCACGGCTTCGCTGAAACGGAACGTCACGCCGTGCACCTCGGCCAGCCACTTGGTCAGCAGGCCGATGGCGGTGCGCGATTCGACGCGCAGTTCGTGCGGGCTGAAAAGCACCGAGCGCGCATCCGCCAGGCTCAGCGTCGGCGCCTTGGCCTGCGCATCGGCGGCGTCGAGCAGTTCGCAGCCCTTGCCCATCGGCGTGCGCATGAAGGCTTCGAGCACATCGTGCGCCTCGGGGCGATAGGCCGCGAGCCAGAGGTTGCGGTGCACGACCTCGATGCCGGCCTGCGGCGCGACCTCGTTCCACACACCGCGGGAATGCATCGCGCGGCGCCACATGTCGCCCGGCGCCTGGCCAGTGATGGTGATGAAGCCGAAGTTGCGGATCGAAGCGCCGATGCAGGCTGCATCACGCTCGACTACGCAGACCTTGAGGCCGCGCTGCACGGCGCTGTAGGCGTGGGCCAGACCGACGATGCCGGCGCCGACCACGATGAGATCGAAGCTGTCCGGGTCGTGTGCGGGGGCAGCGATCATCGTTGTCTCCAGGCCTGCGTGCGCTTGAGCGTCCACTGCCCCGCCAGCGCGAACACGCCCCGGCCGATGGCGGCAGTGAGCATGATCAGCGAGGCCATGGCGGCGGCGGGCGCGACGTCGCCGGCGTCGTCCATGTTGAGCACGGCGATGGCGGCGAGCGTGGTCTGCGGCGAGTAGAGGAACACGACGGCCGACACGGTCGTCATCGCATTGACGAAGAAATAGCCGCCCACGTTCAGCACGGTCGGCAGCGCCACCGGCAGGTGCACGCGCCATAGCGTGCGCCAGAACGGCACGCCCATTGACTCGGACACCAGCTCGTATTCGCGGTCGAGCTGGCGCAGCGCAGTGAGCGAGGTCAGGTGCGCCACCGAGAAGAAGTGCGCCACCGTGCACACCACGAGGATGGTCATGCTGCCGTAGATGGCGCGCAGCGGGTTCGAAGGCGAGATGAAGAAGAAGATGTAGCCCACGCCCAGCACCAGCCCCGGCACCGCGAGCGGCAGGTTGGCCAGCAGGTTCAGCAGCTCGCGCAGCAGGCCGAAATGGCGCGGCTTCTCGACCAGATATGCCGAGATGAAGGTGATGAACGCACCCGCCACCGCCGCGCACACGGCCAACCGCAGCGAGTTGAAGTAGCTGCCCCAGCCGCCCCCGTCCATGTTGCTGAAGTCGTAGTTCTTGAACGACGGCACGAGGTTGTAGGGCCAGAAGGTGGCCAGCGAGGCGAACACCGCCATGCCGATCATCACCAGGATGCCGCAGGCCGTGAGCACGCAGAAGGCCAGCAGTGCGCGGTCGCGCAACTTCACCGGCTCTGGCTGGTAGGGCGTGGCACGCGCCGACAGCGCCGCCGCCTGCTTGCTGCGCACATGGCGCTCGACCAGGAACGACAGCACCGCCGGAATCAGCAGCACAAGGCCGACCACCGCGCCCATCTGGAAGTTCTGCTGCCCGACCACCTGCTTGTAGATGTCGGTCGCGAGCACGCCGGTCTGGCCGCCCACCACCTTCGGCACGCCGAAGTCGGTGATGACCAGCACGAACACCACCATCGCGGCCACGATCAGGCCGTAGCGCGAGGCCGGCAGCGTCACCGTGCGGAAGATGCGCCAGCGCGAGGCGCCCAGCGTCTGCGCGGCCTCGTAGAGCCGGCCGTCGGAGGTGGCCATGGCGGTGGTGAGAATCAGCAGCGCATGCGGCAGCGTCCAGAACACCGAGCCGAGCACGATGCCCAGCGGGCCGTAGATCGACGCGCCCCCCAGCAGCCCCTTGAACAGGCCCTGGTTGCCAAACAGGTAGACAAGGCTGATCGCGGGCAGCAGCGAAGGCGCCAGCAGCGGCACCAGCGCCACCGCGCGCAGCAGGCCCTTGGCCGGCATGCACGACAGCGTGAGCCCGTAGGCGTACACGTAGGCGATGCCCGTGCAGATCACGGCACTGAGGGCCGCGAGCCCCAGGCTGTTGAAGGCCGACTGCACCAGCGCCGGGTTGTCGAGGTAGCGCGCGAAGTTGGCAAGGCCCACGAACGCGCCCGCGTGGTCGAAGAAGCTCTGGCCGACCAGCGCGCCGACCGGCAGCGCGACGATCACCACCAGCAGCAGCACGACCAGCAACACGGCCGCGCCCGTCAGCCAGCGCTCGCGGTCGAATGCGCTGGCGCGCGCCACCACCACCGGCACAACGGCGATGGCGTCGGGAGAACTGCTCATGCTCAGTTCGCCAGGACCGACAGCGCGTTCAGGGGCAGCTGGATATGCACCATGCTGCTGGGCACCAGCGGATCGCTGCCGCCGCCGCGCGCATCGGCGGGCAGCTCGGCCTCGATCTCGATGCCCAGCGGCTCGCAGGCCAGACGGGCCGAGGTGCGGTTGCCGAAGAACTCGGTGTCGAGCAGGCGTGCCGCAAAGCTGTTGGCGCCAAGCTCGGTACCGAAGCGCTTCACGACCACGTGCTCGGGCCGGATGCCCACGGTTGCCTGCGACCCGACGCTGAGGCTGCCGGGTGCACAGAACAGCTCGCTGTCGCGCACGCGCACCTTGCCGTCGGCCAGCACGGTGGCCGGCAGCATGTTCATGCGGCCCACGAAGCCGGCCACGAAGCGGGTACGCGGCTGGCGGTACAGCTCGTCGGGCGTGCCGGCCTGCTCGATGCGGCCGTTGTGCATCAGCACCACGCGGTCGGCCATCGAGAGGGCTTCTTCCTGGTCGTGCGTGACCATGATGGTGACGATGCCCAGGCGTTTCTGCAGCGCGCGGATTTCGCTGCGCAGGCTGGCGCGCACCTGCGCGTCGAGCGCCGAGAGCGGCTCGTCGAGCAGCAGCAGGCGCGGATTGGGCGCGAGTGCGCGCGCCAGTGCAATGCGCTGCTGCTGGCCGCCAGAGAGCTGCACCGGGTACTTGTCAGCATGCGCGGTGAGGCCGACGAGGTCGAGCATTTCGCGTGAGCGCTTGGCCATCTCGCGAGCCAGTGCGCCCGTGGGGTGCAGGCCGTAGGCGATGTTCTGCGCAGCGGTCAGATTGGGAAACAGCGCGTACGACTGGAACACCACGCCGAAGCCACGCGCCGCGGGCGGCAGGCCCGCGATGTCCTGGCCGCCGAGCAGGATCTGGCCGCTGTCGGCGCGCTCGATGCCGCAGACGATGCGCAGCAGCGTGGTCTTGCCGCAGCCCGAGGGGCCGAGCAGGCACACGAACTCGCCGGGCTCGATGTCGAGATCGATGCCGTCGAGCACGCGTGTGGCGCCAAAGGACTTGCCGATGCCGCGGAGGGAAAGAAAGCTGCTGCTCGTCATGACCGGGTACTGCTTGGCTTCAACAACAGGATCAAAGCGGCTTCTTTTCCGACTTGGACTCGTAGCGCTTCGACCACTCCGTCAGGATGCGGTCGCGGTTGGCTGCCGCCCAGTTGAAGTCGTTCTTGGCGAGCAGCTTCTCGACGTCACCCGGCACGAATTCGAGCTTTTCCTGGATGCCGGGCAGTGCGAGCACGGCGAAGTTCTTGGCATACAGCTCGTTGGCCTGCTTGGTCACGGCCCAGTCGGCGAGCGCCTTGGCGGCGTCCTGCTTCTTGCTGGTCTTCATGATGCCGGTGGCTTCCATGTCCCAGCCCAGGCCTTCCTTCGGCAGCACGATGTCGATGGGAGCGCCGTCGCGCTTGGTCTTGTTGGCGCGGTATTCGAAGGACATGCCGAGCGCGAATTCGCCTGCACCGGCCTGGCGGCAGGGCTTGCTGCCCGACTGGCTGTAGATGCCGATGTTCTGGTGCAGCGCGTCCATGTACTTCCACGCTTTTTCTTCACCCATCATCTGGATCCAGCCCGACACCATCAGGTAGCCAGTGCCCGAGGCGGCCGGGTTGGGCATGGTGATCTGGCCCTTGTAGACCGGGTTGGTCAGGTCGGCCCAGCTGGTGGGCTTGGGCAGGTTCTTCTTTTGCGCTTCGGCGGTGTTGAAGCAGATGGCCGAGGACCACACGTCCATGCCGACCCACTTGGGAGGGTTGGCGGCATCGCGCATGGTCGGCTTGATGGCGTCGAGGCCCTTGGGCGCGTAGGGCTGGAGCATGCCTTCCTTGTCGAGCAGCATCAGCGAGGTGGCGGCCAGGCCCCACACCACGTCGGCCTGCGGGTTGGCCTTTTCGGCCAGCAGCTTGGCGGTGACGATGCCGGTCGAGTCGCGCACGAACTTCAGCTCGATGCTCGGGTTCTCCTTTTCGAATGCAGCCTTGTAGGTCTGCACCTGGTCGGCTTCGAGCGCGGTGTAGACCAGCAGCTCGGTGCGGCCCTGGGCCGATGCGGCGAAAGCCAGCGAGAACAGGGCGGCCGGCACGAAGGCCCAGCGGAGTTGACGGTGCAGCATGGTGGAGGTTCCCCTTGGGAAAAATAGAAAGGACGCGATGCGGGACACACGAACAGGCAAGCGAAAGTACGCAAGTGCCGTTCAGCGAATGCGGGCGATGCTGGCACCGGCATGTGACAGGAATTTGTCATATGCCCCAAAAACACCCAAGTGCCCAAAAATGCACCAGAGGCCGGCGATTTCACGATGGTCTCGTCATCCGCATGTCATTGCGTCAGGTCAAGCTACCGGAGTTATTCCCTGCGTTTTCGCCTCGCTTTCATGACACTCGACCTTGCCGAGATCGCCCGCCTGTTCGCTGAGCGCGGTGGAGTCGCGTACGCGGGCGAGCCCGTGTCCCAGCTCGAACACGCGCTGCAATGCGCCTGGCTCGCGGAGCAGGCCGGTGCGAGCGATTCACTGGTCACCGCCGCGCTGCTGCATGACCTGGGCCACCTGCTGATCGCCGAGCACCAGACGCTATCGCAGTCTCCTACCCAACTGGGTATCGACGACCGCCATCAATACATCGCATTGCCACTGTTGCGCGGCGCCTTCGACATCGAAGTGCGCGAGCCGATCCGCCTGCATGTGGATGCCAAGCGCTACCTGTGCGCCACGCGGCCCGACTATTTCTCGAAGCTCTCGCCCGATTCGGTGCGCAGCCTGGCCCTGCAGGGCGGTGTGATGGACGCGGAAACGGCTCAGCGCTTTGCCACGCACCGCTGGTCGGGCGACGCGGTGCAGCTTCGGCTGTGGGACGAAGAGGCGAAGGTCGAAGGGCTGCAAACGCCGCCGCTGGCGCACTTCCTGGCGACGGCGGCCAGGGTCATGCTGCACTGACGGGCCGATTTTTCAGGGCTGGGCCAGGTTTCCGGCGGATTTCAGGCCGGTTTAAGAAACATTTGTCTACGATGGTTTCTTCATGATGACCGGCGCCGCACGGGCGCCTGCGAGGAAACCACATGTCTTCACCCGTCACCGCGCGCGCAAGCACGTTCATCCAGGTATTGCGCCGCGTCTTCTCGCTCGCTGCGCCCTACTTCCGGTCAGAGGAGAAATGGCGCGCCCGCGCCATGCTGCTGACCATCGTCGCGCTCAACCTCTTCTATGTATATGTGGCGGTGCTGGGCAACCAGTGGTATGGGCGCTTCTACGACGCGCTGCAGAACAAGGACGTGACGACCTTCTGGCGCGAGGTGCGCGTGTTCGGCTGGATCGCCTTCTTCAACATCGCGGTGCAGGTGCTGAAGTTCTACATAACCCAGCTGCTGCAGCTGCGCTGGCGCACCTGGATGACGCGCAGCTACCTGTCGCGCTGGATGGCGGACCGCACCTTCTATCACCTGGAGCTGGCGCGCTACGCCAACAAGGACGGTCACACGCCGGACAACCCCGACCAGCGCCTCCAGGAAGACATGCAGATCTTCACCAGCTCCACGATGACGCTCTCAATGGGCCTGTTGAATGCCGTCGTCACTCTCCTGAGCTTCATCGGCCTGCTCTGGGGGCTGTCGGGCAATTTCTCGTTCACCTTCAACGGCACCACCCACCAGATCGTCGGCGCGATGGTCTGGCTGGCGCTTGGGTATTCCATCGTTGGCACCGTCGTCACGCATTTCATCGGCCGCCCGCTGATCGGCCTGAACTTCAGGCAGCAGCGCTTCGAGGCCGATTTCCGGCATCACCTGGTGCGCGTGCGTGAGTACAGCGAGGCGATCGCGCTGGACCACGGCGAGAAGGTCGAGCGCGGACAGCTCGACCTGCGCTTCGGCGACGTGCTGCGCAACTACCTGCTGCTGATCAAGCAGCAGAAGAACCTCGTCACCTTCACCTCGTTCTTCGGACAGGCCGCGGTGATTTTTCCGTTTCTCGTGGCGGCGCAGCAGTACTTTGGCGGCGCGTTCCAGCTCGGCCACCTGATGCAGATCGGCTCGGCCTTCGGCAAGGTGCAGGAGTCGCTCAGCTGGTTCGTCGACAACTACGACAGCGTGGCCGTGTGGCGCGCCACCACCGACCGCCTTACCAGTTTCGATGACAGCATGACGGCCCACGCCTCGCGGGACGATGCCCTGCAGCGCGCGCCCTCGCAGATGCTGCAAACCGACGACCTCGCAGTCGCGCTGCCGAACGGCACGCCGCTGCTTGCCGGCGCCGCTCTGGCGGTGAAACCCGGTGACAGCGTGCTGCTGCAAGGGCCCTCGGGCAGCGGCAAGTCGACGCTGTTCCGCTCGTTCGCGGGCATCTGGCCGTTCTCGAAGGGCAAGCTGCAGGTGCCCGACAACGTCGCCTTCATGCCCCAGCGGCCCTACGTGCCCGACGGCAAGCTGCGCGATGCGCTGACCTACCCCAACCCCGCATCGAACTTCAGCGACGACCAATTGCGCCAGGCCCTGACCGACGCACTGCTGCCCGACCTCGTAAGCCGCCTGGACGACAGCGACGCCTGGAGCCAGAAACTCTCCGGCGGCGAGCAGCAGCGCCTGGCCATCGCGCGGGTGCTGCTCAAGAAACCGGCATGGCTGTTTGCAGACGAGATCACCAGCGCGCTCGACGCCCAGGCCGAAAGCGTGCTCTACAAGCGGCTCGCCGACACGGTGCACGCCGCCGGCGGGGCGATGGTGTCGATCGCGCACCGTGCGGCCGTGGGCGACTTCCACAACCAGCGGTGGACGCTGGTGCCCCAAGAAGACGGCGCTGCCGGCGGCGCGCGCTACCGGCTGAACACCTCAGCGGGGGTTCAGCCCGCCGCGGCGTAGCGCTCCCAGCCCTTCTTGCGCAGGTCGCAGGCGGGGCACTCGCCGCAGCCGTAGCCCCAGGCCTGGCGGTGCACGCGGTCGCCGAGGTAGCAGGTGTGGGTCTCTTCCACGATCAGGTCGACCAGCGGCTCGCCGCCCAGGCGGTGCGCCATGGTCCAGGTTTCGGCCTTGTCGATCCACATGAGCGGCGTCTCGATGACGAGGCGGCGCTCCAGCCCGAGCGACAGCGCTAGCTGCATCGCCTTCATGGTGTCGTCGCGGCAGTCGGGGTACCCCGAGAAGTCGGTCTCGCAGACACCGGTGACGATCACCTGCAGCCCGCGCCGATAGGCCAGCGCGCCGGCCAGCGTGAGAAACAGCAGGTTGCGCCCGGGCACGAAGGTGTTGGGCAAGCCGTCGGCCTGCATGGCGAAGGCGACCTCTTCGGTAAGCGAAGAGCCGCCGAGCTGCGCCAGCGCGGCAAGCGTGAGCACATGGTCTTCGCCCAGGCGCGGCGCCCAATCAGGGAAGCGCTCGCGCATCTTCAAGAGGATGGTGCCGCGCACGTCGAGCTCGACGCGGTGGCGCTGCCCGTAGTCGAAGCCCAGGGTTTCGACGCGCTGGTACTTCGAGAGCGCATCGGCGAGGCAGGTGGTCGAGTCCTGGCCGCCGGAAAACAGAACGAGGGCGGTGGTGTGCAGGGGCATATCCGTCAACGGCGGGGCCGCTGTAGTCCAAATGTGCGATTTTCGCAGGCCGGGCAGAGCCGCGGATACGATCCCACGCATGAGCGCTAAACACCTGGCTGCATGGGCCGTCACCTTCGTGGTGCTGCTGGTGGTCGACATGACCTGGCTCGGCGTCGTCGCCAAGGGCATGTACCAGGAGGCGATGGGCGAGCTGATGTCGCCCAACCCGCGTCTGGGCTTCGCGGCCCTCTTCTACCTGATGTACCCCATCGGCCTGCTGGTGTTCGCGATCGTGCCGGGGCTGAAGGCGCAGGGTGTGATGCGGGCCGCGCTGCTGGGCGGCCTGTTCGGCCTCTTCTGCTACGCCACCTACGACCTGACCAACCTGGCCGTCATCCGCAACTGGCCGCTGGCACTGTCGTTCATCGACATGGCATGGGGCACGCTGGTGAGTGGCGTGGCGGCTGCGGCGGGCGCGGTGGCGCTGCGCTGGCTCGCGTCGCGCTGAGTCGCCTCCGCCAGCCCGGCCTGCATGACACGCCGAAGACAGATCGCGCATTTATTTCAAGAAGAAAGCTGAACTTTCATTCTGCTTTCAACTCGTCACGGCCGGGTCATTCGACGTCTTTAGATTGCATCTCCAGAAATGGTGCGCGGTGCGCGCACCTCTCGAATAACCACCCGAGGGATTTGCATGACCCAACGCTTCATTGCCCCAGCGCTGCTGGGCGTCTCATTACTGCTGTCCGCTTGCGGCGGCAGCAACAACAACGGCGTCGTGTTGCCGTTCATTCCGCCGACGACGACCCCGCCGCCGGCCGCGCAGGCACCCAAGAATGTCCTGTTCTTCCTCGGCGACGGCATGGGCATCACCACCATGACCGCCGCACGCATCTACAAGGTCGGCGAAGACGGCGACCTCACGATGGACACGCTGCCCGAGACGGCCTTCGTCCACACCTATTCGAACGACGCGCAGGTGACCGACAGCGCCCCTTCGATGTCGGCCTACATGACCGGCGTGAAGATGAACAACGAAGTCATCTCGATGAGCCCCGAGACCAAGGCCGCCGACGCCGCGGGCAAGGCCTACCAGGTCAACTTCGACAGCACCTGCCCCTCGGGCAACGGCCAGGCCGTTGAAACACTGCTGGAGCAGAGCAAGGCCAAGGGCTACGCAACCGGCGTGGTAACCACCACCCGCATCACGCACGCCACGCCCGCCGCCACGTACTCGCACGTGTGCCACCGCGACGCCGAAAACACCATCGCCGCCGCGCTCGTGCCGGGCGGCGCCGGCTACAACGGCAAACTGGGCGACGGCGTCGACGTGTTCTTCGGCGGCGGCACCGATTACTTCATCGCCAAGGAAGCCGGCGGCAAGCGCAACGACAAGCGCGACCTGATCGCCGAACTGAAGACCGCCAAATACAGCTTCGCCGCCGACAAGGCCGAGTTCGACAAGCTGCCGGCCGACGGCACCACCAAGATCGCCGGCCTTTTCACCAAGAGCCACATGGCCTACGACCTCGACCGTGTCGCCTCCAAGGAGCCGAGCCTGGCCGAGATGACCGGCAAGGCCATCGACGCGCTGGCCGCGCGCAAGAAGGGCTTCTTCCTGATGGTGGAAGGCGGGCGCATCGACCATGCGCTGCACGCCACCAATGCACGCCGCGCACTGCAGGACACCGGCGCCTTCGACGACGCCATCAAGCTCGCGCTCGACAAGATGCAGGCCATCGATCCAGGCCTGAAGAACACGCTGGTTGTGGTCACGGCCGACCACGACCACACGCTGCAGCTCAACGGCTATGCCGCGCGCACCGGCAAGACCGAGGCCGGCAAGCCGGGCGTGCTCGGCCTGGTGAAGGACTATGTCGACACCAGCAAGACCAGCAAGGACGTGGACGGCAACCCGTACACCATCATCGGCTTCGGCAACGGCCCGCGCCGTCTCCCCACGCGCGGCCCGATCGCCGACGCCGACGTGGAAAACGCCGATTACAAACAGGAAGCCGTGGTACCGATGGATGCGGCCAGCGACTCCGAAACCCATGGCGGCGCCGACGTATTCCTCGGCGCGCAAGGCCTGGGCGCCGACAACTTCGCCGGCGTGATCACCAACACCGACGTGTTCGCCCTCATCAAGAAGGCGGTCGGCCTGTGAGGGGCGGCCATCGCTCCAGGACGCACACAACCATGAACACAACCATGAACACGACCATGAACCGCACCATCCGCAAGACCCCGAAGACCCGCCTGGCCGCCGCCCTTGTCTGCGCTGCAGCAGGCACCCTCGCCGCGCTCGCCGGCAGCGCCCACGCCGCCGGCGAAGCCAAGAACGTCATCTTCTTCCTCGGCGACGGCATGGGTCCCGTCACGGTGACCGCCGCGCGCATCTACAAGGGCGAGAAGCAGCTGGCCGCCAAGCCCGGCTCGCTGGTGAGCCCCGAGCGCGCCAACCTCGTCATGCAGTCGCTGCCGTACGCGGCGCGCGTGAAGACCTTCTCGCTCGACGGCCAGACCACCGACAGTGCGCCCTCCATGGCCGCCTACATGACCGGCGTGAAGATGCGCAACGAGGTGATCTCGATGTCGGGCGACACCACCGCCGTCGACAGCACCGGCAAGCAGTACATCAACGGCGAGGACACGACCTGCCAGCCGACCAACGGCAAGGCCGTCGACACGCTGCTCGAACTCGCCAAGGCCAAGGGCCGCGCGGTGGGTGCGGTGTCGACCACGCGCGTCGGCCATGCCACGCCGGCCACCACCTACTCGCACATCTGCAATCGCAATGGCTACAACACCATCGCCGAGCAGAGCGTGCCGGGCCATGCCAACTACAACCCCAAGCTGCTCGACGGCATCGACGTGCTGATGGGCGGCGGCCAGCGCAACTACCTGCCAGTCGCGACCAACCCCAGCAGCAAGCGCACCGACGGCGCCGACCTGGTGGCCGCGATGAAGGCCAAGGGCTACACCTACGTCGACACCGGCACCAAGCTCAAGACCGTCGACACGGCT
Organism: Variovorax paradoxus; assembly: GCF_024734665.1. Lineage (NCBI taxonomy): Bacteria > Pseudomonadati > Pseudomonadota > Betaproteobacteria > Burkholderiales > Comamonadaceae > Variovorax > Variovorax paradoxus. Next base: position 5,545,725 of record NZ_CP102931.1, read on the forward strand.
GCCACCGGCAAGCTGCTGGGCCTGTTCTCGCAGAGCGAAATGGCCTACGAACTCGACCGCGTGAAGCAGAGCCTCGACCAGCCCAGCCTGTCGGACATGACCGAGAAGGCGCTCGGCGTGCTCAGCAAGAACGACAAGGGCTTCTTCCTGATGGTGGAAGGCGGCCGCATCGACCACGCGTTGCACGGCACCAATGCCAAGCGCGCGCTGGAAGACACGCTGGCCTTCGACGCGGCCATCCAGACCGCGCTCGACTACATGGAGAAGAAGGACCCGGGCTTGAAGAACACGCTGGTGGTGGTCACGGCCGACCATGACCATGCGATCGCCTTCAACGGCTATCCGAAGATCGGCAACCCGATCCTCGGCAAGGTCAACAGCTACTCCGACGGCAAGCTGGCAAAGGCGACCGATGGCAAGCCCTACACCACGCTGGTGTTCGGCAACGGCGGCCGGCCTAACGCGACGGGCTCCAGCCAGGTCAATGCGGAAGACGGCAACAAGCCGTGGATCGCACCGGCACGCGCGACTTCGCGCGATGACCAGACCGCGATGGACACCGAGGACGACAACTTCCTGCAGGAAGTCGGCATCAACCTCGGCACGCCCGGCGCGGAAACCCATGGCGGCGGCGACGTGATGCTGTTCGCTGGCGGCGCGGGCTCGAAGATCTTCAAGGGCACCGTGGAGAACATCAAGGTGTTCAACAAGGTCAAAGAGGCGGCAGGTCTGTGAGCGTTCCCTCGACACTCAAGGCGCTGCTGGCGGCTACGGCCCTCGCAGCGCTTCCGCTGGCAGCCAGCGCCGCGGGTGACGCCGCGGCGCCCGACCAGAACCTGCGCATCCAGCACCATGTGCTGACGATCGGCAAGGACGGCGTTCAGCGCGAAAGCCGCTACGCCGACCTGATGTTCCGCCGCGCGGGCACGGTGTGGATCGAGCGCGAGCTACCGCCCGCACTGCGCGCCGACCACGACCACGAGGCCAGCGAAGGCAAGGTGCACATCGGCCACTCGCACGCCGACAACACCGCCGCGCCGCTGTGGCTGCGCCGCGATGCGGCCGGCAAGGTGCAGGTGGGCATGGTGCTGCGCCAGCAGCGCAAGCTGATCGAGGTCGACAAGGCCAACTACGGCAACGTGGGCTACGGCGGCTCTTGGGCCAATGCCTACTGGCTCGTCGACCCCGCCAGCCTGCCGCACATGAAGGCGCTGGGCACGGCCGGCAACAAGGGCGTGCAGCGCTACGAGGTGCAGCAGGGCGAGAGCACGCTGCGCATCGACTGGGACGTGGCGGGCCGCTACGCCCGCAAGATCGAGCAGCGCAATGCGCACGGCACCTCGCTCAATGTGATGACCGCCTCGGCCATCCCTGCGCCCAAGACGCTGCCGTGGCAAACGGCCGACGCCTACGAGCGCGGCGAGTACTCCGACCTGCTGGACTGATCGAACCGGGCCGGGCGCCTCAGAGGAAGCGCTCGAGCAGCTTGCGCGAAGCCCGGTCGAGCGTCTTCACGTCGGGAATGCGGAACTGCACACCGTGCGCGCTCGCAATCAGCAGCGCACCGCCTTCGAGCCGGCGGATGTCTTCCTCGGCCTTGAGCACGAAGGTGGTGTCGCCGCGGTCGGTGCTGATGGTCCAGGTGCTGGGCACGCCGAAGCTCGACACGCCGTGCAGGCGCAGCAGCGTGGGCGCGAAATCGCGCACTGCAAGTTCTTCCTCAAGCAGCGCCTTGGCTTGCGCCGGCAGCTGATCGACGCTGTCGATCCAGACCAGTTCGCGCCCTTCGCTGCCGACCAGCGAAATGCCGTGGCCGGGCGCGCTCAGCGGAAAGGCCCGCACGGGCACGACGCCCACATGGCGCTCGCCCTGCGCGTCGGCCAGCACCAGGCGGCCGAAGGCATCGCGTTCAAGTTCAAAAGATGGGGTGTTGTGCTCGGTCATGCTTCCCCCGCCGGATGAGCTGCGTGGCTGATGGCCAGCGGCGCCTGCGCGTTGGCGCGCTCGTCGGCAGCTCCTTCGCTCGCGTCGTCGTCGCCCTGGCGCAGTTGCGCCTGGTAGAGCCGCCAGTAGGCGCCCTGCTTCGCCATCAGGGCGTCGTGCGGTCCCACTTCGACCACCTCGCCGCGGTCCATGACCACGAGGCGGTCAGCCTTGCGCAGCGTCGACAGGCGGTGCGCGATGGCAATGGTGGTGCGGCCCTGCACGAGGTTGTCGAGCGCCTTCTGGATTTCCTTCTCGGTTTCGGTGTCCACGGCCGAGGTGGCTTCGTCGAGGATCAGGATTCGCGGGTCGATCAGCAGCGCGCGCGCAATGCTGATGCGCTGGCGCTCGCCACCCGAGAGGCCCTGCCCGCGCTCGCCGACCAGCGAGTCGTAGCCATGCTGCAGCCGCAGGATGAAGTCGTGTGCGTGGGCCGCACGGGCCGCGGCGACGACTTCCTCGCGCGTGGCGTCGGGCTTGCCGTAGGCGATGTTCTGCGCGATGGTGCCGAAGAAGAGGAAAGGCTCCTGCAGCACCAGCCCCACGTGGCGCCGGTAGTCGGCCACTGCGAAGCGGCGGATGTCGGTGCCGTCGACCTTGATGGCGCCGTCGGTCACGTCGTAGAAGCGGCAGATGAGGTTGACCAGCGTGCTCTTGCCCGAGCCGCTGTGGCCCACGAGGCCGATCATCTCGCCGGGCTCGATCACCAGGTCGAGGTCATGGATCACGGCGCGCGAGCCATAGCGAAAGCCCAGCCCGCTCATCTCGATGCGGCCCTGCACGCGCTCCACCTTCACCGGATTGGCCGGCTCGGGCACGTTGCTCACATGGTCGAGGATGTCGAAGATGCGCTTGGCGCCGGCCGCCGCCTTCTGCGTGACCGAGACGATGCGACTCATCGAGTCGAGCCGCGTATAGAAGCGGCCGATGTAGGCGATGAAGGCGGTGAGCACACCCACCGTGATGCTGCCGCGCGCCACCTGCCAGATGCCGAAGGCCCAAACCACGAGCAGGCCGATTTCGGTCAGCAGCGACACGGTCGGCGTGAACAGCGACCAGGTGCGGTTGAGCTTGTCGTTGACCTGCAGGTTGTAGGCGTTGGCGATGCGGAAGCGCTCGGCTTCGCGGCGTTCCTGCGCAAAGGCCTTGACCACGCGGATGCCGGGAATGGTGTCGGCCAGCACGTTGGTCACCTCGGACCAGACGCGGTCGATCTTCTCGAAGCCGGTGCGCAGGCGGTCGCGCACCACGTGGATCATCCAGGCGATGAAGGGCAGCGGCACCAGCGTGACCACAGCCAGCAGCGGGTTGATGGAAAACAGGATGACCGCGGTCATCACGATCATCAGCACGTCGTTCGCGAAATCGAGCGCATGCAACGACAGGAAAACGTTGATGCGGTCGGTCTCTGAGCCGATGCGCGCCATCAGATCGCCGGTGCGCTTGCCGCCGAAATAGTCCAGCGGCAGGGTCAGCAGGTGTTCGTAGGTAGTGGTGCGCAGGTCGGCGCCGATGCGCTCGGACACCAGCGCCAACAGGTAGGTGCGCGCCCAGCCCAGCCCCCAGCCGACCAGCGCCGCGATCAGCAGGCCGCCCAGGTACACGCCCACGCGCATGGTGTCGATCTTCTGCCCGTTCTGGAACGGGATCAGGATGTCGTCCATCAGCGGGATGGTCAGGTACGGCGGCACCAGGGTGGCGGCGGTGGAGATCAGGGTCAGCAGAAATCCTGCAATCAGCTGCTTGCGGTAGGGCTTGGCGAAGCGGCCCAGGCGCAGCAGCACCCAGGTCGAGGGTGGGGTCTGGAGCTCGGTGTCGGCCGGTTCGTCGCCATCGGCGACCTCGATGACTTCGGGTGTCTCCTTGGCGACACCCGCCATGCGCTGGCCGAAAAGCTTGAGCAACCGCAGGGCCGTGGCCTGCCCGGCCAGGGTGTAGCGCCAGCGGCCCAACCGGCCCGCAGGCCCCGTCAAATCTAGGGTTCCGACGCCGGAGTGGTCGGACAGGCGCAGTTCGAGGGCGGCATCTGTTAGTGGCCACTCACGCCATTCGCCGCCCGGTTCGAGCGCAATCAGCCTCTGGTCAGTCAGGGCCACTAGGCCGGAAGCGAAGCGAAGTTGGTCGTCGAGGTCAACCGACAGTATTACCAGAACGTTTTCCGCGACTGCGAGCCGGTTTTTCAGCGCGTCTGAAGCCGCCTCTGTTTCGCCCTCCCGGGTGCCGACTGGATCGTGATGTTGCATTGTGTTTCTTTGACTCTTGCCCGTCGCGGGCCGCATGGACCGCGTCATGGCGCCCTTCGTCGGGCGCCGATTCTGACTGATCGCCATGGGCGCGCTTGAAGGCGCCGTGGTGCTCGGCCAAAGCACATCGAACGTTTGCATGACCCGTTTCGACGACATCCGACTGCTGCGCATCAACTATTTGCGCGGTCCCAACCTCTGGACCTACCGTCCGGTGCTCGAAGTCTGGCTCGATCTGGGCCAACTGGAAGATTACCCCTCCAACAAGATCGACGGTTTCACCGACCGCCTGACCGGCCTGCTGCCGGCGCTCATCGAGCACCACTGCGGCGTGGGCGAGCGCGGCGGGTTCATCCAGCGCCTGACCGAAGGCACCTGGTCGGGCCACGTGCTCGAACACGTCGTCATCGAGTTGCTGAACCTGGCCGGCATGCCGACGGGCTTCGGGCAAACCCGCAGCACCTCGGAGCACGGCGTCTACCGCATGGTGTTCCGCGCGCGTGACGAGCAGGTCGCCCGCGTGGCACTGGCCGAGGGCCACCGCCTGCTGATGGCCGCCATCAACAACGACCCATTCACCGCCGCCGACGTGCAGAAGGCGGTCGACGCGGTCAAGGCCAAGGTCGAAGACTGCTACCTCGGCCCGAGCACCGCCGCCATCGTGGCCGCCGCCACCGACCGCGGCATTCCGCACATGCGCCTGAACAGCGGCAACCTGGTGCAGCTGGGCTACGGCGCCAACCAGCAGCGCATCTGGACCGCCGAGACCGACTACACCAGCGCCATCGGCGAATCGATCGCCAGCGACAAGGAACTGACCAAGTCCCTGCTCGCGAGCTGCGGCGTGCCCGTGCCCGAAGGCCAGGTGGTCGCCAATGCCGAAGAAGCCTGGGAAGCCGCCGAGGACATCGGCCTGCCGGTGGTCGTGAAACCCTCCGACGCCAACCACGGCCGCGGTGTGTCGCTCGAACTGACGACGCGCGAAGAAGTCTTTGCCGCCTTCGCGGTCGCCGAGCCCGAAGGCAGCGACGTGATGGTCGAGCGCTTCATCCGCGGCCACGAACACCGCCTGCTGGTGGTGGGCGGCGAGGTGGTGGCGGCCGCGCGCGGCGAGATCATCACCGTGACCGGCGACGGCCAGAGCAGTGTGCGCGACCTCATCGACAAGCAGCTCAACAGCGACCCGCGCCGCGGCGCCGAGGAAGAGTTTCCGCTCGACGTGATCGTGATCGACACCGACGCCAAGCTGCAGCTCGAACTCAAGCGCCAGGAGCTGGACGCCGACGCCGTGCCGGCTGCCGGCCGCGTGGTCACGATCCAGCGCAACGGCAACATGGCCAACGACTGCACCGACCAAGTCCACCCCGAAGTCGCGCATGCCGCCGTACTGGCCGCGCGCGTGGTGGGCCTCGACATCGCCGGCATCGACCTTGTGGCGCAAGACATTTCCAAGCCGCTGGGCCCTCAGCGCGGCGCAATCGTCGAAGTCAACGCCGGCCCCGGCCTGCTGATGCACCTGAAGCCGGCTGTCGGTTCGCCGCGCCCGGTGGGCCGCGCCATCTGCGACCACCTGTTCCCCAACGACGCGCCCGGGCGCATTCCCGTGGTCGGCGTGGCCGGCTCGCGCGACACCGCCGTGCTGGCGCGCCTCGTGGCCTGGCTGATCGGCCTGGGTGGTCGCCACACCGGCCTCGCCTGCCGCGACGGCCTTTTCCTCGAACGCCGCCGCGTCGATGCGCGCGACAGTGCCAACTGGGACGCCGGCCACCGCCTGCTCGTGAACCGCGCCGTGCAGGCAGTGGTGATCGAGAACGGCGCCGAGACCATCCTGCGCGACGGCCTTTCCTACGACCGCTGCGAAGTCGGCATCGTCACCGACCTCGACGGCTCTGAAGCGCTGGCCGACTACGACATCACCGAGAGCGACCAGATGGTCAAGGTGCTGCGCACGCAGGTCGATGTGGTGCTGTCCGAAGGCACCGCCGTGCTGAACGCGGCTGATCCGCGCGTGGCCGGCCTTGCGCCGCTGTGCGATGGCGCCGTCATCCTGTATTCGGCCGACTCGCAGGCCGCCGACCTCACCGCGCACCAGACCGCTGGCGGCAAGGCAGTACTGGTGCGGCAAGACCGCGTGGTGCTGGCCAACGGCAGCAGCGAATCGTTCCTGCCGGGCCTCGGCCGGCTGACCGTGTGGCGCGCCACTCATGCCGGCGTGAGCCTCGAAAGCCTGCTGGCCGCCGTGGCCGCGGCCTGGGCCATGGGCATTCCGCTGAACCTGATCGGCGCCGGCGTGGAGGCCTTCGAGGCCGACCTGCAGGCGGCGCTGGCCTCGCTGCAGCTGTCGCAGACCCAGCCGCTCCAACCCCAACCCCAATTCGCCTGACTGAGCCTTGCATCGCATCGCTCCGTATCGCCTCGACAAGACCGTAGCCCTCGCCGCCCCATGAAAGTCACCCGCATCCGAGCCCTTCGCGGGCCCAATCTCTGGAGCCGCCACACCGCCATCGAGGCAGTCGTGGCCTGCGAAGGCGACGAGAACGCCATCAGCAAGCTGACCGGCTTCGAGGCACGCCTGCGCGCGCGCTTCCCCACCATCGGCGAGCTGCACCCGATGGTGCTGGGCCAGCCGCTGGCGCTGGCCCACGTGCTCGAGAACGCCGCCGTGGCGCTGCAGGCCCAGGCCGGCTGCGCCGTCAACTTCGGCCACACGTCGCCCACCGTGGAAGACGGCGTCTACCAGGTCGTGTTCCAGTACAGCGAAGAAGCCGTCGGCCGCCGCGCGATCGAAGTGGCCGAGCAGCTCATCGCCGCCGCCCTGGCCGACACCGCCTTCGACGCCAACGCCGCCATCACCGAGCTGCGCGACCTCGACGAATCCGAGCGCCTGGGCCCGAGCACCGGCTCCATCGTCGATGCCGCCGTGGCACGCGGCATTCCGTACCGCCGGCTCACCAGCGGCAGCCTCGTGCAATTTGGCTGGGGTTCGAAGCAGCGCCGCATCCAGGCCGCCGAAGTCGACAGCACCAGCGGCGTGGCCGAATCGATCGCACAAGACAAGGAACTGACCAAGCAGCTGCTCAACGCCGCAGGCGTGCCCGTGCCGCTGGGCCGCCCCGTCAGCAGCGCCGAAGACGGCTGGGCCGCCGCCAACGAAATCGGCCTGCCGGTGGTGGTGAAGCCGCAGGACGGCAACCAGGGCAAGGGCGTCACGGTCAACATCAACTCGCGCGAAGAACTGTTCGCGGCCTACGACTCGGCCGCCGCCTACGGCGAGGTGATGGTCGAGAAGTTTCTCCCCGGTTTCGACTTCCGCCTGCTGGTGGTGGGCGACCGCCTCGTGGCCGCCGCGCGGCGCGACCCGCCGCAGGTAATTGGCGACGGCAGCTCCACGGTGCGCCAGCTGGTGGACACCTTGAACCTCGACCCTCGCCGCGGCGAGGGCCACGCCACCTCGCTCACCAAGATCCGCCTCGACGACATCGCCATCGGCCGGCTCGAAGCCCAGGGCCTCGCGCCCGACAGCGTGCCCGCACGCGGCCAGCGCGTGGTGCTGCGCAACAACGCGAACCTTTCCACCGGTGGCACTGCCACCGACGTGACCGACACCGTGCACCCCGAAGTGGCTGCGCGCGCCGTCGATGCGGCGCAGATGGTCGGCCTGCACATCTGCGGCGTCGACATGGTCTGCGAGAACGTGCTGCGCCCGCTCGAAGAGCAGCACGGCGGCGTGGTCGAAGTGAATGCCGCGCCCGGCCTGCGCATGCACATCTCGCCCTCGTTCGGCCGCGGCCGCGCGGTCGGTGAAGCCGTGATGGACACCCTCTTCGCCCATGGCGACGACGGCCGCATTCCCGTGGTTGCCGTTACCGGCACCAACGGCAAGACCACCACCGCGCGCCTGATCAACCACCTGCTCGCGTCGAGCGGCCTGCGCACCGGCATGACCAACACCGACGGCGTGTACGTCGACGGCCGCCAGACCGACAGCGGCGACTGCAGCGGCCCCAAGAGCGCGCGCAACGTGCTGATGCACCCCGACGTGGATGCGGCCGTGTTCGAAGTGGCCCGCGGCGGCGTGCTGCGCGAAGGCCTCGGCTTCGACCGCTGCCAGGTGGCCGTGGTCACCAACATCGGCAGCGGCGACCACCTGGGCCTGAACTACATCACCACCGTCGAAGACCTCGCGGTGCTCAAGCGCGTGATCGTGCGCAACGTGGCGGCCGACGGCTACGCGGTGCTCAACGCAGCCGACCCGAACGTCGCGGCCATGGCAGCAGGTTGCCCCGGCCACGTGATCTTCTTCACCGCAGACCGCATGCACCCGGTGATGGCCACGCACCGCGCGCAAGGCAAGCGCACCGTGTACGTCGACCAGGACACGCTGGTCGCGGCCGAAGGCTCGTGGCGCGAACGCATCGCGCTGCGCGACGTGCCGATCACGCGCGGCGGCACCATCGGCTTTCAGGTCGACAACGTCATGGCCTCGGTGGCCGCAGCCTGGGCCGTGGGCCTCGACTGGGACACCATCCGCAGCGGCCTCGCAAGCTTCATGAACGACGCAGCCGGCGTGCCCGGGCGCTTCAACGTCATGGACTACCGCGGTGCTACCGTGATCGCCGACTACGGCCACAACACCGACGCCATGCGCGCCCTGGTGTCTGCTGTGGACACGATGCCGGCGAAGAAGCGCTCGGTGGTGATCAGCGGTGCGGGCGACCGGCGCGATTCGGACATCCGCGACCAGACAGCCATCCTCGGCCAGGCCTTCGACGACGTGATCCTTTATCAGGATGCGGCGCAACGCGGCCGCGCCGACGGCGAAGTCATGGCGCTACTGCGCCAGGGCCTGCAGGGCGCGGCTCGCACGCGCTATATCGACGAGATCCGCGGTGAGTTCGTCGCGATCGATACGGCACTGGCCCGCCTGCAGCCCGGCGACCTGTCCTTGATCCTTGTCGACCAGGTCGAGGAAGCGCTCGCTCACCTCGCACAGCGCATCGCAGCGGGCTGAAGCTCCGCTTGCCGGACACGTCCCACATGCAGGGGCGCGTCCGGCCCAGTCCACGGGTGCGGCTGTCCCACAGACCGCAGGCCCCGACCGACACCAGACTGTGGCTCCAGTCACGCATCTCCCGGAGGGCGTGGCTTCACCAGGAGCCCGCATGACAACAACAGTTCGTTCGATCCTCTCTGCCACGGCCCTCTTCGCCGCCAGTGGTTTCATCGTTTTCGGCGCACAGACGGCCAGCGCACAGGCACCGGGCTCCGACGCCCGCATGCAAAAGGAACGCGCCACCTGCGACGGCGTGCAGCAGGACCGCGCCGCATGCCTGCGCGAAGCCGGCGCCGCCCGTCAGGAAGCCGGACGCAGCGGTCTCACCAGCCCCAGCCCCGCCCGCGAGCAGGTCAACGCCCTCGCCCGCTGCAGCGAATTGCCCGCCGTCGAACAGCCTGACTGCGAAGCCCGCATCAAGGGCGGAGCACGCACCACCACCGAAGGCAGCGTGATGGGCGGCGGCGTGATCCGCGAAACCGTGACGCCCCTGCCACCGCAGACCCTGCCGGCACGTTGACTGAACCCGGCCTCCTGTCCTCCTATGGGAGGCCGAACATTTCCCTGGTTTTTCAGCTCGCTTCAAGGAGTCATCCATGAAAAGCACTACTCGCAACACTCGTTCAATGCTCTTCGCCGTGCTCGCCGTTGGCGCTCTGGCGGCTTCCACCGCTGTCTCGGCCGCATCGCCGCGCCGCGGTGAAGCTCCCGGCATCTACCAGCAGGAACTGGCCGTCTGCGGCCACAACCAGCAAGACCGCGCCGCCTGCATCCGCGAAGCCGGTGCCGCACGCCAGGCAGCCGCCCAGGGTGGCCTGACCAGCGCACCTGACTACCGCGCCAATGCGCTCGCGCGCTGCGGCCTGCAGCAGCAGCCGGACGATCGGGCCGCCTGCGAGGCCCGCGTGCTCGGTAGCAGCGGCAACACCCAAGCCAATGTCGACGGCAGCGTGATGGGCGGTGGTGTGATCCGCGAGTCGGTCACCACCATCGTGATGCCCGCGCCGGCCATGGCACCGGAGCCGATGCCCATGCCTCGCCCGATGCCTCGCCCGATGCCCGCGCCCCTGCGCTGATTGAGCTTTGCCCCCGAGGTGTCGCCAGGCCCACTCGGTGGGCTGGCGATGCCCCTACTGTCACATTACTGTCACAAAAGGCAGTTGCACGCTAGCTATAGTTCTCGGTCCCTGCCTACCGAGGAATCCTTTCCCATGAATGCCATCAAGGTCGCTCGCCGATTCATCGAAACGGACCCGGCCAACGAATCGGCCAAGATCCTGGCCCAACTCGTGTTGGCTCTAGAGTCCGAACGCAGCTTCGAACTGGTCACGCTTTACAACCTCGACTACAAGAGCTTCCAGCTTGCAATGGACATCCTGAAGGAATGGCGGCTCGACCGCTACTACGCCAGCAAGTCCAAGCTGTTCGATCTGTCGCTGCAGGTCAGCGAACTCGAAAAGAACGGCACCCCCGAGGCCTGAGCGGCCTCTTTCCCGTCCCTACTTCCCCCAGCGCAGCACCATCGGATCGAGCCGCTTCGCGGTTTCGATCAGGCCGGCACGCGTGTCGGGGTGCATCGCCGGCAACGGGTGACGCGGCGCTTCGCAGGCGATCACCCCGCCCTCCTTCATCAGCGATTTGCAAGCCAGCAGGCCCGCCTGCCGGTTTTCGTAGTTGATCAGCGGCAGCCATTGCTGGTACAGCGCGAAGGCCTTGTCGCGGTCGCCTGATCGGTGCGCCTCGATGATCGGCCGGATGCCGTCCGGGTAGCCGCCGCCTGTCATCGACCCGGTCGCACCGGCGTCGAGGTCGGGCATCAGCGTGATGGCTTCTTCGCCGTCCCACGGGCCTTCGATGGCATCGCCGCCCAGGCGAATCAGCTCGCGCAGCTTCGCGGCCGCGCCAGCGGTTTCGATCTTGAAATACGCGACGTGCTCGATCTCCTTGGCCATGCGCGCAAGGAACGGCGCCGACAGCACCGTGCCGCTGGCCGGCGCGTCCTGGATCATGATCGGAATGCCCACAGCGTCCGACAGCCGCGCATAGAACTCGAAGATCTGCGGCTCGGGCACGCGGAAAGTCGCACCGTGGTACGGCGGCATCACCATCAGCATCGCGGCGCCCATGTCCTGCGCGCGGCGGCTGCGTTCGGCACACACCTTGGTGCTGTAGTGCGTGGTGGTCACGATCACCGGCACGCGACCTTTCACGTGTTCGAGGATCGTGCGCGTCAGAACCTCGCGCTCTTCGTCGGACAGCACGAACTGCTCCGAGAAGTTCGCCAGGATGCACAGGCCGTCCGAGCCCGCATCGATCATGAAATCGACGCAACGCTTCTGGCTCTCGATGTCGAGCGCGCCCTGTTCGGTGAAGGTGGTGGGCACCACCGGGAAGATGCCGCGGTATCTGGGTGTCATGGTGAATCAGTGTGAATGGCGGGGAACGGCCGAGCCTCTGCAGCCGACCAGAAAATCGAAATCGCAGCCTTCGTCGGCCTGCAGCACGTGGTTGACGTAGAGCTTCTGGTAGCCGCCGCCGCGCGTGCTCATCGGCTGTGCGTCGGAGGCGGTCAGCGACGCCAGGCGCGACGCCAGCTCTTCGTCGCTGATGTCGAGATGCAAACGCCCCGCATCGCAGTCGAGCTCGATCCAGTCGCCGTCGCGCACCGCCGCGAGCGGCCCGCCATCTGCCGCCTCGGGCGCGACGTGCAGCACCACGGTGCCATATGCCGTGCCGCTCATGCGCGCATCCGAGATGCGCACCATGTCCTTCACGCCCTGGCGCAGCAGCTTCGGCGGCAGTCCCATGTTGCCCACCTCGGCCATGCCGGGGTAGCCCTTGGGGCCGCAGTTCTTCAGCACCATCACCGAGCTGGCATCGACGTCGAGGTTTTCATCGACGATGCGCGCCTTGTAGTGCTCCAGGTTCTCGAACACCACCGCCTTGCCGCGGTGCTTCAGCAGCTCCGGCGACGCGGCCGAGGGCTTGAGCACCGCACCGCGCGGCGACAGGTTGCCGCGCAGGATGCGGATGCCGCCATCGGCGATCAGCGGGTTGCTCAGCGGGCGGATCACTTCGTCGTCGAGGCTGGGTGCATCGCGCACGTTGTCCCAGATCGAATGGCCGTTGACGGTCAGCGCATCGGGGTGCGGCAGCAGCCCGTTCTCGCCGAGCCGGCGCAGCACAGCCGGCAACCCGCCGGCGTAGTAGAACTCCTCCATCAGGAAGCGCCCCGAAGGCATCAGGTCGACGATGGTCGGCGTGTTGCTGCCGATGCGCGTCCAGTCTTCCAGCTCCAGATCGACGCCGATGCGCCCCGCAATTGCCTTCAGGTGAATCACCGCATTGGTCGATCCGCCGATGGCCGCGTTCACGCGAATGGCGTTCTCGAAAGCCTCGCGCGTGAGGATCTTCGACAGCGTGAGCCCTTCTTTCGCCATCTGCACCGCGCGCATGCCCGACATCTGCGCGAGCACATAGCGCCGCGCATCGACTGCCGGAATGGCAGCGTTGTGCGGCAGCGAAGTGCCCAGCGCCTCGGCCATGCAGGCCATGGTCGAGGCCGTGCCCATGGTGTTGCAGGTGCCTGCCGAGCGCGACATGCCGCCTTCGGCCGAGAGGAACTGGTGCAGGTTGATCTCGCCCGCCTTCAGCGATTCGTGCAGCTGCCACACGGCCGTGCCCGAGCCGATGTTCTTGCCGTCGAGCTTGCCGTTGAGCATCGGCCCGCCCGTGACCACGATGGCCGGGATGTCGCAGCTCGCCGCGCCCATCAGCAGCGCGGGCGTGGTCTTGTCGCAGCCCGTGAGCAGCACCACCGCATCGACCGGGTTGCCGCGGATGGCCTCTTCCACGTCCATGCTCGCGAGGTTGCGCGTGAGCATCGCGGTTGGCCGCAGGTTCGATTCGCCGTTGGAGAACACCGGGAATTCGACCGGGAAACCGCCCGCCTCCGAGATGCCGCGCTTCACGTGCTCGGCGATCTTGCGGAAGTGCGCGTTGCACGGCGTGAGCTCCGACCAGGTGTTGCAGATGCCGATGATCGGCCGGCCATCGAACTCGTGGTCCGGAATGCCCTGGTTCTTCATCCAGCTTCGGTACATGAAGCCGTTCTTGTCGGCCGAGCCGAACCATTCGGTCGAACGAAGTTTCTTTGTCATGGGTTGAATCAGCGCCGTGGAGAGCGCGAGGTAAAGAAGCGTTGCAGCAAACAGAAGACGAACAGCAGTGCACCAACCACGATGCGCGTCCACCATGAGCTCAGCGTGCCGTCGAATGAAATGAGCGTCTGGATGATCCCGAGCATCAGCACGCCGAACAGCGTGCCCGCCACGTAGCCCACGCCGCCTGTGAGCAGCGTGCCGCCGATCACCACCGCAGCGATGGCGTCGAGCTCGAGCCCTATCGCGTGCAGGCCGTAGCCCGAGAGCATGTAGAAGGTGAAGATCACGCCCGCCAGCGCCGAGCAGAAACCCGAGAGCGTGTACACGCCAATGAGCGTGCGGCGCACCGGCAGGCCCATCAACATCGCCGAATGCTCGCTGCCACCAATGGCGTACACCGCGCGGCCGAAGGGCGTGCAGTGCGCAATGAAAATCGCCGCCAGTAGCACCACGATGGCGATCACCGCGCTGATCGACACCGAGGCCTCTCCCCAGATGGGAATGCGGATCTGCGAGACCTCCGAGTAAAACTCGTTGGTGATGCTGATCGAGTCGATGCTGATGAGGTAGCACAGCCCGCGCGCCAGGAACATACCGGCCAGCGTGACGATGAAGGGCTGTAGCCGGAAGCGCTCGATGAGCAACCCCATGAACGCGCCGAAGGCCGTGCCCATCACCAGCACCAGCGGAATCACGATGCCCGGGCTCCAGCCGTGCTTCTCGACCAGCGAGGCCGACACCATGGTGGTCAGCGCGATCACCGAGCCCACCGACAGGTCGATGCCACCCGAGAGAATCACGAAGGTCATGCCCACGGCCACGACGATCAGGAAGGCGTTGTCGATCAGCAGGTTGAGGAACACCTGCGCAGAGAAGAAGCCGTCGTAGAAGACAGACCCCAGCGTGGCCACAAGCACAAACAGCGAGATGGTCGCCGCCAATGGCAGGTACTTGGGATTGAGCCCCTTCTTACTCCCTCTCTCGCGCGCGGGAGAGGGCTGGGGTGAGGGTGCCGCGTCGATCACCGCACTCATGAATGCGCTCCTTCATGCGCCGGCCGCTGCACCAGCGACCGCACTTCCGCCCTGAATTCAGGCGACTGCAACAGCATCACCGCAAACACCACACCCGCCTTCACGACAAGATTGATCTCCGGCGGCACCCCCAGCGAATAGATCGCATAGGTCAGCGTCTGGATGATCAGCGCCCCTATCACGCTGCCCACCAGGCTGAAGCGCCCACCGGTCAGCGCAGTGCCGCCCAGCGTCACCGCCAGGATCGCATCGAGCTCGATCAGTTGCCCTGCGTTGTTGCCATCCGCACTCTTCACGTTGGAGCTGATCAGGAGCCCCGCCACGCCCGCGCAAGCACCACAGAAGGCATACGCACCAACAATCAGCCGCCGCGCCTGCACACCCGCCACACGCGCTGCCGTCGGGTTGATGCCCACAGCCTGAATGAACAACCCCAGCGCCGTGCGCGTGATCGCCAGATACAGCAGCACGAACACCGCCGCCACTATGAACAGCGAAAACGGCAGCCCCAGCAGATAACCACTGCCGAGGAAGAAGAAGGGCTTGTAGTAGATCGTGATGATCTGCCCATCGGCAATCAGCTGTGCAATGCCGCGTCCCGCCACCATCAGGATCAGCGTCGCAATGATCGGCTGCATGCCGACCTTGGCCACCAGCAGCCCGTTCCACAGCCCGCACAGCAACGCAATGCCGATGGCCGCGATGATGGCAAGCGACATCGGGAACCGGCTCACGTCATTGGCTACCGAGCCGCCAATCATCCAGGCCGCGAGCGCCGCCGCAATGGCCACCACCGCGCCTACCGAAATGTCGATGCCGCGCGTGGCGATCACCAGCGTCATGCCCAGCGACACCAGCACCAGCGGTGCCGCGCGGTTGAGGATGTCGATCAGGCTGCCGTAGAGATGGCCTTCGCGCCATTCGAGGTGCAGGAAGCTGGAGTTGAAGGCGGTGTTGACTGCGAGCAGGAGCAGCAGCGTAACGATCGGCCAGGCAAGCCGATGACTCATGAGAGATGAAAGGCGGTTCATATCGTCTGCCTTGCTCCTTCCCCTTCCGGGGGAAGGCTGGGATGGGGGCATGCGGCCTCGAATGCCGCGCGATGGTGAAGGCCGCCTGCCCCCACCCCTGCCGCCCTCCCCCGGAAGGGGAGGGAGAAAAACAGGAGGTGCTTCATGTGGCCGCAATCATTTCGTACACCTCGTCCTCGGAAGAGCCACCCGGCAGCTCCCCCACCTTCTTCCGGTCCCTCAGCACCACAATGCGATGCGCCACGCGCACCACCTCGCTCATCTCCGACGAGATGAAGATCACCGCCATGCCCGCCTTCGCGAGCCGCAAAATTTCTTCCATGATTTCCTGCTTGGCCGCCACGTCGATGCCGCGCGTGGGCTCGTCGAGGATCAGTAAACGCGGCTCGGTCGCGAGCCAGCGCGCGATCATTGCCTTCTGCTGGTTGCCGCCGGAGAGCAGGCCGATGGGGGTTTCAACACTCGCGGTCTTGATGCCCAGCGACTTGACGAAGCGCTCTGCCATCTCGGTCTGCTCAGCATGCGACAGGAATCGCCGCGTGCCCAAGCGTGCCTGCAAGGCAAGCGCAATGTTCTCGCGTACCGAAAGTTCGGCAACGATGCCATCGGTCTTGCGTTCCTCGGGGCACAGCGCAAGGCCTTCACGGATTGCATCGGCCGGATTCGAAAAACTGACAGCGCGGCCATCAACCTTGAGCACGCCACGGTCGGGCGACTCCAGCCCGAACAGCAGCCGAGCGAGTTCCGTACGTCCCGCGCCCAGCAGGCCCGCGATGCCGACGACCTCGCCCGCGCGCACGCGCAAGTCAGTTGCCTGCAGTTGCCCAGCCTGGCCCAGCCCTTCGGCCTGCAGCAAGGCCGACGCGGCCTCGTCGAACGCAGGCAGCGCAGCAGGCCGCGCCGATTGCGCCGCCAACTCGCGCCCGAGCATCGCGGCAATCAACGCCTGCGGCCCCAAGTCGGCCACGCGCCATTCGCCGATCCAGCTGCCGTTGCGCAGCACCGTGATGCGGTCCGACACCGCATACATCTGGTTGAGGAAGTGCGTCACGAAAACGATCGCCAGTCCCTCGCCGCGCAGCCTGCGCAGCACCTCGAACAACTTCTCAACCTCGTCGTCGTCAAGGCTCGACGTCGGCTCGTCGAGGATCAGCACCTTCGACGACACGCCCAGCGCCCGCGCAATCGCCACCATCTGCTGCACTGCCACCGAGTAGCTCGACAAAAGCCGCGTCACGTCGATGTCGAGCCCGATGCGCGCCAGCAGTTCTTCGGCGCGCCGGTTCACGCAAGCCCAGTCGATGCGAAAGCCCTGCGCCACGCCGCAGCGCGGATAGCGCCCCGCGAACACGTTCTCCGCCACCGACAGGTTCGGGCACAGGTTCACCTCCTGGTAGACCGTGCTGATACCCAGCTTCTGGGCCTCCAGCGGCGAGTGCGGGTGAATCGGCTGGCCGTCGAGGAATATCTCGCCACCGCTGGACGGCAGCACGCCCGTCAGCACCTTGATCAGCGTCGACTTGCCCGCGCCGTTCTGCCCCATCAGTGCGTGGATCTCGCCCGGGTACAACCGCAACTGCACGTCGCGCAGCACCGGAATGCCGCCGAACTGCTTGTGGATGCCCTTGAGCTCCAGCACGGGCGAGGGAGTGTCGTCGTCAGCCATGTACAGCCGTCACTTGTTCTTGTTGTAGACGTCGATGAACACCGCCGCCAGCAGCACCAGCCCCTTGATGACTTGCTGGTAGTCGATGCCGATGCCCAGGATCGACATGCCGTTGTTCATCACACCCATGATGAAGGCGCCGATCACCGCGCCCATCACCCGGCCCACGCCACCCGAGGCCGATGCGCCGCCGATGAAGCAGGCCGCGATCACGTCGAGCTCGAAGCCCAGGCCCGCCTTGGGCGTGGCCGTGTTGAGACGCGCCGCGAACACGAGGCCCGCCAGCGCCGCCAGCGCGCCCATGTTCACGAAAGTGAGAAATGCGAGCCGCTGCGTCTTCACGCCCGACAGTCGCGCCGCCTTCTCGTTGCCGCCCAGCGCATAGATGCGCCGGCCGATAGTCGTGCGGTTGGTGACGAAGTCGTACACCACGATCAGCACCGCCATCACGATCAGCACGTTGGGCAGACCCTTGTAGGTCGAGAGCAGGTAGCTGAAGAACAGGATGATGGCCGCGAAGAACAGGTTCTTCACGAGGAAGAATGCATACGGCTCCTGCTCCATGCCGTGCGCCGCCAGCTTGGCGCGCCCGCGCAGCTTGAAGAACACCAGCGCCGCGGCGGCCAGCGCACCCACGATCAGCGAGGTGGTGCGCAATGCATCGCCACCCAGCGGATCGGGAATGAAGCCCGAGCTGAGCCGCTGGAACTCCACCGGGAACGGCCCCACCGACTGCCCCGCCAGCAGCGCCAGCGTGAGCCCCTTGAACACCAGCATGCCCGCGAGCGTGACGATGAACGAAGGGATCTTGCGGAACGCCACGAACCAGCCCTGCGCCGCGCCGATGACCGCGCCCGCAAGAATGCTCACGATGGCCGTGGGCACGAAGTGCCACTCGTACTCCACCATCAGCACCGCAGCCAGCGCCCCGATGAAGCCGCACACCGAGCCCACCGACAGGTCGATGTGTCCCGCCACGATCACCAGCAGCATGCCCAGCGCCATGATGACCACGTAGCTGTTCTGCAGCAGCAGGTTGGTGAGGTTCAGCGGCCGCAGCAGCGTGCCGTCGGTCAGCACCTGGAACAGCACCATGATCGCGACCAGCGAGATCAGCATGCCGTATTCGCGCAGGTTGTTCTTCAGAAATCCGACATGCAGCTTCGGCGCTTCGGAAGCGGGAATGGCGGCCTTCACCGCGTTCACTTCAGGCTGCGACATGAACAGAGCTCCCCGCACTCACGATGGCGTGCATGATGCGTTCCTGCGAGGCCTCGGCCGCCGGAAACTCGGCGACGAAGCGCCCCTCGTTCATCACATAGATGCGGTCGCACATGCCGAGCAGCTCCGGCAGTTCCGAAGAAATCATGAGAATGCCTTTGCCCTCGCTCGCGAGCTGGTCGATGATGGTGTAGATCTCGTACTTGGCGCCCACGTCGATGCCGCGCGTGGGCTCGTCGAGAATCAGCAGTTCGGGCTTGGTGAAGAGCCACTTGCTCAGCACCACCTTCTGCTGGTTGCCGCCAGACAGGTTGACCACCAGCTGCTCGACGCCCGAGCAGCGGATGTTGAGCGCCTTGCGGTACTCGTTGGCCACCTTGAACTCGCGCCCGTTGTCGATCACCGAAGATTCGGAAATCGCATCGAGATTCGCCAGGCTGATGTTCTTGCGGATGTCTTCCTCCAGCACCAGCCCCAGGCCCTTGCGGTCTTCGGTGACGTAGGCGATGCCGTGGTCGATGGCCTTGCGCACCGTGCTCACGTCCACCTGCTTGCCGTGCATGAACACCGAGCCGCTGATGCGCTGCCCGTAGGACTTGCCGAACACGCTCATGGCCAGCTCGGTGCGTCCCGCGCCCATGAGGCCCGCAATGCCGACGATCTCGCCCTTGCGCACGTTCAGGCTCACGCCCTTGATCTGCTCGCGGTCGGCATGCAGCGCATGGTGCACGCGCCAGTCGCGCACCTCGAACACGGTCTCGCCGATCTTCGGGTCGCGCTGCGGGTAGCGGTGTGCCATGTCGCGCCCCACCATGCCGCGGATGATGCGGTCTTCGCTGATCGCCTGCCTTGCGCAGTTCATCGTCTCGACCGTGGCGCCATCGCGCAGCACGGTGATCGAATCGGCCACCTTGGCAATCTCGTTGAGCTTGTGCGAGATGAGGATCGACGCGATGCCCTGGCGCTTGAGCTCGAGCAGCAGCATCAGCAGCGCATCGCTGTCGTTCTCGTTCAGGCTGGCGGTGGGCTCGTCGAGTATCAGCAGCTTCACCTCCTTGGCCAGCGCCTTGGCGATTTCCACCAGCTGCTGCTTGCCCACGCCCAGGTCGGTTACCAGCGTGGTCGGCGGCTCCTTCAGGCCCACCTTGGAAAGCAGCTCGCGCGTCTTCGCGTACGCGGCAAACCAGTCGATCACGCCGCCGCTGGCAATCTCGTTGCCCAGGAAGATGTTCTCGGCAATGGACAGCAGCGGCACCAGCGCCAGCTCCTGGTGGATGATGATGATGCCGAGCTTCTCGCTGTCGGCAATGCCCCGGAAGCGGCGCAGCTCGCCCTCGAAATGGATCTCGCCGGTGTACGAGTCGCACGGGTAGACGCCGCTGAGCACCTTCATGAGCGTCGACTTGCCCGCACCGTTCTCACCCACCACCGCGTGGATCTCCCCGGCGCGCACGCTGAGGTTGACGTTGCTCAGCGCCTTCACGCCGGGAAACGTCTTGGTGATGCCACGCATCTCGAGGATTGCACCAGCATCGGCGATGCTGCTTTCGATGCTCACTTGATCTGGCTTTCCTTGTAGTAGCCGCTGTCGACCAGCACCGTCTTCCAGTTCGACGCATCCACGCTCACTGGCTTCAGCAGGTACGAGGGCACGACCTTGATCCCGTTGTTGTAGGTCTTGGTGTCGTTCACCTCGGGCGTCTTGCCCGAGAGCATGGCGTCGACCATGGCGACCGTGACCTTGGCCAGCTCGCGCGTGTCCTTGAACACGGTGGAGGTCTGCTCCTTGCGCAGGATCGACTTGACCGAAGGCACCTCGGCGTCCTGACCCGACACGATAGGCATCGGCTGCGAGCCCGAGCCGTAGCCCACGCCCTTGAGCGACGACAGGATGCCGATGGACAGGCCGTCGTACGGCGACAGCACCGCGTCGACACGGTCCTTGGTGTAGTAGGCCGACAGCAGGTTGTCCATGCGCGCCTGTGCCACTGCACCGTCCCAGCGCAGCGTGCCGACCTTGTCCATGCCCATCTGCTTGCTGCGCACCACCAGCTTGCCGCTGTCGATGTAGGGCTTGAGCACCGAGAGCGCGCCGTTGTAGAAGAAGAAGGCGTTGTTGTCGTCGGGCGAGCCGCCGAACAGCTCGATGTTGAACGGACCCTTGCCGCTCTTGAGCCCCAGCGCGGCCTCGATCGACTGCGCCTGCAGCACGCCGACCTGGAAGTTGTCGAAGGTGGCGTAGTAGTCGACGTTCTTCGAGCCCTTGATGAGCCGGTCGTACGCGATGACCTTCACGCCCTTGTCAGCCGCCTTCTGCAGCACATCGGACAGCGTGGTGCCGTCGATGGCCGCAATCACCAGCACCTTGGAGCCCTTGGTCACCATGTTCTCGATCTGCGCGAGCTGGTTGGGAATGTCGTCGTCGGCGTACTGCAGGTCAGTCTTGTAGCCCTTGTCCTTGAAGTACTTGACCATGTTGGCGCCGTCGGCAATCCAGCGGGCCGACGACTTGGTGGGCATCGAGATCGCGATCAGGCCCTTGTCCTGCGCGTTGGCCAGTGGCGTGAAGCCGACGATGGCGAACGCGATGCCCGCGAGAGAGGCTTTGAGGAATTTGCGTTTCATGGGTGTGGGCTCTCAGTACTTGCGATTGGGAAACTCTTTCGCGGCAACTTCCATCGGGAAGATGCCCTCGACCGTCACGATGCGCTTGGGCAGCGTCTTGCCGTCCTTGATGTCTTTCACGGCCTGCATCAGCTGCGGCCCGAGCAGCGGGCTGCATTCGACCGACACGTTGAGCTTGCCGGCGATCATTGCTTCGAAGGCGCCCTTCACCCCGTCGATGGAGATGATGGTGATGTCCTTCGCCGGCTTCAGGCCGGCTTCCTCTATGGCCTGGATCGCGCCGATGGCCATGTCGTCGTTGTGCGCGAACAGCACATTGATCTTCTTGCCCTCGGCCTTCAGGAAGGCTTCCATCACTTCCTTGCCCTTGGCGCGCGTGAAGTCGCCGGTCTGCGAGCGGATGATCTTGAACTTCGGGTCGGCCTTGATGATTTCCTCGAAGCCCTTCTTGCGATCGATGGCCGGAGCCGAGCCCACGGTGCCCTGCAGCTCGACGATGTTCACATCGCCCTTCTGGTCCTTCATCTTCTCGACCAGCCAGCGGCCCGCCTTGCGGCCTTCCTCGGTGAAGTCGGAGCCCATGAAGGTCACGTAGAGCGAGTCGTCCTTGGTGTTGACGGAGCGGTCGGTCAGCACCACCGGGATCTTGGCGGCCTTGGCCTCGCGCAGCACGGTTTCCCAGCCCGACTCCACCACCGGCGAGAACGCGATCACGTCCACCTTCTGTGCGATGTACGAGCGGATGGCCTTGATCTGGTTTTCCTGCTTCTGCTGCGCATCGGAGAACTTGAGATCGATGCCGGCCTCCTTGGCCGACGACTTGATCGACTCGGTGTTGGCGGTGCGCCATTCGCTCTCGGCCCCCACCTGCGCAAAGCCGAGCACCAGTTTTTTCTGCGCGAGCGCAGAGATGGGCAGCATGCCACTGAGGGCAGCAGCGGCGAGCGCGGTGTTGAGGGTGCGGCGATTCATGGTCATGGGATGTCTCCTTCTGTTGACTTGCTTGTTGAGAACCGTTTTTTCGTCGCGGCTCAGGCCAGCATGTAGCCGGTCTTCACCGTCGTGTAGAACTCCGCGGCGTGGCGCCCTTGTTCGCGCGGCCCGTAGCCCGACCCCTTGCGGCCGCCGAAGGGCACGTGGAAGTCCACCCCCGCGGTCGGCAGATTGACCATCGTCATGCCGACCACGGCATGGCGTCTGAAATGCATCGCGTGCTTCAGCGAATTGGTGCAGATGCCCGCGCACAGGCCGAAGGGCGTGTCGTTGCACAGCGCGAGCGCTTCGTCGTAGTCGTCGGCGCGCAGCACGCAGGCCAGCGGGCCGAAGATCTCCTCGCGTGCGATGCGGTGCGAGGGCTTGGCCAGGAACAGCGCGGGGCTCATGTAGTGGCCGACGGTGGCGCGCTCCAGCGCTTCGCCGCCCCACACGTGCTCGGCGCCTTCTTCGCGCGCCACGTCGACCCAGGCGAGGTTCTGCGCCAGGCGTTCTTCGTCAACCACCGGGCCGATGTCGACGCCGCGCTCCAGTGCGTGGCCGATCTTCAGTGTCTTGAGCCGCTGGCGCAGCTTTGCGACAAAGGCGTCGTGCACCGCGGCCTCTACGATGAGCCGGCTCGACGCGGTGCAGCGCTGGCCCGCGGAAAAGTACGCGCCCTGCACCGCGCAATCGACGGCGCGATCGAGGTCGGCATCGGCCAGCACCACCAGCGCGTTCTTGCCGCCCGTCTCCAGCTGCACCTTGGCGCGCCTTGCGGCAGCGGCCTGCAGGATGCGCTCGCCATTGGCCATGGAGCCCGTGAAGCTCAGCGCATCGACCAGCGCGCTGTCGACCAGCGCCTGCCCCACTTCGCGGCCGCTGCCCATCACGAGATTGAAGGCACCGGCCGGCAAGGCGGCGCGGCTGATGATCTCGGTCAGCGCCCAGCCGCAGGCCGGCACCAGTTCGGCGGGCTTGAACACCACGCTGTTGCCATGGGCCAGCGCGGGCGCGATCTTCCACGCCGGGATGACAAAGGGCGAGTTCCACGGCGTGATGAGCCCCACCACGCCGACCGGTTCGCGCGTGACGTCGACCTGCACGCCCGCGCGCACCGAGGCCACGTTCTCGCCGCCGCCGCCGCGCAGGGCTTCGCCCGCGAAGAATTTGAAGATCTGGCCCGCGCGCGCCACCTCTGCAATGGCTTCGGGCAGGGTCTTGCCCTCCTCGCGCGCCAGCAGCAGGCCCAGGTCGTCCTTGCGTGCGAGCAGTTCGGCGCCGATGCGGTCGAGCACGTCGGCGCGCCGCTGCGGCGTGCTGTGGCTCCAGTGGGGAAAGGCCTCGGTGGCCGCGCGGATGGCGGCTTCGGCCTGGCGGCGGTCGGCACGTGCGTACTCGGCCACCACTTCGCTGGTGTCCGAGGGATTGGCGCTCACACCCGTGGTCGCGCTGGTTTCCCAGCGGCCATTGATGTACTGCCGCACGTTCTGATGGAGCTCGCCGTGAATCACCGGGGCGCGGACCTTGTCTCTGTTGTTTTTGGAGTGCTGCGAGTCTATGAATAGATTTGATATCAATCCAATCGTTTTTTAAGCAAAATGGATATCGATCATCGGATTCTGGAAAACCCGATCAGTCCTTCGTTTCAAGAGACATGACCAACTACAACCACTGGTTCATCCGCGCCCGGCTCAAGACCCGGCAACTGCTGCTGCTCGTGGCCCTGGCCGAGGAAGGCAACATCCACCGCGCGGCGCAGGTGCTCAACATGACGCAGCCCGCCGCCTCCAAGCTGCTGAAAGACCTGGAAGACGTGCTGGAGGTGCCGCTGTTCGACCGCCTGCCGCGCGGCATGCGCCCGACCTGGTACGGCGAGACCATGATCCGCCACGCCCGCGTCGCGCTCGCGAGCCTGAACCAGGCGCACGACGAACTCACCGCGCTCAAGGCCGGCCGCTTCGGCCAGGTGAGCGTGGGCGCCATCACCGCTCCGGGCCTCACGCTGATGCCGCCCGCCGTGGCGATGGTGAAGCGCGAACAGCCCGATCTGCGCGTGTCGCTGGAGATCGAGACCAGCCCGGTGCTGATCGAGCGGCTCGAGCAGGGCAAGCTCGACATCCTGGTGGCGCGCCTCTTCGCCGAGCACGACAAGTCGCAGCTGCGCTACGAGGCGCTAAGCGAAGAGCCGGTGTGCGCCCTGGTGCGGCCGGGCCATCCGCTGCTGGGCGTGAGCGGGCTCACGCTGCGCGACGTGGTGAGCGCCGGCTGGATCGTGCCGCCCGCGGGCAGCGTGCTGCGCCACCGCTTCGAGCTGATGTTCCAGGAAGAAGGCCTGGCGCCGCCGACCAACACCATCGAGAGCCCTGCCCTGCTCTTCATCACGCGCATGCTGCAGCAGAGCGACATGGTGGCCGTGCTCGCAACCGACGTGGCACGCTACTACGCGGCGCACGGCATCGTGTCGCTGCTGCCGCTGGACATGCCCTGCCACATGGACGCCTTCGGCATCATCACGCGCACCGACCGGCTGCTATCGCCGGCGGCGAAGGTGATGATGAAGGCGCTGAAGACAGCCAGCATGAGCGTCTACGGACGCAAACTCGAAATCGATTGACCGGATTCATTCGCGGAATGCCGCGGAACCGGCTTTGCCGGGCCGCTGGCATTGCCCCCGGCGAGGGGGTTGGCGAAGCGACACGAAGTGCGCGAAGCCTGGGGGAGTGCCTGATTACGTCCAGCCTGCGTCGACGGTGAACTCTTGAGCGGTGCACATCTTCGCGTCGTCAGACGCGAGGAACAGCACCATGCGCGCGATGTCTTCCGGCATCAGCTTGTCGGGCAGGCACTGGTTGCGCTGCAAGGCCTTCTCGCCCTCTTCATCGAGCCACAGCTTCACCTGCCGCTCGGTCATCACCCAGCCGGGCGACACGGTGTTGATGCGAATACGGTCACGCCCCAGGTCCACCGCGAGCCCGCGCGTGAGGCCGTTCACCGACGACTTGGCGATTGCATAGCAGGGGTAGCCCGAGCCCTTGGTCTGCCAGCCCGTCGAGCCCAGGTTGACCACCGAGCCGAAGCCCAACCGCTTCATGCCCGGCACCACCGACTGGATCGCGAACAGCGCGGGCCGCTCGTTGATGGCCATGCGGTTGTCGTAGTAGTCGGGCGTGACCGATTCGAGCGTGTGGCGGTCGTCGCTTGCCACGTTGTTGACCAGCACCGCGAAGTCGCCGAGTTCGGCAGCCGCGTCGGCAATGGCTTTCTGCAGCGAGGCGATATCGCGCACGTCGCAGGCGCGCCACCATGGCGCCGCGTGGCCGGCCTCCTTGATCTGCTGCGCGAGCGCCGCGCTGGCGCCCTCGGCAATATCGACGAAGGCCACACGCGCGCCCTGCGTCGCGAATGCGGCGACGATGGCCGCACCGATGCCGCTGCCGCCACCGGTGACGAACACCGCGCGGTCCTTCAGGCTGGGATGAATGGAAAGCTGGGGGGAATTCAAGAAAAGTCTCCGAGGTACGCATCACATGACATTGCAATATGAATATCAGTTGATGCCAGTATTTTCAATTTCCGTTATCAATATGCCTTGATACGATCCGCCGCGTCAAGAAGACATCACAAGGAAAGAACAAATGAAAGAGACAAGCCCCTCCCTCCCGTTGCCCGCGCCTTCGGTCGCAGGCGAGCCCGAATGCATCTGGCCCGCCGGCGCCGAGCTCGGCGAGGGCACGCTCTGGTCGCAGCGCGAACAGGCGCTCTACTGGATCGACATCCTCACGCCGCGCCTGTTCTGGTTCCGCCCCGCCGACGGTGCACGACGGGCCTGGACCTTCGACGAAGAGATCACCGCGATTTCCGAGCGCGCGACGGCGCCGGGCCTGATCCTCACGCTGCGTCGCGGCTTCGCGCTTTTCGACACGACACAGCTGCCTGGCGCCGGCGCCAAGCCGCACTACCTGCACCAGCCCGAACCCGAGCGCACGGGCAACCGCTTCAACGACGGTAAGTGCGACGCTCGTGGCCGCTTCTGGGCCGGCAGCATGGACTTCGACTGCAAGGCCCCCACCGGCGCGCTCTACCGCTACAACGCCGACGGCCGCTGCACAAAGCACGACGACGGCTTCGAAGTGACCAACGGCCCGACGTGGTCGGCCGACGGCCGCACCATGTACTTCAACAACACGGTGCTCAACAATCTCTACGCCTACGACTTCGACATGGAAGCCGGCACCGTATCGAACCGGCGCGTATGGCACCGCTTTCCGAAACCCGATGGCCTGCCCGACGGCATGACCACCGACGCGGCCGGCCGGTTATGGATCGCGCACTGGGGCGGCTCCTGCGTGACGTGCCACGACCCGGTGAGTGCGGCCGAGCTATGCCGCATCACGCTGCCTGCGAGCCACGTCACCGACTGCGCCTTCGGCGATGCCGACCTGCGCACGCTCTACATCACGACTGCACGCAACGGGCTCACTGCAGAACAGCAGGCGGCCGAGCCGCTGGCGGGTGGGTTGTTCAAGGTGCGCATCGACAGCCCCGGCGTGCCAGCGGCGCTGTTCGCAGGCTAGAGCACCTCTCTATGCACGAAAGAATGATCGCGCACTAGTTCACGCAAAGCACAGACACCTGATGCGGTGTCATTGCCGTTGGCACATGGGCTCCCAGAATCCCGCCCAAACAAGTTCTTCGCCCTCGGCACGAGAGGCGATCACTATCCAGGGAGCCCAATGTCCAACTTCGACGGCGCGCACGTGCGCGCCCCGCTGCCATGAAGCGGCGGGTAAGCATCCGCACGCCTGCGGGCGATGCAATTCAATTCCACCGCCTTGAGGGCCGCGAGGCACTGAGCCAGCTCTACAGCTTCGACCTCGACCTGCTGGGCAGAGACAACGCAATTGATCCGAATGCGATGCTGGGCAAGTCCGCCAGCGTTGCCATCAAGACCGAACGCGGCGGAGTGCGATACCTCGACGGCATCGTCACCAGATTCGGTCTTGCGCGCGAAGACGACCGACACTGCTTCTACAGGATGCAGCTGCGCCCATGGCTGTGGCTGGCCACGCGCCGCAGTGACTTCAGGATCTTCCAGGACCAGAGCGTTCCCGAGATCATCACAGCCGTGCTGGAGCGCTACGACTACCCGCTCGAGCAGAAGCTCAGCCGCGACTACCGGCGCTGGGACTACTGCGTGCAGTACGGAGAGACAGACTTCGACTTCATCTCCCGCCTCTGCGAGCACGAAGGCCTGTATTACTTCTTCCGTCACGAAGAAGGGCAGCACGTGCTGGTCTGCGCCGACGACATCACCAGTTCGCACGGACCGCTGCCCGGCGGCGAAGAAGTCCGCTTCCACGTCGACGAACAAGCTGGCATGACCGGTGGCCTGGATGCGGGCGAGCGCGTCTACGAATGGTCGGCGTCAGAAGAAGTCCGCTCGGGCCGTTTCCTGCACGACGACTACGACCACCTGCATCCCAAGGCAGACCTGAGCCAGTCGCAGCACAAGCCAGGCGGCCACGACCATGACCGCTACGAGCTGTACGAGTGGCCCGGCGGCTACACCCGGCTCGCAGACGGTGAAGCCTATGCGGCCATCCGCAACGAAGAACAGCTGAGCGAGCGCAGCCGCGCAAGTGGCCGCTCCAACAGGCGCGACCTTGCGCCGGGTTTCACCATGCGCCTGGCAGAGCATCCCCGCACCGATCAGAACCGGCAATACCTGCTGCTCGGCGTGAGCTACGACCTTCAGGAAAATCTTCAGGCCACAGAAGGTGCAAAGGCCTCCGAAGGCTCCGTGCAGCGTTTCGCCTTCGACGTGCAGCCCACGAGCAATCCGTGGCGGCCCCGTCGCACAACGACTAAGCCCCGCACCCACGGCCCACAGACCGCCGTCGTGGTCGGCCCGTCCGGCGAGGAGATCTGGACCGACCAGTACGGCCGCATCAAAGTGCAGTTCCACTGGGACCGCATCGGCCAGAACAACGAGAACTCCAGTTGCTGGATGCGCGTGTCCTCAAGCTGGGCAGGCGCGAACTTCGGCGAGGTGGCGCTGCCGCGCATCGGGCAGGAGGTAATCGTCGACTTTCTCAACGGCGACCCGGACTACCCCGTCGTCATCGGCCGCGTGCACAACGCCGACCGGATGCCGGCATGGGCCCTGCCCCACCAGAAGCATCTGGCCGGCTACCGCAGCCGCGAACTCGGCGGCGGTGAGCGCGGCAACCATCTGGCGCTCGACGACACGAGCGGCAAGGTGCAGGCCCAGCTCAAGAGCGACCACCTGAGCAGCAGCATCAGCCTGGGGCACATCGGCCGCATCGAGGGTACGGCTGGGCGCGAAGACGACCGGGGCCAGGGCTTCGAGCTGCGCACCGATGGGCACGGCGCCATTCGCGCCACGGCCGGCCTGCTCGTCACCACCGAATCGCGCCCGAACGCACAGGCCCACATCACCGACATGCGCGAGACCGTGGCGCGGCTCACGCAGGGGCGCGACCTGCACGAAGGCCTGAGCCAGATGGCGCAGGAGGCCAAGGCGCACGACTCGGGCGATCAAGACGAAGTGGCCCGGGAACTGAAGGAACAGAACGACGCCATCAGGGGAAGCGGAGTCGACCCGGAGCAAGGCCAGTTCCCTGAATTCCGGCAACCGCACCTGACGCTGGCCAGCCCGGCGGGCATCCAGGCCACGGCGCACGGCTCGACGCACATTGCCAGCATGGGGCACAACGCGCTCACCAGCGGCGGGCACACCAGCATCAGCGCAGGCAAGAGCTTTCTTGCAAGCGCGAGGGATGCGGTGCGCCTGTTCGCCTTCAAGGCCGGCATCCGCCTGATTGCCGGCAATGCGGATATCGACGTCCAGGCCCTGCGCAACAGCATCAACCTCCTGGGCAGACTCAACATCAAGCTCGAGGCTGAGCGCATCACGATCACGGCCAAGGAAGAAGTGCTGATCACTGGCGGCTCCAGCTTCAGCCGTTGGAACGCGCAGGGCATCGTGCACGGCACCAGTGGGCTGTGGCGCGAGCATGCGGCGACCCACAGCCTGATGGGGCCGGCCAGGCGCACGCCGGAAGTGGTGAACCGGGATGTGAAGGCAGCTTTCGATCAGGAAGTCCTGTTTCATCACCTCGACGAGAAGAACACGGCTGCAGCAAAGCAGGTGTTCAGGCTCATACGCAATGACGAATCTCAGCCAGAGCCCGCGAACGCCTCCGGCGCAAACACCGGCACCGACGGCACCACGCAATTGCAGCGTTCCGATACTCCCGAGATCTATGGGGTGCGCTGGATGGGGAGGAAGAAATAATGGCTGCCCAGGGTGAAGAAGAGGACGCATGGCTGGATTTCAGCCTCGGCATCGGCGGCTTCGCGGAGGTGGCCGTTGCCACGACGCCCGTGGCCGACAAACGCAAGGTTCGCGTGCGCGTGCCGCCGGGCAAGCTCATACCCATCGTGTTCCTGCCCGGCATCATGGGCAGCAACCTGCGGCTGTCCAAGGCGCGGCAGGCATTGCTCAAGCGCAGCGACAACGTCTCCTGGCGGCCCGATGACACCGGCGATGTCCTGGGTCGGCGCAAAGACAGTCCGGCGCAGCGCCAGATGCGTCTGGACCCGGACGAGGTGGAGGTGGACCGCTACGAGGTCACCGACGATGGCGGCGAGCGCTTCGATGCCACGGGCAACACGACCGTCAGTTCCGACAAGCGCCACGACAACGTGCCCAACAACCTGGGCTACGTCAGCAAACTGCTGATCGACGACCCCAAGGCCGACCCGAACCATCCGCTGGCAGCCAACAGGCGGAGCTTCACGGCCGCGCAGAAGGCCCGCGCGCGCGGCTGGAGCGAGGTGATGTTCAAAGCCTACGGCGACATCATCAAGCACATGGAAAGCCGCCTCAACGACATGCTGCAGGGCCGGGGTGATCAGGTGAAGGTGTCGTTCCCCTGGACGAACAACGAAGACCAGCGGGCAATGGTGGGCTCCGCGCCTTCGAGCTTCGGCGGACAGGGCGCCGCACTCACCGAAGCCGACATCAAGAAGATCGGCAACTGCTGGTACCCCGTGCATGCCTTTGGCTACAACTGGCTCAAGAGCAATGGCGAGGAAGCCAAGTCACTCGCGCCGAAGATCGACAAGCTCGTGCAAACCTACAACGAGAACGGCTTCGACTGCCCGGGCGTGATCCTCGTGACCCACAGCATGGGCGGCATCCTGGCGCGCGCGCTGATTCACTCGGACTACGGGAACATCAAGGACAAGGTGCTTGGCATCGTGCACGGAGTGATGCCCACGACCGGCGCTGCGGCAGCCTACAAGCGCATGCGCGCGGGCTTCGAGGGTGCCCCCCTTTACGATTTCGTCGGGAACGTCATCCAGGGCCTGTTGGGCGACGATGGGGAAAAAGTAACTGCGGTGCTGGCCAATTCACAAGGCGGACTGGAGCTGTTGCCCGCAGCCGCCTACGGGACGCAATGGCTGCATGTGCAGGATCAGGACGGCAACTTCCTTGCGCGACTGCCCCACGACGATGCGGTGGATGAGATCTATGCGCAGGGGCCGCACAAGTGGTGGCGGTTGATCAATCCGAAGTGGATTGATCCGGCCGGGCAACTCGGCAAGCCTCCTGATGAGGGCGGCAAGACTGAAGAACAGATCGGGCCGAAAGCGACTATGGAGCGAATCAAAGATGCCATGAAGTTCGCTGACGCCATCGAGAACACTTTCCACGAGCGCACCTACGCCCATTACGGCAACGACCCAAAGCAATTGGCCTGGAACGAGGTGTCGTGGCGCGTTGTCGATGGGGATGCGGCGAAGGCGGGCGACCCGGCGAACTGGACGATGGTGCCTGGCGAGACGGGCGACAACAAGAAGGGCTTGCTGAAGGTACGCGGCGACTACGGCACTGAACTCATCTTGAAGCTTCAGCCACCCGGTGCCGCGGCCGACGGCACGGTGCCAGTAGAGCGCAGCGCCAGCAAAGTCCAAGCCAAAGTCAAGTTCGTCCAACGCGGCTACGACCATCAGGACAGCTACAAGAACCCCGATGCCAGCGCTTCGACGCTCTACGGCATCGTGCGCATCGCCAACGAGTTCGATCCACCGTGGTGGGACAAGAAGGACTGAAGCGCTTCACCTCGATCATGACCAAGGAAACGACCTGATGACGAACCCTCGCATTGAACGGCTGTTCGAGCACACCAAGCTGATGTGCTTCGGACGCTATGTACTGACAGTCCCCGTGGACTCGCGCCTGGCCTTCGGCCGAGACTTCCCGACCCTGCCCAACCAAGCCAAGGACATTGAGAAGGTGATGGAAGTCGAACGGGCAAAGATTCTGGCGAGGAACAAGACAGCCGAGATCAACTACTTCGGCAGAGGGCCGGCGCCAGATACGTGGTTGATTCGATCCTACAAAAGCGATTCGGCCAAGGAACTCGAACTGGAAGGTTTTCGCATTTATCACGTTGTAGGGCCTCACATCTTTGTGAATGGCAGAGGAACAGACAACGGAGCGACTGCGGAATCCATCCTTCGAGACACGATTGAAATCGCCCAGAATCTGCGCGCTCGTGAACCCGACGAAGTACCTACCGAACAAGGGCTATGCCACGAGTTCGGATTCCGCCGACTGGATGGCTCCAAAGGCAACGTACTGACGCAAGTCGGCCTCCACATGGCTGCATTGCCCGACGTCGTGTTCAGCGTCGAGAGCAACCAGACCATCAACGCCAAGTTTTCCGGCAACAGCGACGGCCTGCTCAAACTCATCGCCGACCAGAAGCGCGAGACGGGCAGCAGATATCCCAAGCTCACGACCTTGCGCGAGGGCAAGAAGAAGGTCCACGGCTGGGACGGCGAAGAGTCGCTGGTGCGCCGCCCCGACGGTACGCAGGACTTCGAGTGGATGTTCATCGGCAAGAACGGCGGCAGCGTCGCGCGCCCCGGCAATCTGAGCGTGGCGATGCGCACCAAGGTCGAAGCGGACCGCATCGGTGCAGCCAAAGCCTCTTCGCTCAACGACGAAGAGGCCATCGCGCTTTGGGACAAGCTGCTCGACGGCCTGAAGTTCCGCGTGGCGGTGCCGGGTGCGCCTGCCGATGCCGTGGCAATCAAGTGACCAGATCAGGGAGGAATCAATCAATGACGAAAAATATCATGAATACGGGTGACGCTCCGTCCAACCCGAAGGCGGCCTCGACCCTTTCACGCCGGCGTGCCTTGCAGGCCGTAGGGACCATGGCTGCATTGCCCTTTTGCCCTGTGGTGTTCACCCATGCCGGGCCAGTCCATGCGGCGGAGTTCGTGACCAACAGGCTGTGGCGACCAACGGCACATGCGATTTCCAGCCGTCGCGGACCGCTCGAGGCTCTGTAAATTGATTCCGATTGCGGCGATGGCTTCACGCAAAAAACCGGTGCTCCGTCGCACTGCGAAACACCTCCCCCGGCCGCAGCACCGTAGACGGAAACCCAGGCTGATTCGGTGAATCCGGATAGTGCTGCGTCTCCAGGCACAACCCGTCCCCCTGCCGCAGACTTGCACCCGCGCTGCCCATGAGGCTGCCGTCGAGAAAATTGCCCGAATAGAACTGCACGCCGGGCTCGCTGGTATGCACTTCCATCACGCGGCCTGTGGCCTCGTGCTCCAGCCGTGCCGCCAGAGCAAGGCCGCGATCGACCTGAGCACGGTCCAGCACCCAGTTGTGGTCGTAGCCATGCGCAAGCAGCAACTGTTCGTGGTCTTCGCGGATGCGCTCTCCGATGTGCGTTGCAGTACGAAAGTCGAACGGCGTCGAAGCCAGGTCGGCGATGCCTGTCGGAATCAGCGTCGCATCCACTGGGCAATAACGGCTCGCGGAAATCGTCAGCCGGTGGTCCATCACCGAGCCGCTGCCCGCGAGGTTGAAGTAGTCGTGGTGGCTCAGGTTCAGCACGGTGGGCTTGTCGGTCAGGGCGCTGTAGTCGATGCGCCATGTGTTGGCGTTCGCGCTCAGCGTGTAGCGCACCGTCATCTGTACCTCGCCGGGGTAGCCTTCTTCGCCGTCGGCGCTGGTGTAGCGCAGCTCGATGGCGATGTCGTCGCCGGCCTCTTGCGCCGACAGCGGCACGATCTCCCAGAAGCGCGTGCCGAAGCCCTTGGCGCCGCCGTGCAGCGAGTTGACGCCATCGTTCAGCCCCAGCTGATGCACCGTGCCGTCGAGCGTGAAGCGCCCCGCCGCGATGCGGTTCGCGAAGCGTCCGACGATGGTGCCGAAGTGCGGATGCGGCTTGCGGTAGTCGGCGAGTGTCGGCAAGCCCAGCACGATGTTCGCGCTGTGCCCATCGCGGTCGGGCACGCGCAATGCGGTGACGATGCCTCCGTGGTTGATGGCACTCAGGCTCAGGCCGCGGCCGTTGTCCAGGGTGTATTCGGTGACGGCGCGGCCGTCGGGCATGCGGCCGAACTCGCGCGATGTGATGCTGTTGCTCATGTGTCTCCTGCCTGCCGGAATTGTTTAGGGGAACAACGCCTCGCGCGCGCACTGCGAAGCGGTGCGCAGCGCGATGCGGTCCTTGAGGTCATGGTAGTCAGGCGGCTCGGCGGCGTGCGTGCGCAGTTCGATGCGATGGCCGGCCTTGGACACGGCGTCGGCAAAGCGCTCCTGCAGCGCGAAGGGCGTGTTCCTGTCTTCGCGATTGCCGATCAGCACGATGCGTCGCGCCGGGTCGCGCACGATGCCGACGACATGGTCCATCGGGTCGTAGAACTGCGTGCTGCCCGTGGTGTCGGTGCGACCGTCTCTCGAGCGGCCCAGCATGCGCGCGCGCTCCAGCAGGCCGTAGGCGCCCGAAGTCAGCACCGCGCAGGCCACGCGCGTGCGGCCTAGCGTGAGCAGCGCAGCGCCTGCGGTGGCGCCGCCGCTGTGGCCGACGATGACGATGCGCTGCAGCCTGTGGCGCTGCATGAGCGCGTCGAGTGCCGCATCGAGTGCGTGAAACTCCACCAGCTGCCGGCGCTTGCGGTGGTCGCCCGACGATCCGTACGTGCCGGGCCGCGCCACGAAGATCCACGGCACGCCCGCGCGGTCGCGGCTGCGCTGCGCATCGAGCGTGCGCAGGTCTTCGGTGTTATCGGGAATGCGCGTGGGCGCCTGGTCCATCACGCTGTCGCGGTCGCCCGAGAACTGCACGATGGCGATGCGCGCGCCCTCGATGTCGTCGCTCGCGAAGTAGCGGATGCAGGCGGGGCCCTCTGCGGTCTGCACCCACAGGTAGCTGTTGCGGTCGGGGCAGCTGGCGCGGTCGGCGGGCTGGTTCCAGTGCAGCACTTCGTCGTTGGCCGCGGCAAAGGGCCGAGGCACGTCGGGGCCGGTGCGCTGCGCGCAG
The DNA here is from genome assembly GCF_024734665.1 of Variovorax paradoxus. NCBI lineage: Bacteria > Pseudomonadati > Pseudomonadota > Betaproteobacteria > Burkholderiales > Comamonadaceae > Variovorax > Variovorax paradoxus. Next base: position 5,580,102 of record NZ_CP102931.1, read on the forward strand.
GCGGCCTGCGCCAGCGCGAGCAGCACGAGGGCGCCACGCGCGCACCGCAGGAAGAAGAGGCCCGGTTTGGTCATAGCCGTTGCAGCAGTGCGGGGATGCTACCGAAGTCGGATCGGTCGCGGTCGCCCTTCACCAGCACCAGGTCGCCGTCGCGCAAGAAGCCTTCGAGGTAGTTCGCGAGCTGCACGGCGTTGTCGAAGTGCGGGCCGAGCAGTTCGGTGGGCACTTCCTCGCGCAGCCAGCGCATCTCTTCGCCGTGCGTCACGAGGTGCTGGATGCCCGATGCCAGCAGCGGCGCGGCCAGGCTGCGGTGCATGGCCTCGGCGTCGTTGTCGAGGTTGACGATGCGCCCGAACACGCCGATCTTGCGCACCACGGGGCCGTTGCTCTCCGCGCGCTGCCAGGTGCGCACGAACTCCATTGCGTTGTGCATCGACATGACTTCGGCGTTCCAGCTGTCGTCGATCAGCGTGGCCTGCACGCCGGCCTGCGTGCGCAGCGCGCGCACCTGCATCACCGAGGCCGGCAGGCGCACATGCGGCATGCGCGCGCAGGCGGCTTCGCCATCGAAGCCCATGGCCAGCAAAGCCGCGAACGCGAGCGCCGAGTTGCGCACCAGCCCCGCGCTCTCGACCGGGAACAGGTACTCCAGCGTGCGCCCCGGCACGGCAATGCGCACGCGGCAGCCGCCACCGGGCTCGGGCCGGGTGTCGACAATGCGCACGTTGGCGTCGGGCCCGGTGCCCACCACCCAGATGGCGCCCGCCGTGCGCGCGGCCGCTGCCACCACCTGCTGCAGGCAGGCAATGTGATCGGGCACGATCGCCACGCCGCCGGGCTCCAGCCCCAGGAAGATGCGCGACTTGTATTCGGCCGTGAGCTCCAGCGTCGAGGCCTGGCGCGTCTGCGACAGGCCGATCTCGGTGATGAGTGCCACGTGCGGCCGCGCCACCAGCGAGATCGGGCCGCGGTCCATCCACAGCCCGCTCTGCGCCATTTCGAGGATGCACACATCCACGTCGGGCCCGAGGTTGGCCAGCATGGCGGGCACGCCGACGCGCGAGTTGTAGTTGTCGATGGTGGTGTGCACGCGCGCGCGCTCGGGCAGCAGGTCGCGCAGCATCGCGATGGTGGACGACTTGCCTACCGTGCCGGTCACGCCCACCATCAAGCCCTTGTAGCGCGACCGCGCGGCAGCGCCCATGGCGAGCATCGCGGCAATGGGGTCGTCCACCTGCAGCAGCGGGAAGGCCGGATCGAGCCCGTCCACCGCGTGCGCGACCACGGCGCCTGCCAGCTCGGAGTGCAGGCGGGGCAATTCGAGGTGGCGGTCCCAGTTGTCGGTGCGCGGCTTGCTGTAGTTCTCGTGCGCGGCCAGTGTGCGGTAGTCGGAGGCGATGAAGAGCGAGGGCTTCGGCAGCAGTTCCATGTGGACCGGCCCGCGCACCACCGAGTTGGCGAACCAGCCCGGCGGCGGCTCGACGAGCCAGCGGCCACGCGTGGCTTTTTTCAGTTGCTCGGCAGTCCACACAGGCGCGGGGTCGGGGCCCGCACCGGGGCGGTCGGCCATGAGCACGGGCGCGGCGCGTTCCGGCAGCGGCGTGGGAGCGTTCGGCACGCGCAGGCCGCACCACAGCGCGAGACGACGTGCGGGCGGCAGGTCGGGCAGGTCGCCGCGCACGCTCACTTCGAGCTGCAGCACGTCACTTTCGAGCAAGCTGCCGCGCGGCGGGCGCAGGCCGTAGCGGTCGCGGTAGATGCGGCCGGGCTCCCAGCGGCTGGTGGGCCACATCCAGTCGCAGGGGTCGTGATCCATGCTCTCGCCCCAGGGCGGCATGCGGGTGCTGCGCATCGGCATCGCGCGGAAGTACAAGCGCAGGTCGGCCGCAACGGCCTCATCAGCGGTCCAGAAAGATTCGACCCACAGCATGCGGCGCCCGACGATCTGCCGCGGCGTGCAACGCAGGCCCACGAGGCGCAGCGGGCCGATCTGCAGCGGCGTGATGCGCGCGTCGTCGGGCACCACGTCGACCAGCCATTCGGGCCGTGGCACATGCACTCGCTCGACGACAGGCGCCGGGCTGAAGACCGGAGCGGCTGCGGAGGCCAGGTCGGGCTGGAAGGCAGGCCGCTCGGGCGGCGACAGCCGCACCATGCAACGGCCGCCAGACACCGGCAGCATCTCCGTGCCAAGCGCGCGGCATTGCGCGGCAAAGCGTTCGCTCAAAGCCTGGGCCTTGTCTCCTTCGAGCTGGCGCGAGAAGCCGAAGCCGATGCCAATGGGCGTGAACATCACCTCCTCGACGCCGCGCGGGCCCAGCGTCAGCGAGAACACGCCCGAGTCCCCGAAGTCGTTGCGCACCGAGTCGAACAGCAGGTCGCCGGCGTCATGCAGGATCGGCCGGCCGCGATAGATCTCGATGCCCTGCAGCACATGCGCCGAAGTACCGAGGACCGCGTCCGCGCCGGCATCGACGATGGCGTGGCCGACGGCGATCTCGGCTTGCGTGGGTTCGGTCTCGAGGTTGGCGCCCCAATGCACCGCCACCAGCACCACGTCGGCTTCGCGGCGCGCGGCCTCGATGCGCGGCACGAGCGTGGCGGTCCACGCGGCCGGGTCGTCCAGTGGCAGCCACGCGGCGCCCGCACGCTCGGCGGTGGCGGCAAATTCCGGCTGCGTGGCGTCGAGCGAAAACAGCGCCACGCGCAAGCCGCCCGCGCGCCGGAACGCCGGCCGCAGCGCGGCCTCCAGCGTGCGGCCGGTGCCGGCATGAGCGATGCCCGCGGCATCCAGCAAGCCCTGCTGCTCCATGAGCGCATCGGGGCCGTAGTCGCCGCTGTGGTTGTTGGCGGTGGTGACCATGCCGATGCCGGCCTCGGTCAGCACCGCGAGCATTTCGGGGCGGGCGCGGTAGTAGTAGGGCGCGGTCTCGTCCTTGTCGACGCCCTGCTCGCCGACGGTGGCGACCACGCATTCGAGGTTCGCGATGCGCAGGTCGGCCTCGCGCAGCGCGGCGATGCCGCCGAGCATCTTTTTCGCGCCGCCGAGTTCGTGCAATCGGTAGTGCTGGCGGCGCGAGAGATTCACGTCACCGCCCCAGGCAACGATGCCGGTAGCTGTTGTTGCTTGCGTGTCTTGCTGTGCCTCGCGCTCCTTCAGCATCCGGTGGTACGCCACATACCCCGAGAGGTAATGCTCCACGTCGTCGATGCGCACGCGAAAGCTGTGGTGCTTGATGAAGAACGAGCCGGCAATGCGCGCCGGGTTGCGGAAGAACATCGCCAGCTCGGGCCAGAAGTGGCCATTGGCGAGGTAGCGCGCGCGGTACACCAGCGCGCGGTCGAACTTGTCGCGGTCGAGCCCGGCCAGCAACGGGCGCAATGCGGGGTCGGCTTCGAGCCGCAGCACCATGTCGCGCGCGGCCATCATCAGTTCGAGCAGCGTGGGAAAGGTGGTGATGCGCTCCAGCACGAAGTCGAGATAGCCCGCCACGTTCTGCAGGCCGAACTGGTAGTAGCGCGTCTCGGGCCGGTAGCGCGTGAGTTCGTTGACGCAGTAGCTCAGCCAGTGGTCGTGCGCGCGCCAGTGTTCGGCGGCAATGAAATGATCGAAAGCCTTCTCGACGACAGCGAGCCAGCGCTCGTCGCGCGTGAGGCCATACAACCGCATCAGACCGAAGGCCGCTTCGCCGTCGTAGTAGATGACGCGGAACCTGTCCTTCACGTCGAGCGCGGGCGCATTCAGCACGTGCACGAAGCTGCCCGTCTCCGCGTCCTGCATGTGGCGGATGCCGAGCGCGAGCTGCTCCAGCAGCGGCAGGTATTTCCTGTCGCCGGTGAGCTCGGTGTACTTGACCAGTGCGAGCAGGCACACAGCGTTGCCGCCGAGCTTGATCTCGCTGCCGATGTCCAGCAGATAGGCAGCGCGTGTGCCGTCCGGCAGATGGGCCGGGCGGATCAGCGTGCCGGCGAGGAAGGCCAGCGAGCGGTCGATGGCTGCCTTGAGCGTGTCGTTGCGCGTGAGCTCCCATGCTTCCAGCATCGCGTAGGTGGAGCTGGCGTGGCGCAGCGTGTTGTAGGTGGGGATGGCGCGGTCGAAGCAGGGAAACCAGCCGTAGTGGAACTCGCCCGTGGGCTGAACCTGTTCGGCGAGGTAGTTTCCGGCGTTGTCGACCAGCGCGTGGATCTGCTGTGCGTTCCACTCGCGCAGCTCGCGAAAGCCGGCCGCCTGGCCTTCTGCGGTGATGGGCCATGCGCCCTTCGCGTCCACGTACACGGCCCGCGTGGTGAAGCACCAGACGGGCGCTGCGTCGTCCGCGGGAAAGTCGATCTCGCGGCCGAAGCGACGCTTGCAGTGCAGGCGCAGGTTGCCGGTGTTGGGCTCGGCATGCTCCACGTCGCCGTTGTAGAGGATCGCGCTGCCGTGCATTTCCTGCGCGAGCAGCGCGAACTCGAAGCGCGCATCGAAGGCGATGCCTTCGTTGAAGTAGTTGCGCTTGGTTTTGGCGAGCTTCGCCTTCAGCGCGGCCCAGCTCATGGGCGTGACCTTATCGACCACTTCGGCGCGCAGGTGCAGTGGTGTCTGGCCGGTGCGTCTGGCTTTCTCGGTGGCGGCGCGCCATGCTGCATCGATGTCTGCGCCGCGCCCCGAGACCACGCGAGCCCGGCTGTCGTCTTCACCAGTGGCAAGGAACACCACGCACCCTGCTTCGCCGGTGGCGGGCGTTGCCGCGGGCAGCACACCCGCCGGGTCCGCCAGGGCTTGTCTGGCGCGATTCAACAGATCGGCAAGAAAATTCTTCGAGTCGTTATTCATGCAGCCGCGAATGATGACAGGCCCAAGCGTGGCCTGCCATCCCGGCAATCCATGGAAACCGACTGCAAGCCGGCCCCGATCTGACGACCGTCAGCTGACCGCCGACTGACCGCGCGGCTACAGCCGCAGCAGTTCGACGCGACGGTTCTTCGCGCGACCTTCTTCGTTGGTGTTCGGCGCCACCGGCTCCTTGGAACCGGCGCCGCGCGAAGTGAAGCGCCGCGCATCGAGCCCCGTCCTCGCAAGCGCCGCAATGACCGACACGCTGCGCCGGCGCGAGAGGTCGGCGTTATGCGGCTCTTCGCCTTGCGCGTCAGTATGGCCCACCACCTGCACGCGCAGTTGCGGGTTGCTGCGCATGAGCTTGGCGATCTCGTCGAGCGTGGGCCGCGAGTCGGGCTTGATGCTGTCCTTGTCGAGGTCGAAGTGAATGCCGTAGAGGCTGATGCGGCCGTTCTCCGCCAGCCCCTTCTGCATGGCCGTGGCATCGACGAAGACGATCTTGTCGGACTCCATCGCCTTGCTCTCGACCACGCGCACGAAAGCGAAGTTGCCGCGGCTGTTGCCTTCGGCAAGCGCGATGCTGGCGTAGACCCTTCCGTTGGGGCCGTCATATTGCGCGAGCAGGTAGCGGCCGCTGTTGTCGAAATAGTTGCTCACGAACTGGCGGCCGCGGCCGATCATCGGCCACTCGGGCGTGTCGATGGTGTTGGCCAGCACCGAGACGTCGGTGAACGGCGTTTCGCGGTCGGGGTCTTTCTTGTAGCAGCTGCTGTCGGTGGTGGCGCACGCGAACAGTGTCTGGAAGCCCTTGGCTTTGAGGGCGGCCTCGTAGTTGCGTTGCACTTCAAGCAGCGAGCGGCCGTCGGGCAGGCGGTAGTAGTAGAGCGAGACCTTGCCCGCGACTTGCAGCAGCCGTGGCTTGGGCACGGGGTCGCCCCAGTTCTGGATCGGTTCGCGCAGCAGGCCGACTTCGTCGTAGTCCTTGCTCTGGAAGGCGTCCATCACCGAGCCTTCGTAGCGACCGACCAGCGGGTGGTCTTTGGCGGGCTCGGCGGCCGATGCGAAGGTAGCGGTCGCGAGCAGTGCGGCACACGCCAGTAGTTGTTGCAGGCGCCGGCCGAAGTTGGGCCGGAACGCGGAGGGTGAATGAGCCATGTGTGGTTGTCCGTTTTCCATGCGAATCGCGCCTCGGATGAGGCGCGATTCGAAGGTATCGGCGGCTCGTTGCGCGGGCAATAAGCCGTTTGGCATGTCTGTTAAGAAGAAGCTTTTAAGAATGGGCACTGGGGGTGCAAATAGCGCCGACTTCGGGTGTGTTCAGTTCATTCAGGGTGCGTGCGAATGACACCGGGTACTCCCCTCCGCGAATGTCCCCCGGCCTGCGGCCTCCTCCTTTATTTCGCTGCGGGGAGCACCCGGTGCCATTCGCACATGGGCGCGGCTGTTGTGCTGGCCGATCAACCAGTGCTCTGAACGATCACGTCGATGGTGTGCTCTGCGCAGCGAAATAAAGGAGGAGGCCGCAGGCCGGGGGACATTCGCGGAGCAGAGCACACCGTCGGCGTGAGCGCGCCCCCGAACGAACAACGCCAAGACTCAGGCCCAAGCCTCCATCACAGCACTGCGCACAGCATCAACCGCCACAGGCCGCTTGCCCTCAGCCGGCGCAACCCAACACAGCCACGTGTGCGAACGCCATCCGTTCCAGATCGCGAGTTCGCCATTGCGCTCGCCCTGCTCGGCCTGGTCGAGCCGCATCAGGCCCGCGCCCATGCCGCTTGCGACCATGCTGCGGATGGCGCTCTCGCCATCGGCCGTGCGGCCCTGGCGGTATTCACGGCCCGCGCCGGCGAACAGCTTTTCGAGATGCACGCGCAGGATGCACGAAGGCGGCGTGCCAACCCATGGCAGGTTCGTGAGCTGATCTAGCGAGAGGTCGGGGTGCGCTTCGGCCACCGGTAGCGGCAGGGTCACGACGAGATCGATCACGCCAAGGCGATGCAGCTCCAGCCCATCGATCTGCTCACCGTCGCTGAGAACGTAAGCGCAGTCGAGATCGCCGCGCTGCACTGCCGACAGCGTTTCGTACGACAGGCCCTGCTTCAGCTGCAGCGCGACCTGCGGATGGCGCTCCGCCAGCTTCACCAGCACCTCGCCGAGTCGCAGCGCCACCGGGTCGACCACAGTGCCGAAGCGCACCAAGCCCTGCGCCGCACCGCGCAGCTGGTCGGCCGCTGAGCGCATGCGCGACGCGGAGGCCAGCGTGCGCTCGGCCTCTTCCAGCAGGCTGAGGCCGGCCTCGGTAGGCGACATGCCCTTCGGCGTGCGTTCGAACAGCTTCACGCCGAGCTCGTCTTCCAGCGCCTTGAGCTGGGCACTCACTGCCGGTGCGCTGGTGAACACGCGCTCGGCAGCGCGGGTCAGGCTGCCTTCCTTGGCGATGGCGACGAAGGTCTTGAGTTGGTAGAGCTCCATGGGAGCGGATTGTGAGCTTGGCGGCCGCTTCAGTCTGTTCGCTTTTTTGGAGACCCCTGTCCAAAGAAGCGAATGGCATTCGCGACCCCCAGCACCGATTCTCGGGACATTGATTCATTGCAAGAAAAGGCTTCCCCATGTCCCATCGCCAACGCCTGCTCGGCATCGCCGCGCTGCTGCTCGCCACCTCCGGGTGGGGCGGCATGTTTCTGGTCAGCAAGGGCGTGCTGCACCACGTCGAGCCGGCGTGGTTCACGCTCATCCGCTACAGCATGTCCGCGCTGCTGTTCGTGCTGCTGATTGTTCCGCGCGGCACGGCGCCGTGGCGCAAGCTGCGCCAGCATGCCGGGCCGCTGGCGGTGCGCGGGTTCGCGGGCTTCGGCATCTTCAGCGTGATGCTGCTGGCGGGCCTGGCGCACTCGGTGCCCTCGCATGGCGCGGTGATCATGGCGACCACGCCCATGACCACGCAGCTGCTGCGCTGGGCGCTCGACGGCGTGCGGCCTAGCCGTTCCACGCTGCTGACCACGGCGCTGTCTCTGCTGGGCGTGGCCATCGTGTCGGGGCTGCTGTTCGGCGCTGGGGCATCGGGCGAGTCGACGCTCTATGGCGACGCTGTGGCCTTCGTCGGTACGCTGGGCTGGGTCTGGTACACGCGCGGCGCTGCGCGCTTTCCGGAACTCGACGTGATCGAGTACACCGCGCTCACGGTGCTGGCCTCTTGGCCGCTGCTGCTGGCCACGGCCCTGGCGGGCACGCTGCTGGGCTGGACGCATGCGCCCAGCGTGGAAGGACTGCGCCTGTCGTGGCAGGCATTGCTGTACGTCGGCCTGGTGTCTTCGGCCATCGCTGTGCTGGCTTTCAACTACGGGGTGCGCACGCTGGGCGCGGTCACGGGCACGGCCTTCATCAACTTCGTGCCGGTGTCGGCGCTGCTGATGAGCGCGGCACTGGGCAGGCTGCCCACGGTGAACGAGGCAGTGGGCATGGCGATGGTGGTCGGCGCGCTGCTGATCCATACCGCCCTGAGCCGCAAGGCTTCCGCGCCGGCCCCGGCACCGATCGCGAAGACCCCGCAGAATTCGCGCAACTACAGCACCTGTGGAGCCGCATCGTCATGAGCACCAGCACGCCCCGTCTCTTCGAGCCCCTGCGGCTCGGCCCTCTTCAAATCGACAACCGCATCGTCATCGCGCCGATGTGCCAGTACTCCGCTACAGACGGCACGCCGGGCGACTGGCACCTGATTCACCTGGGCCATCTCGCGCTCTCGGGAGCGGGGCTGTTGATTCTTGAAGCGACAGCGGTGGAGGCCGAAGGGCGCATCTCGCCCGGCGATCTCGGGCTGTATTCCGATGCCAACGAAGAAGGCCTGGCGCGCGTGCTGCATGCGATGCGTGCGCACTCGCCCATCAAGGTCGCGATGCAACTGGGCCACGCCGGGCGCAAAGCATCGAGCCGCGCGCCATGGGAAGGCGGCAAGCAGATACGGCCGGAAGAGCCGGGCGGCTGGAAGGCATACGCGCCCTCTGCCGTGCCGCATGCGCCCACCGAAGACCCGCCCATCGCGCTCGATGCCGCAGGGCTCGCCCGCATCCGCAACGCCTTTGTCGAAGCCGCACGGCGCGCGGCGCGGCTGGGTCTCGATGGCCTGGAGATCCACGCGGCGCATGGTTACCTGCTGCACCAGTTCCTCTCGCCGCTGGCCAACCACCGGGAAGACGAATACGGCGGCAGCCTCGAGAACCGCATGCGCTTTCCGCTCGAGGTGTTCGATGCAGTGCGCGAAGTCTTCCCCACCGACAAGCCGGTGTGGGTGCGTGTCTCGGCCATCGACTGGGTGCCGGGCGGCTGGGACCTCGAGGGCACCGTCGCCTTTGCCAAGGCGCTCGAAGCGCGCGGCTGCGCGGCCATCCACGTATCGAGCGGCGGCGTGTCGCCGAAGCAGGCCATCGCGCTTGGCGCGGGCTACCAGGTGCCGTTTGCCGAACGCGTGAAGTCGGAGGTCGGCATGCCGGTCATTGCCGTGGGGCTCATCACCGAGGCTCGGCAGGCGGAGGAAATCATTGCCAAGGGGCAGGCCGATGCGGTGTCGCTGGCGCGCGCGATCCTCTACGACCCGCGCTGGCCGTGGCATGCCGCCGCCGAACTGGGCGCGCAGGTAAAAGCGCCGCACCAGTACTGGCGCTCGCAGCCGCGAGAGTTCAAGGACCTGTTCGAGAACGCGGCGTTCGGGGCGCGCTAGGCCACAGCCTACGTGCACGGTGGCGTGCTACTTGCATGGTGTGCTGCGCCATGCCTGCCACGATCCTGACCCCGCCGGTGCCGCTGAATCTGCGGCAGATCGAAGTCTTCCACGCCATCATGATTGCCGGCACCCTCAGCGGGGCGGCGCGCATGCTGTGCGTTTCCCAGCCGGCCGTCAGCCGCGTGCTGGCCACGACCGAAAGCCGGCTGCGCATGCTGATGTTCGAGCGCGTGCGCGGGCGCCTGCAGCCCACGCCCGAGGCGCGCCGGCTGTTCTCGGAAGTGGAAAGCATCCTCGAGGGCGTGCGCCGCTTCAATGCACTGGCGGCCGACCTGGTCGGCGGCTCCCATGGCGAGCTGTCTTTGGTCTCAAGCCCCAGCTTCAGCGAGTGGCTGATACCGGTGGCGATCAAGCGTTTTCGGGCCCGCTATCCCGATGTGCGCATCAAGTACAGGCCATTGCCGTTCGACCAGTTGCTGCCGCACGTGCTGCTGGGGCACGCGGACCTGGCGATCTCCTCGATGCCGCCGCCGGCCAGTGCCAACGCGGCATCGCGGGCGATCGGCCACAGCTTCATCGAGTGCGCGGTGCCCGAGCGCCATCCGCTGGCGCAGGCCGAGGCGGTGAGCGCGACGGACCTGGTGGGCCAGACCTTCATCGGCTACGGACGCGATACACCCTTCGGCCGGCTCACAGCCGATTTCCTCGCCGCGTCGGGCCTGCCCTTGCGCGCCGACGTCGAGATCCGCTCCACGCCCGAGGCGATGGCGCTGGTGCGTGAAGGCGTCGGCGTGGCGCTGATCGAGGCCTTCGGTGCGCGGCGCTCGGTGATGACGGATGGCGTGGTGCTCAAGCCGCTCTCGCCCGCGCTCGCGCACCGCATCTACCTGATCCACACCAACGTGAGCCCGCTGTCGGCCATGGCGAAGGAGTTCCTGGCCGTCTTCAAGCGGCTGTTGAAGCAGGAGGGCCGCGACAGTGCGCTCGCCCTCACGCTGCCGGAGCACCCGGGCGAGGATGCGCCCGTGCGTGCGCCTCGCCCCTGAGCCGCGCCGTTCGTTGCGCGCCATTGACAGCGCGGTCCGGACGTCCATCACCTTTTGTCCCCAGGGCATAACGCGCGGTTATCGACGGGCTGGTCGAAGCGCCTTGGGCACCACTGGTTTTGTGTTTGAAATCAATCACTTGCGACAGATCCGAAGCATGCCCTCACGGCCTGCCAGGGCGGTTCAGGCGCAGTTGGCCGCAGAGGCGGCGGGCCAGATCATTTGGCTCAGACCAACTTTTCTGCCGCCATGAACCGCTTGATCACCGTCGCCGCCGCCCAGCTCGGGCCCATCCAGAAAGCCGAAGGCCGCGATGTCGTCGTGGCTCGCATGGTGCGCCTGCTGGAGCGCGCGCATCAGCGCGGTGCCAATGTCGTGGTGTTTCCCGAACTGGCGCTGACCACTTTCTTTCCGCGCTGGTACGTCGAGAACCTCGACGAGGCCGACCCGTGGTACGAAGAGGCGCTGCCCTCGCCCGCCACGCAGCCGATCTTCGATGCCATCCGCCGCTACGGGCTCACCTGCTACCTGGGCTACGCCGAGATCGCCCACGAGGCCGACGATACCGGTGTGGTGCGCAAGCGGCGCTTCAACACCTCGGTGGTGATCGCGCCTTCCGGCGAGATCGTGCTCAAGTACCGCAAGGTGCACCTGCCCGGGCACAAGGAGTTCTCCACCATCCGCAAGGTGCAGCACCTGGAAAAGCGCTACTTCGAGGTGGGCAACCTGGGCTTTCCGGTCGTACGCGCCCCGGTGAGCGACGTGGACGGCGTGAACCTGGGCATGCTGATCTGCAACGACCGCCGCTGGCCCGAAGCGTGGCGCGAGCTCGGGCTGCAGCAGGTCGAGCTGGTCATGCTGGGCTACAACACGCCGGCGGTGAACCAGGAAAACCGCGGCTTCGAGGCGCACCACCTGCGCAACTTTCACTCCCAGCTTTCCATACAGGCCGGGTGCTACCAGAACGCCACCTTCGGCGTGGGCGTGGCCAAGGCCGGCAACGAAGACGGCTTCGAGTTGATGGGCCATTCCGTCATCGTGAACCCCCAGGGCGAAATCATTGCCATGGCCACCAGCTGGGACGACGAGCTGGTGGTGGCCGACTGCAACCTGGACATGTGCCAGCTGGGCCGCAACACCATCTTCAACTTCGCCCAGCACCGCCGCCTGGAAGCCTACACCCGGCTCACCAGCCAGACCGGCAGCACCGAGCCCCCGGTGTGGCAACCGGCGTGAAGGAGGACCGCGCGATGACGAGCACCTCCTCCACGGCGCTGCCGGACCACATCGAGCACGCGATGCTCGGCACGATGCGCGTGCCCCGTTTCGAAGACGTGCTCCGCGCTGCACAAGCCATTGCGCCATACGTGCAGCGCACGCCGCTGCTGCGCTCGCCCGCGCTGGACGCGCTGGTGGGCGGCACCGTGTGGATCAAACCCGAGAGCCTGCAGGTCACCGGCTCCTTCAAGGCCCGCGGCGCCTTCAACGCCCTGCTGGCGCTCACGCCGCAGCAGCGGGAGCGCGGCGTGGTGGCCTATTCAACGGGCAACCACGGCCAGGCGATTGCCTGGGCGGCGCGGCAACTGGGCGTGTCGGCCACCATCGTGATGCCGGTCGATGCCCCCAAGACCAAGGTGGCGCGCGCACTCGCGCAAGGCGCGAAAGTCATCCACTACGACCGCGAGAGGGAAAGCCGCGAGGACATCGGCATGCGCCTGCTGACCGAGACCGGCGGCACGCTGATTCCGCCGGGCGACCACCCCGAGGTGCTGGCCGCGCAGGGCACCGTGGCACTGGAGGCGCTGCAAGACCTGCCAGCCGGTGCGCGCGAAACCCTGGGCCTGTTCGCAGCGCCCTGCGGCGGCGGCGGCCTCATGGCAGGCTGCTGCCTGGTGCTCGATGCGCTGAGCCCCGGCGCGCGGCGCGTGGCCGTCGAGCCCGCGGGCTTCGACGACACCGTGCGCTCGCTGCGCAGCGGCCGGCGAGAGACCAACGCTCCCGGCGCCCGCACGCTGTGCGATGCCCTGCAAGCCGTCACGCCTGCCGAGCTGCCATTCGCCATCAACCAGCCGCTGCTGCACGAGGCCGTCGCCGTGACGGATGCGGAGGTGGCCCGCGCGATGCGATTCGCGCTGGAGGAACTGCACCTCGTCGTCGAGCCTGGCGGCAGCGTGGCGCTCGCGGCCATGCTGGCCGGCCATGTCTCGCTGCGCGGGCAGAGCGCCGTGCTCGTTCTCTCGGGCGGCAATGTCGACCTGCCGGTCCTGCAATCCGTGATGGCGTAGCGCCCATTTCATCCATTCCCATAGCAACGAGGCCGACGCCGCCATGCCCCGGCGCAGCGTCGCCCAGGAGACCGCAAGCCCCTCCATCGATCTTCTTCAGAAAGCCTTGACCATGTCGTTCTTCAACGTCCGTTCCTTTGCCTCCCGCCGCTGGCTCTTGAATGTGCTGGCCGCACCGCTGGCCGCGCTCGCCCTGTGCGGCTACGCGCAGGCCGCGTACCCCGACAAGCCGATCACCCTGATCGTGCCCTTCAACGCCGGCACCACGCCCGACATCGTCTCGCGGCTGCTCGCCGATGCGGTGGGCCGCGACCTCGGCCAGTCGGTGGTGGTGATGAACCGCGTCGGCGCCTCCGGCATCATCGGCACGCAGGCCACCATCGCCGCCCCCGCGGACGGCTACACCATCGCCTATGCCAACGTGGCAACGCTGGCGATCAACCAGTCGCTCTACAAGAAGCTGCCCTACGACGCCGACACGCAACTCGCCCCGGTGGCGCTGACCGGATTCGTGCAGAACGTGCTGGCCGTGCGCAGCGACCTCGGCGTGAAGGACGTGGCCGGCCTCATCGACATGGCAAAGAAGCAGCCCGGCAAGCTCACCGTGGCCTCCGGCGGCAACGGCACCACCGGCCACCTGAGCGCGGAGATGTTCAAGTCGATGGCTGGCGTGTCCATCGTGCACATCCCGTACAAGGGCGGGCTGGAAGCCGACATGGCGCTGATGCGCGGCGAGGTGGACCTTGTGTTCGAGAACATCACCTCCATCGCTCCGCACCTCAAGGGCGGCAAGATCACGCCGCTGGCCGTGACCGGCGCCGCGCGCGACAGTCGCCTGCCCGAGCTGCCCACCATCGCCGAGACCGGCCTGAAGAAATACCAGGCCGTGGCGTGGACCGGCTACGTGGCGCCGGCCGGCGTCGATCCGAAGATCCTCGACGCCCTCAACGCGGCTTTCAACAAGGCATTGAATTCGCCTGCCGTGAAACAGCAGCTGGCCGCCCAGGCCTATGAGGTCCACACCGGTCCGCGCCAGGATCTGTTCGACCTCGCGAAGAAGGAGCGTCCCGTGTGGGCCGACGTGGTCAAGCACTCGGGCGCCAAGCTCGACTGAAGCGCACGCACATGGCCGACTTCGACCTCGTGGTGCGCCACGGCACGCTGATCGACGGCACGGGCAGCGCACGACGCAAGGCCGATATCGGCATCCGTGGCGCGCGCGTAGCCGCCATCGGTGATCTGTCGGCGCTGCGTGGCACGGCCGAGATCGACGCCACCGGCCGCATCGTGGCGCCGGGCTTCATCGACTCGCACACGCACGACGACCGCTACCTCCTGCTCGACCCGGACATGCCGGCCAAGCTGAGCCAGGGCGTGACGACGGTCGTCACCGGCAACTGCGGCATCAGCCTCGCGCCCTGGGGCGCGCCGGCAGGCGCCACCGTGCCGCCGCCGCTGAACCTGCTGGGCCACGACCCGGCCCTGTTCGGCGACGCCACCTTCGCGGCCTACCTCGCGCGCCTGGAGGCTGCGCCCGCTGCGGTGAACGCAGCCTGCCTGGTGGGCCACACCACCTTGCGCGCGGCGACGATGGAGCGCCTCGACCGGGCCGCCACGCCGGAAGAAATCGCACGCATGCGAACCCTGCTCGACGAGGCCATGGCCAGCGGCGCCATCGGGCTGTCCACCGGCGCGGCCTACCCCACGGCCATGCCGGCCACGACCGAAGAGATGGCGCGGGTGGCCGAAGTGATCGGGCCCTACGGCGGCGTGTACGCGAGTCACATCCGCGACGAGGGCGACCATGTGTTCGCCGCGCTGGACGAAGCCTTCGCGATCGGCCGCGCGGCGCAGGCGCCTGTGGTGGTGTCGCACCACAAGCTCATCGGCCCGCGCAACCATGGCCGTTCGGTGCAGACGCTGGCGCACGTGCGCGAGGCGATGGCGCACCAGCCCATCGCGCTCGACTGCTATCCCTACTGCGCGGGCTCCACCATCCTGCGCAAGGACCGCATTGCGGTGTCGAGCCGGATCATCGTCACGCAGTCTCAACCGCACCCCGAGTTCTCGGGCATGGACCTCGACGCGATCGCGCAGCGCCTCGGCGTGTCGGTGGAAGACGCAGTCGACCTGCTGCAGCCGGCCGGCGCCATCTACTTCCTGATGGACGAGGCCGACGTGCGGCGCGTGCTGGCCTTTCCCCGGACCATGATCGGCTCCGATGGCATGCCCCACGACACCTCACCGCATCCGCGCCTGTGGGGCACCTTTCCGCGCGTGCTGGGCCACTACTGCCGCGACGTCGGCCTGTTCTCGCTCGAACAGGCGGTGCACAAGATGACGGGGCTGACGGCCCGGCATTTCCGCCTGCCCGGCCGCGGCGTGCTGTGCGAAGGCGCCTTTGCCGACATCACCGTGTTCGATGCCGGCCGGATTGCCGACCGCGCGACGTGGGAGGCCCCCACGCTGCGTGCGGAGGGCATCGATGCCGTCATCGTCAACGGGCGGCCGGCGTGGCGCGATGGCGAATCGCTCGGCGTGCGCAGCGGGCGCGTGGTGCGACTGACCGACTGACTGACCGGCTGCGCATGGCAGCTGGCGGCACTCAGTTGTCCGACGCGGCGCGCACCCAGCGTTGCGTCTTGCCGAACAGCGGCAGCCCGACGTACGCACGCAGCAGCAGCTCGCCCGCCGCGTTGCCGTCGGTGCTGACAGACATGTTGCAGCTGTAGGTCTTGCCGTTCTCGCGGTTGTAGATCTGACCGGCCCATTCGGTGGGCGGCCGGGACGGATCGGTCGCGTCGACGGGCGTGAAGTCTTTCAGCAGCGTCATGCCGAGGGCCGGCCGGCTGTCGGCGGGTTGCATGTCGCCGCCGCCGGGTGCCATCGATCGATTGCCGAGGACCTTGGTGACGGTGCCGCACAGCGCGGCGCCGCACGGTGCGAGTTCAACTTCGAGGTTGCCGTTCGCGGTGATCCAGCGGCCGCGCGGATCGGTCGCCGCGGAAGACGACTGTGCCTGCGCGGCGAAGGCTGCGGTCAGCATCAGGACGGCTGCCAGCGCGCGGCCTGATGGACGGTGGAACGAGTGCATGGTCATGGCGGGCTTCGTGTCGAGTGGATGAAGCACCCATTGCATCGCAGCACCTGCCTTCGCAGTGTGTCAGGGCACGCACTGAATGGTCGCGCTCCGTATCTGGCCGCGTGCCAGACAAGGTGCGATACAAATCTGTGCCGCTCAGCCTGCCGCCGGTGCCTGTGCGCGGGCCTCCAGCGCGCGATAGAAGAAGGTGGTGCTGCACGGTTCGCCCTCCGGCAGCAGTGCGAATCCGGGGATCACACCCACGCGCTGCCAGCCCATGCGGGCATAGAGCCGCTCGGCTTCGGCGCTCGACGTGTCGAGCACCAGCAAGGTCTTGCCGTGCGCATGCGCCTGGTCCTCGGCCGCCTGCATCAGCAGCGCGCCGATGCCCCGGCGCCGCGCCCTGCGGTACACCAGCATCTTCGAGACCTCTGCGCGGTGGGGCTGGTTCTCGGGCTGGTCGAGCACGAGCTGCACTGTTCCGAGGAGGCCCTCGGCGTCTTCAGCCACGAGCAATGCACGTTCGCCGCGCGCCACGCCGTCGGCCACCTTCCGCCAGAACGCGAGGGCGCGCTCGCGGGCCAGCGGGAGCATGAAGCTGACAGACGCGCCGCCCTCGACGCAATCGATCAGCAGGTCGGCCAACGCCTGCACCTGGGCATCGCTCACCGTAGAAAGTACATGGATGCGGGGCGCTTCGAAATTCGTCATGTTGTTCATCTCCACGAAGAGGGCACGGTCGCGATCACGACGGCGTAGCGGGTGGTAGTGCGCGAGGGGTTGTAGTAGCTCATGGGACGGTCGAGCACCATTGCCAGGCAGTCGCCGGTGGCGAGCCGGTGCTGGTCGTCGCCCAGCGTGAGTTCGATGACGCCGTCGAGCACCCACACCTGCTGGTGGATGACCGGTTCGCGCGCCGCGGTTTCATAAGCCACACGGGCCTTGGGCGGAAACAGCACCTCGACGATCTGGATGGGCGACGCAAAGCTGCCTGGCGACACATTGCGCCGCACATAGCCGGAGTGCGGGTCGCGCCACTGCAGCTGGCTGGCCAGGCGCGACACCGGATCGGCGGCGGGCGCGGGCGCCTCGAACAGCGAGGCCAGCGACACGCCGAGGCCGGTTGCGAGTTTTTCGAGCAGCACGGCGGTGGGGCTGCTTTCGCCGCGCTCGATCAGCGAGATCATGGAACGGCTGACGCCGCAGTGCGTGGCCAGTGCATCGAGCGAGAGGCCGCGTTGCGCGCGCAGGTCGCGCACACGCTGCGCGATGCGGTCGTTCAGGCCGGACGGTGTTTCTTCTATTTCCTTCATATTGGATTAAATATCCATCATGAAAGAAATCGTGTCAAGCCTCCCGGCGAACTGCCCTTAGCGGGGAGGGCCGATCAACGCGGCGCGCGCCGCTTCTGACGGAAAGACGCACGCCACGTCATGCGCGCAGCCCGGCACCACCACGACTTCGCGGCGCTTGGCCGGCGCGAGCAGCGTGCGGTCGTACTGAGCATAGGCCAGGCCGCGCTGCAGGCGGAACGAGCCTTGCGCCATGGCCGCACAGGACTTGTCCAGGACGCGGTAGGCCGTGCCCTTGGCGTCGTTGCTGTCCAACGCGCCTTCGAGGTAGCTGATGTCGGCCTCCGCATACTGCCGGCGCGCCTGCGCGGCGCTGCGACCGAGGTGCGCGGGCAGGTCGTCGGTGCCGTATTTCCAGCGGTTCATCTCAGGGCACGCCGCGGCATCGGGCACCGCGAAGCCCGAGACTGACGCACCGTCGGACGACAGCTGCGGGCGCACCGGATCGAAATAGAGCCACGTGCTCGGATCGGCGACCACGTAGCGCATGGCCACCTTGCCCGCCGTGCCGCCGTTCTGCGCGAAGGCGGCATAGCGCTGCACGAACTGCCCGCCGGCCGAGAAGCCGGCGATGGTGACGGTGCGCAGGCTCGGCCAGCGCTGCACCAGCTCGGCCACGAGCGCGTCCATGACCGCGAACGAGCCGGTGCGGCTGCCCGACGCCGAGCGGCCGCCTTCGAGCCATGAGCCGCAGGTCCACAGCAGGTCGCCGGGCTGCGGCACGGGCAGGCCCGGCGAGTTGCACCGGCTGGCAGCCTTGTCGGCAGGCACCTGGAAGAGCGGCGCGACCACCAGCGTGTCGTCCAGCGCACCGGCGTTGCGGACGGTGCGCAGCGTTGCCTCGAATGTCTTGTTGGCGTCGCGCGAATGGCCATGCATGGCGATGAGCGCCTTCGTCGGCCCGGTGGTTGCCGTCGGAGCATCCGGAGCGAGCGACGAGTAGTAGTGCAGCACGCCTCCGGCACCGGCCGGCGTGAAGCTGCGCAAGCAGTCCGTGGCCGCCGAAGACGTGCAGGCGGAGGGGTCGGCTGCCGCCGCGTGCGCCGGCCAGGATGCCGGCAGGCACACGGCCATCAGGAAAGGAAGGGACCATCTGTAGCTGTGCATGTTCGCGAGACTCCAGGGACGGAACGCGGATTCTCTGCCCGCCACAAGCCGTGAACCTGACTGACCTAGCGATTTGCTCTACCAAAGCGCCGCTCTTCGAACACAAATTCGCCACAAGGACGCGGATCATCCAACATATCACCAGCACGAGCCCCTCATGAGCACCACCAGCGCCGACCCCCTGCCCTCTTCCTTCGCGGCGTTTGCCGATGGCTTGTCCGAGCCCTCCTCGGCGCTGCGCGAGCAGATCACCGCAGCCTGGCGCCGCGCCGAACCGCAGGCGCTGCCGCCGCTCCTCGCACAGGCGCGCCTGCCAAGCGGCCAGGCCGAAGAAGCCCAGGAACTCGCCTACCGCATCGCCCGGCAACTGCGCGAGCGCAAGAACGCAGGGGGCCGCGCCGGCCTCGTGCAGGGCCTGCTGCAGGAATACGCGCTGTCGTCGCAGGAAGGCGTGGCGCTGATGTGCCTGGCCGAGGCGCTGCTGCGCATCCCCGACTCGGAGACGCGCAACGCACTGATCCGCGACAAGATCGCGCACGGCCAATGGCAGTCGCATGCGGGCCGCAGCCCGTCGGTGTTCGTCAACGCCGCCACCTGGGGCCTGCTGCTGACGGGCAAGCTCGTGGCCACGCACAGCGAGACCAGCCTGTCGGCCGTGCTCACGCGCCTGATCGGCAAGGGCGGCGAGCCGCTGATCCGCAAGGGCGTGGACATGGCGATGCGGATGATGGGCGAGCAGTTCGTCACCGGCGAAACCATCGCGCAGGCGCTGGGCAACGCGCGCGAGCTGGAGGTCGAGGGCTTTCGCTATTCGTACGACATGCTCGGCGAGGCGGCGCTCACCATGGAAGACGCGAAGCGCTACCGCGTCGCGTACGAAGAGGCGATCCACGCGATCGGCAAGGCATCGAATCATCGCGGCGTGTACGAAGGCCCGGGCATCTCGATCAAGCTGTCGGCATTGCACCCGCGCTACAGCCGCGCGCAGCATTCGCGCGTGATGGCCGAGCTGTATCCGGTGCTGCGCGAACTTGCGCTGCTGGCGCAGCAGTACGACATCGGCCTGAACATCGACGCAGAGGAAGCCGACCGCCTCGAACTCTCGCTCGACCTGCTGGAGCGGCTGTGCTTCGAGCCGGCGCTCGCGGGCTGGAACGGCATCGGCTTCGTGATCCAGGCTTATCAAAAGCGCTGCCCCTTCGTGATCGATTTCGTGATCGATCTCGCCCGCCGCAGCCGGCATCGGCTGATGGTGCGGTTGGTGAAAGGCGCGTACTGGGACAGCGAAATCAAGCGCGCGCAGATCGACGGACTCGACGGCTACCCGGTCTACACGCGCAAGGCCTACACCGACGTGTCGTACCTCGCCTGCGCGCGCAAGCTGCTCAATGCGCCGCAGGCCGTGTACCCGCAGTTCGCCACGCACAACGCGCAAACGCTGGCCGCCATCTACACGGCGGCGGACCCGTCGCGCTACAAGCCGGGGCAGTACGAGTTCCAGTGCCTGCACGGCATGGGCGAGCCGCTGTACGAGCAGGTGGTCGGCCCGCTCGGGCGGCCTTGCCGCATCTATGCGCCGGTGGGCACGCACGAGACGCTGCTCGCCTACCTTGTGCGACGCCTGCTGGAGAACGGCGCGAACACATCGTTCGTGAACCGCATCGCGGACCCGACGATCTCGCTCGATGCGCTGGTGGAAGATCCGGTCGCCACGGTGGAGCGCATGGCGCAGCAGGAAGGCACGATGGGCCTGCCGCACCCGGCCATTGCGCTGCCCGCTGCTCTGTATGGAACGCAGCGCGCCAACTCGCAGGGGCTCGACCTGGCGAACGACGACAGCCTGCGCGCGCTGGGCCATGTGCTCGCCGGCAGCGCCGGTGAAATCTGGCCTGCAGCGCCGATGCTCGTCGAAGCAGCGCCAGCTGGCGAAGCGGTCAGCGTGCTGAACCCAGCCGACCATCGCGACGTCGTCGGACGGGTGCAGGAGGCCACGCTGGCCGATGTCGAATCGGCCATCGCCCATGCCCATGACGTCGCTCCGGCATGGGCCGCCACACCACCCGCCGAGCGCGCCGCCCTGCTCGACCGCGCGGCCGGCAAGCTCGAGGAAGGCATGCCCCGCCTGCTCGGCCTGCTGACGCGCGAGGCCGGAAAGACATACGCGAACGCCATCTCCGAAGTGCGCGAAGCGGTCGACTTCCTGCGCTACTACGCGGCGCAGGCACGCAGCGATTTTTCGAACGACACGCACCGCGCTCTCGGCCCGATGGTCTGCATCAGCCCGTGGAACTTTCCGCTGGCGATCTTCACCGGCCAGGTGGCAGCTGCGCTCGCGGCAGGCAACCCGGTGCTGGCCAAGCCCGCCGAGCAGACGCCGCTGGTTGCGGCCGAAGCGGTGCGCGTGCTGAGGGAGGCCGGCGTGCCGCATGCCGCCGTGCAACTGCTGCCCGGCCGCGGCGAAACCATCGGCGCCGCGCTGGTGGCAGACGCGCGCGTGCAGGGCGTGATGTTCACCGGCTCGACGGAGGTTGCACGCATCCTGCAGAAGACGCTCTCGCAGCGGCTCGGCACGCACGGTACGCCGGTGCCGCTCATCGCGGAGACCGGCGGGCAGAACGCGATGATCGTCGACTCGTCCGCGCTGGTGGAACAGGTCGTCACCGACGTGATGGCCTCTGCCTTCGACAGCGCGGGCCAGCGCTGCTCGGCACTGCGCGTGTTGTGCGTGCAGGAAGAAGCGGCCGACCGGCTGCTGGAGATGCTCAAGGGCGCGATGGCCGAAGCCTGCATCGGCAACCCCGCACGGCTGGCCGTGGACGTGGGCCCGGTGATCGACGCCGAAGCGCGCGACGGCATCGAGCGCCACATCGCCACCATGCGCTCGAAGGGCCGCAAGGTCTATCGCCAGGGCCGCGAGTACGCGCACGACACGCGCAACGGCACCTACGTGATGCCGACGCTGATCGAGCTCGACAGCATCGCGGAGCTGCAGCGCGAAGTATTCGGGCCGGTGCTGCACATCGTGCGTTACCGCAGGCGCGACCTCGGCGCGCTGATCGGGCAGATCAACGGCACGGGCTACGGGCTGACGCTGGGCGTGCACACGCGCATCGACGAGACCATTGCGCAGATCGTGGAGAACGCCAAGGCGGGCAACGTCTATGTGAACCGCAACATCGTCGGCGCGGTGGTGGGCGTGCAGCCGTTCGGCGGCGAGGGGCTGTCGGGCACGGGGCCGAAGGCCGGTGGGCCGCTGTACATGCTGCGCATGCTGTCGGCGCGGCCGGACGATGCGATGGTGCGCGCGGTGGCGGGTGGAGCTTCTGCTTCGCGGGTCGGACTGTCGGCGCTGTCGCGCTGGGCTGAAGCCACCGACCGCCCCGCGCTGGCGGCGCAATGTGTGCGCTTTGCTGAGCAGTCGCGCTCGGGCAGTTCGCGCAAGCTGGCCGGCCCGACCGGCGAGCGCAACGTCTACACGCTGGAGCCGCGCGAAGCGGTGCTGTGCCTGGCCGATTCAGAAGCCGACCGGCTGGTGCAGCTGGCAGCAGTGCTGTCAGTGGGCAGCACTGCGATCTGGCCCGCTGATGCCGCTGCGCAGAGCCTTCGCGCGTCGCTGCCGGCCGAGGTGCAGCAGTGCGTGGCCATCGCGAACGACTGGGCCTCGGACACGGTGGTGTTCGACGCCGCACTGCACCACGGCAGCATGCAGAGCCTGTCGGGCGTGATGCAGCGCATCGCGGCACGGCCGGGGCCGATCGTCGGCGTGCGCGCCTTTACGCCCGGCGATACGGACATTCCGCTCGAAAGCCTGGTGGTGGAGCGCGCGCTCAGCATCAACACGGCGGCGGCCGGCGGCAACGCGAGCCTGATGACGATCGGCTGAGCGCCGCCGCAGTTATTTGTCGAACGCCGGATCGATCGGCACGCGGTAGCCGTTGACGAGCCGGTTGGTTTCGTTGGCCATGCCGACCACGCTCATCAGCTCGGCGAACATCGCGGGCGTCATGCCGGCCTTCTCTGCGCCGGCGTGGTGGCTCGCGATGCAGTAGCCGCAGTTGTTGGTGACGCTCACGGCGAGGTAGACCATCTCCTTCACCACCGGGTCGAGCGCACCCGGTGCCATCACTTCCTTCAGGCTGCTCCAGGTGCGCTTGAGCGCGACGGGGTCGTTGGCCAGGTACTTCCAGAAGTTGTTGACGTCAGGCACGTTGCGCGAGGTCTTGATGTCGTCGAAGACGGCCCTGACTTCGTCGGAGGCGTTGGCGTATTCGATGGGCTGGGGTTTCATGGAAGCTCCTGTTGTTGAAGGCCGATAGCCGTTGCCGACAACAGTAGCAGCCTCCACGCCGCGCCCCTCAGTAGGTCTCCAGAAACCTCGCGTGCTCCTGATGCATGTGCGAGCGCGCGAGCAGCCACTTTCTCAGCGCGGCCTGCGTATCGGGCGACAGGTCTTTGGAGCACTGATCGAACGCTTCGCCCAGGAGCTTGAATTCGACGTCGAGATGGCGGCGCGACGGCGATGCGTCCGGCATCTGGTTCTTTGCGAAGGCGAGAAGTCCGGCCTGGCCGAATGCTTCTATCTCCTTGACGAGACGCCATCGCTCCTGCATCAGGCGACGGAATATGGCAGAGCGCCGGCGCACGCCGAAACGGCGAAGTATGGGATTGGTGTCGTCGGTTTGCACCGTCGCCAGGATGATGTCGAGCTGCTCGAGCAGATGCATCCACTGCTCGGGCTGGAAGGACTCCATCGACTCCGCAGGCGCCTTCTTCACGACTAGCATGGTTGTCTCCTGCTGTCATTTTTTTGGATGCGCCCCGGCCTGATCCGGAATCATCCGAGACCAGGCCGGGGCTGCACGGCTGTCACTCACTCGGCGGCGACCGGAACCGGTCGCCTGCAATCACCGCCCGATTACTTCTTGAGGTCGAAGCGATCGAGGTTCATCACCTTGGTCCAGGCGGCAACGAAGTCCTGCACGAAGGCCTTCTGCGAGTCGCTGGCCCCATAGACTTCTGCGACCGCTCGCAGCTGCGAGTTGGAACCGAACACGAGGTCGACGACGGTGCCGGTCCACTTGAGTTCGCCCGTCTTCCGGTCGCGGCCTTCCAGTACGCCTTCGGTCGTCGTTGACTTCTTCCACCCAGTGTTCATGTCGAGCAGGTTCACGAAGAAATCATTGCTGAGAGTCTCCGGACGCTTGGTGAACACACCGTTCTGCGACTGCCCGACGTTCGCGTTCAGGGCGCGCAAG
Source organism: Variovorax paradoxus (assembly GCF_024734665.1). Taxonomy (NCBI): domain Bacteria; kingdom Pseudomonadati; phylum Pseudomonadota; class Betaproteobacteria; order Burkholderiales; family Comamonadaceae; genus Variovorax; species Variovorax paradoxus. The sequence goes on from NZ_CP102931.1 coordinate 5,603,771, forward strand.
CCACCGACCAGGACCGTCAGCTCGGGCGCGCTCAGGGTCAGCAGCTGCGCCTTGTCGAGCAGCAGGCCGGCGGCGGCGGCCGAGTCGATGCCCTTCTTCAGGTAGTTGCGGAACCCGTCGGCCTGCGGCTCCAGGGGTGCGAAGGATTCGACGTCGGTCTGCTCCTGCGAAGCGTCCCCGCGCCCCGGCGAGAAAGGCACCGTCACGTCCTGTCCGGCCTTCTTCGCGGCGGCCTCGACCGCCGCGTTGCCAGCCAGCACGATCAGGTCGGCGAGCGAGATCTTCTTGCCACCGGACTGCGCGCCGTTGAACTCCTTCTGGATACCTTCGAGCGTCGAGAGCACCTTCGACAGCTGGGCCGGCTGGTTGACTTCCCAGTCCTTCTGCGGGGCGAGGCGGATGCGCGCGCCATTGGCGCCGCCGCGCTTGTCGCTGCCGCGGAAGGTCGAAGCCGAAGCCCAGGCGGCACCCACGAGTTGCGCGATGCCCAGGCCCGAGGCGAGCACCTTGGCCTTCAGGGCCGCGACGTCCTTGTCATCGACCAGCGGATGATTCACGGCGGGAATCGGGTCTTGCCAGATCAGCTCTTCCTTCGGCACCAGCGCGCCGAGGTAGCGTGCGCGCGGCCCCATGTCGCGGTGCGTCAGCTTGAACCAGGCGCGGGCGAATGCATCGGCGAACTCCGCCGGATTCGCCATGTAGCGGCGCGAGATTTTTTCGTAGGCCGGGTCCATGCGCATGGCCATGTCGGCCGTGGTCATCATCGGGGCATGACGTTTGCCCGAATCGTGCGCGTCTGGCACGGTGCCCGCGCCCGTGCTGCCCTTGGGCTTCCACTGGTTGGCGCCCGCAGGGCTCTTGGTGAGTTCCCATTCGTAGCCGAACAGCGTCTCGAAGTAGCTGTTGTCCCATTTCGTGGGCGTGGGGGTCCAGGCGCCTTCGATGCCGCTGGTGGTGGCGTGCGCACCCAGGCCGCTTTCGAAGCTGTTCTTCCATCCCAGGCCCAGTTCCTCGATGTCGCTGCCCTCGGGTTCGGCGCCGACAAGGCCCGGGTCGCCCGCGCCGTGGGCCTTGCCGAAGGTGTGGCCGCCGGCGGTGAGCGCCACGGTTTCCTCGTCGTTCATGGCCATGCGGGCGAAGGTCTCGCGAACGTCGCGGGCCGAGCCGAGCGGATCGGGGTTGCCGTTCGGTCCTTCGGGGTTCACGTAGATCAGGCCCATCTGCACGGCGGCGAGCGGGCCGGCCAGCACGCGGTCGCCGCTGTAGCGCTCATCGGCCAGCCACTTGCCTTCGGGGCCCCAGAAGATGTCGTCTTCCGGCTCCCAGATGTCGGGGCGGCCACCGGCAAAGCCGAATGTCTTGAAGCCCATGGACTCCAGCGCAACGTTGCCGGTCAGGATCATCAGGTCGGCCCACGAAAGCTTGCGGCCGTATTTCTGCTTGATCGGCCACAGCAGCCGGCGCGCCTTGTCTAGGTTGCCGTTGTCCGGCCAGCTGTTCAGGGGCGCGAAGCGCTGCGCACCACGTCCACCGCCGCCGCGGCCGTCCGCAATGCGGTACGTGCCGGCAGAGTGCCAGGCCATGCGGATGAACAGGGGTCCGTAGTGACCGTAGTCGGCGGGCCACCAGTCCTGCGAATCGGTCATCAGGGCATGGAGGTCCTTGATCACGGCATCAAGGTCGAGGGTCTTGAATTCCTCGGCGTAGTCGAACGCTTCGCCCATGGGATCGGACTCGGCGGAATGCTGGTGCAGGAGCTTCAGGTTCAGCTGGCTGGGCCACCAGTCTGTATTCGCAGGAGCGCCGGCAAAGCTGTGTGTACGCTTGTGGCCCGGGAAGGGGCACTTTGTTTCATCGGACAAGGGGTTCTCCTTTGGTTGGTGATCGCACGTGGGGTCCGAGACCAGTCTAGGTTTGGATCTTCCGTCAATCAATCCAATTGAGTGAATTGAATTCATAGCGGCGGACTATGATTTCTGCTTCACTCAACTCTTGGCCGGCGCACCCGGCAACCGGTCATGGTTGACGTACTGGCGCCCTGCTTCCAGGAGTCTCGAAGGGTTCTCGACCTGCAGTTCCATCAGATGAATGCCTGACCGCTTGGGCACCCAGCATCGCCACGTCAGATAGACCGTCGCCAGATCGGAGTTCAGATCCACATGGACGCCGTCGAGCATCATTTCCTGAGGGGCAGTGCCTCCATCTTTCCAGTGCGCCATGGCGGACAGCTGCACGCCAGGCAGCCAGACCTGAATGTGGGTGTGGTCCGGATGCATGTGAAGAAGCTGCAGTTCTTCATCGCCGTTCAGGCGCTCCCGATGAATGAGGTCCGGCGCCGCGTACTGGTAGAAGCGGTAGTCGAAATCGTCCGGCAGCAGAGGATGCTTCGACGCGAGCCATGTATCGTCGAAAGTGCCCGTGTATTGCTGGCGGGAACGCCAGACCGGCGGAAGCGGAGCGAAGCCTTGCGGCACGTAGTCACGGCGACGCCAATCGAGAACGGGATCAGCGGGATCCTCGATGCAAGGTGCGGGAATATCGACATCCGAAGGGCTGTGGTCTTCATCGACGATGCCGCATCCGATCGGGTTGAAGCGATGCACGTCCGTCGGTGTCTCATCGTCTCCCGAGCCGGGTATCGGGCCTCCAAAGGCCCCGCGCCAGTCGAGTGCGACGGCCTTGACGGGACGGGCCTGCGAGAGCGCCCAATCCTTGCCGGTCGATCTGTCTTTTTCTTGTTCCTGCGTGGTGGCGCAGCGCCAGACTCTCGGCCCGTGGACCCTCAGAACCTTTTCGAGCTTGCCCAGACGCACGCCGGTGATCCACGAGCGGGCTTCCACGCCCTGAGGCGCCCAGCTCGCGCCCAGGATGGTGAGGTCAGCCGCCGGCTTGAAAGGCACGATGTCGCAGGTCCGCACCAGCAGGCCGTTGGCTGCGTCGCCTTCGTAGCGGTCGGCAAGTTCGAGTTCGTCCTGTCGGGGCGCGAGCACCAGCGGAGCGTTCGGCACGACATGGAAGCTGCCCCGCACAGCGAGCACGGCCATGTTGGTACCGTCGCTGTGAAACTGCGAAAAGGCCAGAGCGGAAAAAGGCGTGCGATTCTCGAGGTGTGGCGCCATGACTATTGGGTTGAAGACCGTCGAAGCTTGCTTGCCGTCACTGACGCAGCACGGTGAAGATGACGCAATCACCTTCGCGGCGAATGGCAAAGAGTTGGGCCGGGAGCGAGGCCATGGCCTGCGGAATATCGGTGAACGCCGCGGGATCGTCCGTGGTCAGGATGAGCACCTGCCCTGGTGCACTGCGGCTCAACGCCTTGCGCAATCGCAATATGGGCACCGGGCAGCGCGTGCCGCAGGCATCGATCTGAAGGGCGTCGCTGGTTTCGGGCGCAGCCGGGGCTGGCCGTGCGGACAGGAAGGGAGCGGTCGACGGATCCGGCGATGGGCTCGTCACGGTGTGCCCATCGTGCGGAAGTCGGGCATGGTCACGATGCGCTGCAGATGCAGGCTCTCGATGCCTGCCAGGGTGGGTCTGAATCCGACGCCGACCACGCGGCCATCTGGAAGGTAGTGGACGACGCGGTAGTTGCCATCGCGGAAATCGACACTGCGGCCGAAAGCCGTGTCGGCGCTCAACTTGCGTTTGGCGCTCTGAGGCGTCTCAGCGCTGACGTTGAGACCGAAGGGCAGAGGAAGCCTGGAGGCATCGATTTCGAGGTCATAGAGCACCCACGCTTGCGGATCGGCTGATGCGGCGCGTTCGGCGAAGGGGTAGAGCAGCGTCATCTTCAGACCGCGCGAAAGGCTTGCGTAGTCCACCTTCTTTGCAAGCCCCGAGGGTGGGCACTCGGTAGGCGTCAGCTCTGCCCACGAGGCAAATTCCAGCAGCCACTCGGCGAGGCCGCAGCAACCGATGCGCTGCGCCGCCTCGCTGACCCAATCCATATCGCGTTTCCACCGTGCCATGACTGCCTATCGGATCGGGGGATTACCGGGAAACGGAATGCGTTCCCAGACCGTGCCGTCGAAGCGCGCGATGTCGGCATAGCCGATGGACCACAGGACGTCGTCGACCACCTGCAAGACGTGACAGCCGCGAGACTCCGGGACCAGACCTGTTCGGACGGGTTCGATCATGCTTTTTTCGCGGACGTACAACCCATCGGACGCCGCAAGATAGACCCTGCCCTTATAGACCTTCACGTCGCTATAGCTTCGGCTGCCGGCAATTGAGGAGAGGTCCGAAAACCCGTTCGCCTGATTCCCGAGCAGCAAGGTCCCGTTCTTGCCGCACACCCAGACGGATGCCGAATCTCCGATGCAAAGCCCGCTCAGTTCCTCGCTCTCCGTCGCGAGCTTTTGCCATACGTCACCCTTTCGAAAATAGAGCAAGCCGGCGTTCGTCCGCAAGTCCCACCCCACCGCATAGATGGCATCCTTATTCTCACCATCGACGGCATTGAGAAAGATGTTGTGCGTCCCCTCTCGCTCCTGGAGAAGGCCGCGATCGACGTGTTGCCAGGTCCCGTCTTCGTCACGCGCGTAGATTTGCCCGCCGATACCGCAGGCATACAGCCGCTCGCCGATCTGGCGAAGAGCGATCAGGTATCCCCAGCCTTCCGAGTCATCGGCCCACAGGCCGGCGCCAGCGACGCGCTCCAACTCTGGCGCCTTTCCGATCGGCAGGTGGACGATATCGCCGTCCTCCGACGCAAGAACAATGGACGCGGCGGCCATGGACGACGAGCGATACAAGGCGCCTGCCCGAATTGTCAAAGGCAAATCGAAGTACTGCCATTGCACATTCTTGTCTGCATCGAATATGCAGATACGTGCAAAGCTATCGAAACGCTCTTCGTATTTCGAACAGGACACGACCAGGAAGTCGCGCGACGCGGCAACGCCTGTTTCGATCCTGAACTCAACTTCTTCCGGGGAGGTGTTGAACTGTTCCATTGATGTTGCGCTTCGACAATGTCACAGCTATTCACCGGATCGACGGATTGCCTGGGAACGCAATACGCTCCCAACGCGATCCGTCGAAGCGCACGATGTCGGCATAGCCGATGGACCACAGCACCCCATCGACCACCTGCAAGACGTGGCCATCCGCATGGTCTGGATCGAGCCCCGTCTGGACGCGTCGCGTCGTGCCGTTGTCATGGACGTAAAGACCTCTCTCCGTCGCCAGGAAGATCTGCCCGTCGTAGCTCGTGATATCGACGTAGCTACGGGTGTCGTCGAGCTCCGAAACGTCCTTGAATCCATCGATGCGATTTCCGTGCAGGACGGTTCCACGGCGACCGCACGCCCATATCGAATCGTCGCGCTCGACATGGATGCTGCTGATCGACGCGAAACTGGACGTCATGGGCTTCCAGCCACGGTTGTTCCCGCAGAACAGCACGCCATCGTTCACGTTCGCGCGCCAGCCTCCGACGTAGACCTCCTGTTCGTGGGGCCCGGCTATGGCGTTGAGGGTGAGCCCGCCAGTCTCGGTCTTGCCCCGCAGCAATCCGGTACCGATCTGCTCCCAGGTTCCGGCATCCGATCGCCGATAGACCTGGCCGCCGCCGCCGCAGGCATGGAGGCGACTGTCGATCTGCGCGATCGCGTTCATGGTCCCCCATCCCTCGGAGTCGTCGCTCCACAGCCCCGATCCCTCGATGCGCTCTGCGATGGGTTCGCGGCCGATCGGCAAATGCATCACATCGCCTTCCTCTGTCAGGAAAACGAAGGCAGTCACTGTGCTCGCAGCGGATGCACCGGCTTCCTGCTTCGGCGAGAAGAGCGTCGCGCGCGAAATCGTCGTCGGCAAGTCGAAGTAATTCCACGGCGGGTTCGCCCCCCCGCGGTATCGGCACATCCGGGCAAAGCCTCCGAAGCGGTCCTCTCCATTGGAACAGGCAAGGAAAAGATCATCACGTGAACGTGCAACCGCGGCTTCGAACATGAGCGGAAACGCGCCGGGCTTGATAAGAGGGTGTATTTCCATGCCTTGAGAGTCCTTTCAATCCATGGGCCACGATTTCGTCAGCAGATCGCGAAGTTCCGCGGTCGTTTTCATCAGGCCTCGGCCAAGCGTATCGGCAGGAATGTCCTTGAACGCATCCCTTATGGGCTTTTCGAACTGGCGCTTGCAATCGGGCTTGACCTTGTCGAGTGCGTCAATCGAGATGTCCAGCACGTCCTTCAATGTGATCGTTCCGTTGCTCGACAGCTTCGCACGCATGCCGTCCGAGATCTGCCGATGCACCTCCGTGTGATCGTCTTTATTCAGGCAGATCGACGGACCGTTCCCCAGCGACGGCGCTCCGGGCATGCGAAGACCCGGGTCCAGGCGCGTACCGACACGTAGTATGAAGTCCGGAATGATGTGGTGCGCGGCCTCTCCTTCCGAGCACTTATTTTCGTCGTAGGGCTCGGGCTCGCATTCGTCCTTTTCGCCGGTGATCCGCCCACCGTCCTTGCCGCCTCCACCTCCGGTTTCGGGTGTCGGCGCCGGTGCGGTGGTCGTCTGCTGTTGAGGGCGGGCTCGCAGTTCTGCAATCTGCCGCTCCACCGACGCGCGCACCTCGGCGTCGAATGTCCTGTACTCCGGAATCCACAGGAAGCTGTCGTTGAGCCGACCTTCCTTGTATGCCGTGAGTTGGTCCAGGGCCTGGTCATAGATGGCCTGCTCCTGGGGATTTTGCGGGTTGATGCCGTCGAGCACATTTTGCGCGTCATAGGCAGCTTCGATGTGGTCGCCAATGGGCTTGAGCAGAAGGATCACGCCGATCCAACCGGCTCCCTTGCCTCCCTTTCCGAAAGGCGCCGGGACCTTCGGGCGCGGCATGGTGGTCGGAGGCCGCCATGTCGGCGCATCCGTCACGGGACCTTTGGGGGCGGTATCGAGAAAAGCCAGCATGACCGGCTTTTCGTCGAGCGCAGTGCGCAGGAGCGAACTGAAGCCCGCGGTGCTCGCTGCGCTGGTGATCCGCGCCTTGCCGGTCTTCTCCTTGTCCGATTCGTAGTACTCGATCACCGCCCCATCGGCCTGCGCTCTGGCCAGCAACGCCTCCGCTTCGCTGTCATCGATGGCCGGTCCGTCCTCGGGTGGCCAGTATTTGTCACGGTCCTTCTTGTAGATCAGCTCACCGACCGTGTTGCGCTTGTTCATCCAGAAGGCGTCGCCGTCACGCACCAGCCACTGACCGTTGACGCGCACGACGGTGGAGGCGGTCTTGGGCTCTGCAATATCACCAACGGTCCCCGACTTGACGCCTTTGGCTGCCCCAGGTTCATCGCCCGTGACATGCGTGACGACGCTGTCGAACTTGAATGCCTTGAGACTGGTAAGGAAGACGTTCTGCGATGTGTTGGCGTCGTCGCCGAGTTTGCCGGTGATCTGGTAAGGGATGGGCGGCGTCGATGAACCGATGGGCGTCTTGCAAACATCGGGCGCGGTGCACACCACGATCGCCTTGCCCACGTCGCGGCCTGTTTCGGGTGGTGCGTCGCTGGCGGGCGTTTTCGGCCCCGGCTTGCCCAGGATCACCGCAACGCGGCCAATCCGCCCCACTCCCAAACCGGTGGATGGCGCACTACCTGGCGTGGCGAGAGCAGACGCCGACGCACCGGCCTTAGGGTCCAACGCCATGAAAGAGGCCCTCGCTGCCTCAGCAGAGATCGATGACCTTGCCGTTGATCCGCACCGCGCCAGTGGCGCGGAAGTCGAACCTGGCACCGGTGAGCGTGACCTGTCCGTCCTTCGTCATCTCGAGCCGGCTCTTGCCAACCGTGATGACGAGCTTCTCGCCCACGTCGAGCGAAAAGTCTTCGCCGATGGTTTCGTTCTTGCTCTTGCCGACGGCCACCGTCTGGGTAAGGCCGACCAGCGAGGTCTTGGCTATGCCCACCTCCTCCGACGAGGTGAGCGCCACGAAGCGATTCATGTTCTGCAGCACGGTCAACAGTTCGTTGGCCTTGATCGTCTCCATGCGGTTGTTGCCGATCGTGATGGTCTCGTCGTGGCCCACGGTCTCGGTGCGGTCGTGCCCGACGTGAACCGTCTCGTCGTGGTCGATGGTCTTGCTGCGGTCGTGGCCTACCCAGTGGGTTTCGTCGTTCTCGACCTCGATGTCCTGGTTGCGCTCGGCATGCAGCCACACCTGTTCCTGGCCCTTCTTGTCCTCGAAGCGCAGTGCGTTGGCATTGGCATCCGTTGCGCCTTCGGAACTGCGCGTGAGCAAACCGCTTTGCGTGGCGTTGTCCGGCAAGGTCCACGGCGGCATGTTGTCGGCGTTGTAGACCCGGCCCGTCACGATGGGGCGGTCGGGGTCGCCGTTCTCGAAGTCGACGATTACCTCCTGGCCGATGCGCGGAATCTGGATGCCGCCGAAATTGGTGCCGGCCCAGGGCGAGGACACGCGTACCCAGCAGGAGCTGTTTTCGTCCTTCGTGCAATAGCGATTCCAGTGAAAGCTCAGCTTCACGCGGCCGTACTGGTCGGTCCATATCTCGCGGCCCGCCGGGCCTGTGACGATCGCGGTTTGCGGTCCCGTGGTTCGTGGCCGCGGCACCGTTGGCGTCGAGGCCCTGTAGACCTTGCTGGTTGGAATGACCTCGAACTCCACACGGCACTCGAACTCCTGCTGCGAACTCGCATCGCCCACGTCCTGCAGTCGCAGACTCGTGTTCGTCACAAGGTACTGCCGGTTCGATTCGTTCTGGGGATGCCGCTCCAGCGTGATCAGGTACCCCGGCACCACGGCCCGCAGGTTGCCCGCACCGTTGGCGCGCTCGCCCTGGCTGCCCGTCTCTTCCATGCGTGTACGCACCAGCTGCTCGCCTTCGGACTCCACGACGTAGTCGCCCGGCCAGTCGTAGCGCTCCCATGAGTTCTGTGCGGTCTTGCGCGGCATTGCGCTGACCTGCTGCAGCTCGGCCTTGGGGCGCTTGAAGTCGAAGTCGTCGGTGATCCAGCGGCCGCTTTGCAGTTCCTCGCAGGCATTGAAGCGGTCGCAATGCTCCTCCCGCACGGTGGCATCCGTCGCATGGAAAGGAATGGTCTGATAGCCCGCGTGGGCGAACGGCTGGTGCGAAGCCATGTCATCGACGACGACCAGCCTGTGATTGTTCTCTTCGTGTTCGAAGTAGTAGTAGAGCCCCCATTCGTGCAGCAGCCGTGCGACAAAGTCGTAGTCGGTCTCACCGTACTGCACCTGGAATTCGCGCGGCGGGTAGCTGCGGGTGGCCCGCACATCGAAGGGAAGGCCGTATTTGCCGAGGACATCCTTGACGATGTCCAGCACGGTCTGGTTCTGGAAAATTCGGTAGTCGCTGGTGCGCGTCGCCAGGGTCAGCCAAGGCTCGATCGCGGCTTCGTACAACGCACGGCGATTCTCCAGGCGCAGGAACCTCACACGCGTTACCAGGCCAGAGATGTGGCGCCGGTCCGGGCCTGAGCCGGGACGACCGTCCAGCACGACATGCGCGGTGAGCGCCTCGCCGACCAACTGCTTGATGGTCACGTTGGCGGCCTGACGCTCGTTGTAGCCAGGCTGCTCGGGCGTGGCGAGCGTGAGGGTGTAACGGAACAGCGTGCTCAGGCCTTCGCTGCCTTCGATGGCCACCGGCTCCAGGGCCGGCTCTCCGCCGAGTGTGGGCATGGCAGCCGCAGAAACGCTCAGAACGCGCGCAACTTGCGTAGAGCCTGTTGGCATGTGAGATCTCCCTGATGCTTGAACTTACAAGGCAGGACGGGGACCGTGATGCCCGTGGTCCCGTCGAAACTCGTTCGCTACTTTAGTAAAGACCCGTTACCCATATATGACCTGAAAACCGTCCAAGTCATTTTTCTCATGCGTTTGCGAACTTCTTCTGTAAGAAATACAGCCTCCTCTCCAGCGGCCCCTTTCTTTTCTTAATTCTTTTTTGGACACTGGGCGCTGCTGGCTGTAGCAGGGCAAGAGAAACTTCATCGAGCCGTTTCGGCGGATGTCTGCAGCCGCGTCGCGCAGAATTCCGGCTCGATGGAAGCTGCATCCACATGCTCCTTTCTCGCAAACCGAAGCCGCCTCCTTCGAGGCTCATGCAACTTCACGAGTACATCGACCTGCTCCATGGAGGCACCGAGGATCACGCCGCGAGCGATGCAATCAAACGCAGTGCCGTGGAGCTTGCCGGCAGTCTTTGCGAACCCCTGCGATTGAATGCATGGACGGCTCCCGGGCTGGCGCAGGTTTTTGCCCGCCAGCAGCCCATGCTGGATTGCCCTGATTTCGGCGTGGCGGAGGCGGCGAACGAAGCCAACATCCGTCGCTGGATTCCGTTGCTGAAAGACAAGACGACTGCGTTCGCAGTCATCGAGCGGCGCGGCGGAACGTACATGCAGGTGTTCGCCGACGCCAAGGGCTTTCAAGCGCTGGGAGTGGTTCGAGCTGTAGGCGGCCTTGGGGCAAGGCCAACTCAGTCCAGGCCCTTCCGCGCGAGAAACCCGGACATCAGGTCCGCAACCTGCACGTTGTTGAGATCGGAGAACGGGAAGTGCGTATTGCCGCGGATGCCGAGCTCCGGCAGATGCACCAGCGTTGCGTCGCCGCCGTGGCGGTTGATCGCTTCCGTCCACAGCCGGGCCATCGCCAGCCGCACGCGCCAGTTGTCCTCGCCGAAGTTCTTCGAGGGCTCCTCGGGAATGTTGTCGCCGTAGTAGACGACGATCGGAATCCGCGTCAGCTTCGCAAACTCCGCCTTCGGCACCGCGAATCCTTCGAGCGGGCCCGTCATGCTCTGCATCGGCGCAGGCACCTCGCCTTCGGGAAAAACGAAGCCGCTGCCCGGCTCATAGGACACGACCGCGCGCACATTGGGGTTCTTCATCGCGGCTATCCATCCCAGCCCGCCGCTCTGCGAATGAGTGACGAGCACCCCTGGACCGATGCGGTCGAAGAGCGCCGAAACGGCATCGGTCGCGACCTTCGCGTCGAACGGCCCGGTGTCCGGAACCATCTGCCTGAAGTACTGGTTCAACGCCTCGGGATCTCGCGAGAACTGCGCGCCCGCGAAGAAGTCGGGCCAGCGGCCCAGGCGGAACATGTTGAACCAGCGCTGGTCGTCCGGTGCAGCGCTGATGGTCGTGCCCACCGTGCTTCGCGCCGCACCGCCGCGCCGGGGCTGGTCGACCAGGTAGACCGGGAAGCGGCGTCGCAGGAAGATGGTCTGGTAGCCCTCCCGGCCATCGGCGGTGGTCTCCCATGTCTTGCCGAACTGCCCGAAGCCGTGCCACATCACGAGGGGAAGCTTGCGGGCGTCGACCGGCACCTGATAGAAGACACGCGCATGATCGCCGTGCAAAGTCTGGCCCTCTGCTCCGGGGCTGCGGATCACCGTGCCGCCGACGGCGAAGCTGCCCTGTTCCTTGATCATCAGCGCAGCCGGCTGCGCGTTTCTGTCGTCGGCCGCATGGGCGGGCACCACGCAGGTCGCGAGCGCCAGCGCAGCGGCAATGAGTACGCCAGCCACTGGCGAATTGTTCTGCCCGGAGTGCATCTCAGACGCCGAGCCGCCGTTCGCTCATCCACTTGACGATTGCCGGATCGCGATGCGAGAAGAAGCTGCTCGTGCCGGTTTCGAGCTCTGCGATGCGAGCCATGTCCGACTCATCCAGCTCGAAATCGAAGACGTCCAGGTTCTCGACCATCCGCTCCTTGCGCACCGACTTGGCGAGCGCCACGATGCCGCGCTGAACAAGCCAGCGCAGCACGACCTGCCCGACCGACTTGCCGTACTTTCCGCCGATGTCCAGCAGGGCCTCGTTACCGAACAGGTTGTTGCGGCCCTCGGCGAACGGCGCCCACGCCTCGGCTTGCACTCCGTTGTCGTGCATGAACGTCGCGCTGTCGGTCTGCTGATGGAAAGGGTTCACTTCCACCTGGTTCACCGCGGGCGCCACTTCGTTGAAAACCTTGATGTCCATCAGCCGGTCAGGGTGGAAGTTGCTCAGGCCGATAGCGCGGAGCTTGCCGGCCTTGTGGGCTGCTTCCATCGCCCTCCACGATCCGTGCACGTCGCCGAAGGGCTGATGGATCAGGTACAGGTCGAGGTAGTCGAGCTGGAGGCGGCGCAGCGACTTGTCGATGGCCAGCAGGGTGCGCTCGTAGCCGTTGTCCTCGACCCAGAGCTTCGTCGTGACGAACAGCTGGTCTCGTGCCACGCCGCTGCGGCGCAGTCCCTTGCCGACAGCCTCTTCGTTCATGTACGAAGCTGCCGTGTCGATCAGGCGATAGCCGGTTTCAATGGCATCGACCACGCTTTGCTCGCACTGCGCCGGGTCGGCAATCTGGAAGACGCCGAAGCCGAGGAGCGGCATCCGTACGCCATTGTTCAAAGTCACGTACTGCATATCGAGTCCTTTCATCAAGGCCGCGTCGCGAACACTTCGCGGGCAACGCCGGTTGCCGTCACCGCGTTGGGCCAGCCGGCATAGAAGGCGAGGTGCGTCAGTGCCTCGACCAGCTCGTCTTTGGACAAACCGTTGTCGAGCGCGCGGGACATGTGCGAGCGCAGCTGGTCGGGCCGATTCATTGCGATGAGCGCACTCACGGTGACCAGGCTCCGGTCGCGCGGCGAGAGACCCGGCCGTGCCCACACGTCGCCGAACAGCACGTCGTCGGTGAGCTGAGCCAGCTTCGGAGCGACGTCGCCAAGCAGGCGCTGGGCCTGCGATGGCTGCGCCGGCCCAGCGGCTGCAGCAGCCTGCGGCGCGCCGTACTGCGCATCGCTGACCTGCTCAAGCCAATCCACCGCCTTGCCATCGAGAGCTTCCGTGATGGCGATGTGCGTCATCGCGCTGGTGGGAGCGGCCCCATGCCAATGCTTCATGCCCGGCGGAATGTGCACGACGTCGCCTACCTTGATCTCTTCGATCGGGCCGCCGAGGCGCTGCACGCGCCCGACGCCAGCGGTGACGATCAAGGTCTGCCCCAGCGGATGTGTGTGCCACGCAGTGCGCGCACCGGCGGCGAAGCTCACCGAGCCGGCGGACGTGCGCTCAGGCCCGGCCGGCGTGTAGAGCATCTCGACACGGACGCTCCCGGTGAAATTCTGTGCAGGCGCACTGTTCGCCGTGCGTGTGCCGGCCCGGGAAATCTGCAACTCGGGCTCGGCGGCCGCCACGGGCGGCAACATCGAAAGGGCCAGCGCGGCTGCGGCGAAATGCTTCATCGGGTTCTCCTTGGTTGGCTGCGCGGACGCAATATCCACGCAGTCTAGGAGCCGCATCCACACCCGAATAGACGGCAAACGCTTGTTGGATTGACAAGCCGGAACGGACAATCGGCGCTGCCGCGCCCGGCTTACTCGCAGCACGTGTTGCGGAGAACATCCTTGGGCCTCGGTGCAACGGATACAGCACGCCTCTATCTCGCGGCTGCCTTGGGCCAACCAATATGTGCAGCGCGACGAAGACTGGCTTTCACAACCTGGCGATGAAAAGGAGCGATAACCAATATGTAGGCTCGGCCCAGGAGGTTGTGGCAGTGGACGACGGTTGAGACAGTCAGTTGACCACCGAGCGTTGGAGACAAGTCGGGCGTGTGGAGTACCGACAGTCTGAAATCGAGGTGCTTGTCGTCCTCGCCCAAGACGATCTCGGTTTCGCTTTTGCCGTAGACCTTGAAGATGCCAATGCGGTCGGCGTTGGCTTCGCTGGAGAGAGTCGCGAGGTGCTTGGCGGTCTTCAGACCAAAGCACGCAACGATTGCATCCCGGGCGTTGGTGAGCCATCCGATCCAGGATGGCTGCTGCGAAATAAGGAATCGCCACAGGACCTCTGGATCGCTAGAGGCGCCAAAAGGAAGTTGAACCGCAAATGCGTCTGCGAGATTCGTTGATTCATAAATAGTAGCGACGGCAGACTGCGTGGGGAGAGCAACCGGCTTTACTGGCGTGAGTTCACTTGGCATGAATGGCACTCCGAGGTCTAACGGATGACATGAGGGGCATCTTATGCCTTGCAGGTCGCACTGGACTCCATAGTGGGCACAAGTGGAGAAGCTCAGCCTCCTGCCCGTCGCGGTATTCGCGGCGGCGACTGTGGACGCTACAGTGCTCTCATGACCGACACAAACATGCTCCCTCCTGACTTGCAAGCCGCCATGCGTACACGAGACGAAGCCTTCTATGCCGTCGATCCGGCGCAGTGGGGCAAGTACACCGCGAGCGACTTCACGACTGTCCAGCAGAACGGCCAGTTCATGTCTCGGGCCGAACGGATCGGCAACCTTCAAACGCAGAAGCAGCGGCCCTATGTCCCGCGCGAACGTGAGCAACACGAACAGCAAGGCGATCTTGTAGTCACTCGCTTTTTCAGCGGCGGGCTATGGGTAGTGGAAGTCTGGAAGCGCATCGACGGTGCATGGGCCACCGTGATGACTCAAGCCACCACGGCGACTTCCACCACGCCCTGACCCAACTCACGCCGCTCCTGTTTGCTCATTCAGCGGCCGGCAAACCTCCAGCACCACTCCGCGCAGCCACCGATGCGCGGGTTCCCGATCAAGGCGCGGATGCCACATCTGCGACACGGTGATCTGCTCCGTGGGCATCGGCAGCGGGAACGAGCGCAGCGTGCCACGCGCCCTCAGGTGCTCGAAGTACGAAGACGGTATCAGCGCCACCAGGTCGGTCGCGGCCGCTATCGACAAGGCGGTGCTGAAGCTGGGCACGACGACTGCGGTATTGCGCACCAGGCCCATCGCTGCGAGAGCGTCATCCACCGGTCCCACAGTCCGGCCGTGGCGTGAAGTGACCACGTGGTCGCAAACGGCGTAGCGCTCGGCAGTGATCCCGGGTTCGGCGAGCAGGGGATGGCCCTCCCGCACCGCGGCGACGAAGCGGTCGCGGTAGAGCGCCTGAACGCGCACCTCCGGGCCCGCCTCGCCGAGAACGCCGACATCCAGATCGATCAATCCCTCGCGAAGAGGACGAACGTCCTTGTCGGGCTTGGGCGCGAAGCGCAGGCGAACGCCGGGCGCTTCGTGCGCCGTGCGAGCCACGAGCCGATGCGCGAAGCCTTCGATGAAACCATCGTTGGCCCGTATGGTGAACAGTTGCCGAAGCGTGCGAGGGTCCATGCTCGCGCCGGCGGGCTGAAGCACCGCGCGTGACTCCTGCACCAGCTCCCTGACACGGTCGCGCAGTGCCAGTGCATGCGGCGTGAGCACCATGGCGCGACCCGCGCGCACGAGCAGCTCGTCCCCGGTCGATTCCCGCAATCGCGCGAGCGCCCGGCTCATGGCCGATTCGCTCAGGCCCAGGCGCTCGGCGGCCTTCGCGACGCTGCCCTCGGAAAGAAGTGCGTTCAACGCAAACAGCAGGTTCAGGTCGGCATCTGTTGGCATGCCCGAAACCTAGCACGGCTGCGATGGTTTCGACAGGCGCCGCATGCAGGAACAAGCTGCGCGCCACGCGCTGGGCAAGCCGTGTGTGCGGTTCTAAGCTGGCTTGGCGCAATAGAGCGTGCCTCTTCCAGTTGCCCAATCATGTTGTCCTCCACGCTTCGACCGAACTCTTCTCCCATCATTGCCCGCACCGTCGAAACCCAAGAGGTGAACGACGTGAACGCGGTGCATGACGCCGATGGCCTGCCTCTGCCGCGGCGCTTCGCAGCCGTCGCCGCGATCCTGGGTGCGGGCGTGTTGGTGGTGCTCGACGGCGCCATTGCCAACATTGCGCTGCCAGGCATTGCCCAGCAACTGCAGGCGACACCCGCCGATGCCGTCTGGATCATCACCGCCTACCAGCTGGCCGTGGTCATGTTCCTGTTGCCGGCTTCCGCTGTCGGGGAGCGGTTCGGGTATCGGCACGTGTTCGCTGGCGGCGTCGCGCTGTTCACCGCGGCGTCGGTGTTGTGCGCGTTGGCCCCATCGCTGCCATGGCTCGTGGCCGCGAGGTGCCTTCAGGGCCTGGGCAGTGCGGCCGTGATGCCCCTTGGGCTGGCGTTGTTGCGCTTCACTTATCCGCGTCGATTGCTGGCGCGCTCGATCGCCTGGAATGCGCTCGCCGTCGCGGCCGCTTCCGCGTCGGGCCCCACCCTTGGCGCTTTCATACTCTCCGCGGCAAGCTGGCCGTGGCTCTTTGCGGTGAATCTGCCGATCGGTCTCGTCGTGCTCGCCGCCTGCGCGGGGCTGCCGAGCCCGCCGCGCTCGGAGCGCCGCATCGACGTGTGGAGCATCGCGCTCAACGCGGTCATGTTCGCCTCCTTCGTGCTCGGGAGCGACCGGCTCGTGGTGCATCCGTTGCACGGCGGCGCGTTGCTCGTGTTGTCGGCCGTTTGCATGGTCCTGTTGGTACGGCGCGAGATGCCGAAGGCGGCACCGTTGATCCCGCTCGACCTGCTGCGCGTGCATTCCTTTCGGGTCTCGGTCATTGCCTCCGTGTGCTGCTTCACCGGCCAGATGGCCAGCCTTGTCGCGCTGCCGTTCTACATCCAGCACGAGCTGGGCCAGAGCGCGGTGACCACCGGCCTCTTGATGACCCCCTGGCCTCTGGCGGTGATGCTGGCCGCGCCGCTGTCGGCACGCCTGGCCCAGCGCGTGCCGAGCGCATGGCTCTGCGCGGCCGGAAGTGCGTGTTTCGCGAGTGGGCTGGCGCTGTGCGCCTTGTGGCCGCTGCACGGCAGCAACCCGGCTTTGCCGATCGCCGTGTTCACGAGCCTTGCCGGCCTGGGCTTCGGCTTCTTCCAGACGCCCAACAACCAGAACATGCTGCTTTCGGCACCCAGGGAGCGCAGCGGCGCGGCCGGTGGCGCACAAGGCACCGCCCGACTCACGGGGTTGACGCTCGGCAGCCTGTTGATGAGTTTGATGTTCGGGCTGCTGCCGCCCCACAGCGCAGTGCACTGGGGCCTGGCAGTGGCGGCCCTGGCTGCATTGGCCGGGAGCGTGGCGAGCTTGCTCAGGAGTCCCGCAAGGACTGGGGTCACCCATGCCCGAGGTCTCGTCAGATAAGCCCTCTGGTCGCTGCCTTCAAAGTAGCGGCCGCTCGCGTCGAACATTCGAGCTTGAGGAACAGACGTTCGACATGCGTTCGCACCGTGCGCGGACTGATGCCCAGCGCACGAGCAACCTGCTTGGTGCTGTCGCCCCGGCTGATGCAGCGCAGAACTTCCAGTTCGCGCTCTGACAGAGACTGCTCGCCGCGCGCCGGCGCCACAGGCTTCGCGGGCATATGCGTATACGTATGCGACAGAACACTGGCGAGCAACGCAGCGACGACTTCCTGGTCGAAGCGGCCCGCCTCGGCCTCTTCCTTCATGCGATCGAGCGCCTCTGCTTCGGTGAACGCCGCTCGCCACGGACGGCGGGTTCGAAGAGAAACCCACTGCTCGGCTGCGGCAACGATCTGCCCCTCCTGCGGCATCGCCGCACCCGATCGGCCGCGGAAATAGCCGGAGCCATCGCGCCTTTCGAAGGCGAAGGATGCGATTTCTGCTTCGAGCGCGAGTCCGTCGATCTGTCCGGCGGCGCGGGAGGTCCAGTACGGCACGAGCCGCAGGCGTTCCAGTGACGAGGCTGGCAGCGGTTCGGGCGCATTCCAGATGGCGTTGGGCACCGACGCCCGCCCGATGCCGTGGATCAACGCAGCCTTGTACGTGCGGTGGCACAAGGCCTCGTCCAGGCCGGCACGCGCGCTGCAATCGCGCGCCAGTTGGGCCACGCGACGCGAGTAACCCGTCATCCAGGGAAGCTTGAGATCGATCACGTCGCCCACGAGCTCCAGCCCGACGCGTCGAAGCATCGAAGGGGGCTGGTCGGTAACGTCAGTCCACGGCGGGGCGGCGGAATCCAGCGCTTTCATCCACGTCGAGACCCGCGGTGCGCTGGCATCGACAAGGAAGCCGGGGTAGACGCTGTTCGCGCGTCCGTGGGCCAGCGCGAGCGCTTCGTCTAGCCCGTACAGGCGGCTGAAAATCTCGAGGTCGCTCGCCAGGGCTACGACGTACGTCGCAAGCGGCATGTCGTTGCCTTGCAGAAGGCCGGGCACGCCGCCGCCGTCGTAGGTCTCGAAGATGGCGCGCAGCGCCGCTTCGGTATCGGAACCCAGGCCCAGCGTGTTCGCGATGTCGCCGGCGATTTCGCAATGGATGTTGGCCATGACGAGCATAGCGTTGGGAATGGGCACGCTGCGAGGCGGCTGCTGCGCCATTCGCGGCTTTTGCGATGCAAGAAGGGCGCTTCGCCCCTGCACGTCGTCCTCCAGAAAGTCCGCGAACTCCTGGGCATTGGCAGTGCACCCCGACCAGCGCAGCAGCGCGACGTGCCGGGCGGCCTCGACCTGCGCTGGGTCGCAGCGGGCCTGCGTCGCGATCATTCCGGCAAGCCACGCGGTGCGCAGCGAATGGTCGGTCGGCTGGCCCATGCTCAGGTCGCCGATGAAAGCAAGCGCGCGGACTGCGTCGAAAACGGCAATGGTCGTGTCGTCGGACATGAAATGGCTGCGGCAAAAGCCCAGCATCGCACAGTCGCTCTTTTTCGGGGCCTGTCGGTCATTCGACCGATACCGCGCCTGGTGCCGCCAAAACAGAATCTCCTGCACCGACCCCGCTCAAGGGGCTGCGACCTTCCTACCTACCCGATCTCGCGGTCTTCACCGCCAATGCCATGTCCAACACCAACCAGTCCCCTCTTCAACGAGCCGCGTGGCTGCGCAAGCTCTACTTCATTCGCGCCGCCTTTTCCTTCGCGTGGGTCGCGCTGGCGTTCACCGTAGCCAAGGGGTCGCCCGCACTCGCAAGCGGACTGCTGATCGTCTATCCCGCATGGGATGCGCTGGCAAACCTGCTGGACGCCAGGATGACGGGGGGTGCAAAGGCCAACCCCACGCAGGTCCTGAATGCCTGGATGAGCGGGCTGGTCACGGTTGCCGTGGTGGTTTCGCTTGTGCTCGAGCTGCAGATCATTTTGGTGATCTTCGGGGTGTGGGCCATCGTTGCGGGCCTGCTTCAACTGGCGACGGCCATTCGTCGCCGCAAGAGCGATCGAGGGCAGTGGGTGATGATGCTGAGCGGGGCGCAGTCTGCGCTGGCCGGGGGATTTTTTGTGGCGCAGCAAGGCAGTGCGGCGCCCGTTGTGCAAACCTTTGGCGGCTATGCGGCTGTCGGGGCTGTGTACTTTCTGATTTCCGGACTTGTCATCCTGTTTCGTGCGGATGGGTACTATCGGCCCCAAGCAAGGAGACCCGAATGAGAAAGCTCAAGATCATGGAGCACATCTCGCTGGACGGCGTAATCCAGTCCTCCGGCGAAGACGACTTTCCCTACGCTGACTGGACCGCACCCTATCGGACTCCCGCGGGCCGGGATGAAGTCTTCGCCGCGCACGGCGGGCGCTTCGATCTGCTGCTCGGCCGTCGCACCTACGACATGTGGTCGGGCTTCTGGCCAAAGGCACCGAGCAGCCCGATGGCGGATAGCTTGAATGCGGCCACCAAGTATGTCGTTACCCACCGTCCGGAAAGCCTGGAGTGGGGCCCGTTCGAAGGCCTTGGACCGGACATCGTCGAGAGCATTCAACGCATCAAGTCTCAGGCCGGCCCTGACCTCGTCCTCTGGGGCAGCTCCACGCTGACATCGACGCTGCTCGAGCATGGGCTTGCAGATGAAGCAATGCTGGTCGTCTATCCGGTCCTGCTGGGCACCGGGAAGCGCCTCTTTGCGGAGGGAACGCCACCGCGCTCCTTCGAACTCGTCAGCACGAAAGCAATGCCGTCCGGAATCATCCTCAGTGCTTACAGGTTTGCCGGGCCTTTGAAGACCGGCTAGTCAGGCGCTGCGAAGGGCGATCTAATCAGCGGACCTCTTCGCCGCTCGTCAGCACGGTCTTGATGCTTGCAAGAACGCGGCGGCTCACGCACCGCTACCGGCAATGGCGAGACGAGACAGGAACAAGTCGACCTGGCTTTCGTCCGTTGCCCATGAGGTGACCAGGCGGATCACGGAGTGGCCGTCGTTCGCCCTTCCCCACACATAGAACGCGAAGTCTTTCTGCAACGCAGCGATCACCGGGTCCGGCAGGATGGGAAACACCTGATTGGTCTCGGTATCCGCAGCCAGTGCGTGGCCCGCCAAGGTGATGCCGGATGCAAGCTTCGCCGCCATTGCATTGGCGTGCCGCGCCATCGACGTGAACAGATTGGCGGCGCCGAACAGCTCCTGGAACTGGATGCCCAGCAACCGCCCCTTCGCCAGCATGCCGCCGCGCTGCTTGAGATGAATTGCGAAGTCTTCCTTCAGCGCAGGGTTGCAGACCACGATGGCCTCTCCCAGCAGCGCACCGACCTTGGTCCCGCCAATCCAGAAAATGTCGGCCAGCGCGGCAATGTCGGCCAGGCTCGCGTCGTTCTTGTGCGAAGCCAGTGCGGCACCAAGGCGCGCACCGTCGAGAAAAAGTAGAAGGCCCCGCTGCCTGGCAAGGGCCGAGATTTTCTGCAGCTCCGCGAGCGTGTAGATGGTGCCCGTTTCCGTCGCGTTGGAAAGGTAGATGAGCCGCGGCTTGGCCATGTGCGGAAAGTGCGCGTTGGAGGCAAGCGCCTCCTCGATTGCCTGCGGGGTGATCTTTCCATCGACCGCCGGAACCACGATGAGCTTGTGCCCGGTCGCCTCGATGGCACCGGCCTCGCGCACGACGATGTGGCCGGAGCCCACGGCAATCACGGCTTCATGGGGGCGAAGGCAGCTCGATATCGAGACGATGTTTGCCATGGTCCCGCTGGCGACGAAGTGGATCGCGCCATCGAAGCCCTCGCCCAGGCGCGACCTGATTTGCGCCTTGGCCTGTGCTGAGTAGGCGTCGTCTCCGTAGGGCGCCTGCTGCACCAGGTTGGAGTCGGTGAGCGCGCGCAGGATGTCGGGATGCGCGCCCTCGCTGTAGTCGTCGAGAAAACTGAAGGTGGTCATTCGGTGCCGTGCAGTTGGATGGATGCCAAGACACGGAAGACTACTGACCGATGACGAAGTCGCCTTGTAAAAAATTGACGCCGGGCCGCTGAAAGCGCGCCGGGGTCACGCCGTAAGCCCGACTGAACGCGCGGGTGAAATGGCTCTGATCGAAGAACCCGACGGCGTGCGCAACATCGGTGATTGCCATGTCGTGGTTCACCCGGATCAGCTCCACTGCGCGCTCGAGCCGCAAGCGCAGCAACCAGGCGTGGGGCGTCATGCCGACTGTGCGCTTGAAGAGCTTCAGGAATCGAAAACGCTCCAGGCCAAGCAGGACGGCCATGTCTTCCAGGACGATCTTGTCGGCAATATTCGCCTCCATGAAGTCCCGGGCAAGTCCGAACTGCTGCGGCGACAAAGTCCCGGCGACGATCTGGGGCGCGGGGCGCAGCAGGCGGGAAAAGATGGACTCGAACAAGTCCATCACGCGGGCTTCGTTCAGCAGCGGATCGGCCGATGCGCGCCGAAGGCTTGCATGCGCCCTCAGCAGCTCGTTTGCGAGGTGAGCGTCCCGAAGCACCATGGCGGGCTGGGAGGGAAGGTAGTGCCTGCCGGTAACTTCTTCACCCAGGCCCGCCAGCAGTGCAGGCGAGATGCGGAAAGTGTGCAGCGTGTACGACTCATCCGCGCCCGCCGTTCCGTCATGAACCTCACCCGGGGGCATCAACTGGATTGCGCCGCGTGAAAGCAGCAGCGACTCACCCTGGTAAGTCTGGCGCTGCACGCCATCGGTGACGAGCGCTATGTGGCAGTCCAGGTGGTAGTGAGGCTCGAACCGGAACTCAGCGAACCGGGCCGTGCTCAGGACGAGGCCGGGTATGTCGGCAGCGCGGTCGTATTGGACTTCTTCACGCATGAACGGCCTCTCAATTGTTCAAGTTCAATATTCTCTAGAACTCAAGCACACCAACCACGTGCCGGATCCGCCCCTCCAGGTTGGGACCTGACAGCCAGAGTCGTAAACACCATTGCAACTCACGCAGTTACGGCCTTCCTGCAACGCCGGGCGACATTGGCCGGCGAGGAAAAACCTAAAGTCCGCCACATCTCTTTCTGGTGATGTTGCGTGATTTTTTTCTCATTTCCGCAGACATCAAATGTTGCCGTCAAGGGGCTGAGGCCAGTCGTAATATTTTCGCAATGCAGTTGCAATAAAAGCCAACTGCACTCTCTATCGAACAGTGCAAAAAATAGCAATTATTAATGTTTGTCAAAAACCGGAGGATTTATGAGAAGAACAGAAACCGCCATCTTGCCGTGTGCACGGTTGCTTTCCATTGCAGCAACGGCTGCAGCGATTTCCGCATGTGGAGGAGGAAGTGGTGGCGGTGGACTTCCCGTGCTGCCAATTGCGCCTGCACCCGCCCCTGCTGAGCTGCCCGCGCCGCCTGCCGTAGAGAGTTCAGCTCCATGTTTCAACGAAGCCGACTTTCGCGAAGGCACTACCGTGGAGTTCGAGGCTGTGAAAGCGGGGGCTAGTTCGACGGCTCTGCCTTTCCGCAGAAAGAGTGTGACTGAAGGACGTGAGCCATTTGCCGGCGCCAAACCGGTTGCATTCAACGTCGGCTCGGAGGCTCTTAACCTCCCGCAGTTTGAGCAAAGTACCGTCAAGAAGGAATACAAGGATTTTGTCAGCGGCAGTATCTTGCTCTATGGCAAAGCGACGACACAAAAGACCAAGGTGACGCCGCCACAGCCCGCGACTCCTCCTTCAGAGCGGGTTTTCTACTCTTCCCAAGCCTATGCGCCGCCATTCTCGTTCCCGGTCGACATGAAGCCTGGACAGGTCGTCAAGCAACAGATTTCCTTCACAAAAACAGAAACCATTGATGGCCGCATTGATTCGACAAGTTCCGCCCCGGCAACTGGCGAACTCATCTATTACGGTCGGGAGAAGTTGGAAACGCCGCTGGGAACCTTCAATACATGCAAGTTCTCTTTGAAAATCACTGTGGGCTCCGCCCCGCTGGCGAAAGTCACCGTGAGCGAACTTTGGCAAGCGTCCGAAGGTCCCTATAGAGGTCAGGTGCTCAAGGGAATCGATCCGAAGTCGCCAATGATCGCGACGAAGATGACCTACTCACCCAAGTAATGCGGTCGGCCGGTCAAGACATTCTGTTGCGACACCGCTTCAGTCTTGATCTGCACGATCTGCGCAAGCAGCAGTTATACGTCCGAGGCACTCGAGCTGTCGCTCATGTCGAAAGGCTCGGTACCTCGGATGGCATCCAAAGACTCGCAGGAGTGCGGCGTTGATGGTGCCGCTCGCGTTCGCCGTCGTACGGATGCGGCCCGCGGCGACCTCAGCCAGCAGGGCACCCTGCTCGGCGATGTGGGGCAACCTGAAGCCGGGAAACCTGATCGAACTCGGATACAGCTCAACTACGGCAAGGGGAAGAAGGCGGCCTACGTCTACCTGAGCGCCACGCTGAATGCAGCCACCTGGGAAGCCAAATTAGCCCGCAGCGAAGGGCGCGGCAGGATCTACATCATGGCGCCGACCGGCCCGATCACAGCGACTCGCTCCGTGATCCCGCCACGCGCCGACGCTACTTGTTTTCGGGTATTTAACTGGGCACCGGGACTCCGTAGCATCCGGTATCACCCATCTTTACACCCGGCACCCGCAGCGCCTGTGTTCCGCCATGCGCCCTCGGTGTCAGGGCAAAGAAGCGGGCTTCGTGGACGCGGGACAAATCACTACTAGCCAGAGCCGGTATGAACACAGACAAGCTGGATGACTATCTCAATCTTCTTGACACAACGATCTCGAATCTGATGCCATCACCCGCGCGCAACAGGCTCGAATGGTTGCGACATGATCTTGCAACGTTTGCTATAGACACCCTTGCCACGAACCTATACCGCCGAGCGTGGGCCAGGATCGTCCTTGACCGTCTGGAAGCGATCACACTGCCACCCAACATGCATGCCACCTTCGTGCAAACGAAGTTGGAGCTGCGAGCATTCAGCAAGGGGGAACCGCTGAGACCTCTGTTCGGGCAACAGCGGATTGCTCCCGGATTTCAAACGTTCAACATCAATCAGGAGCAACTGCCGGGTTTTCCTGGCGACCTCGCCAACAGCACTTTGGCGACGGTACAGACCCGCATTCAGCAAGGGACCTATTCGCCCGACCAGATTCCGATTCGAATTTTCTTGCATGGGGTACAGCAAAAGTGGATCGCGGCCAACAATCGCGGCTATACCGCCCACTGTCTCGCAGGGGTGCGCCCTCTGCGGATGTTGCCGACCATCTTTGAACCTACCGATATTGAGATCACACGCCTCCAGGAGGTCGAGGGCGAAAACGGCATTGGTCCATGGACAGGCATGCGTGGCAACGAGCCCAACCCTCGTCGCCTGCCTTCCGAGCGCATGTTCGTCGTACCGATCGTCAACGCTGCAGGTAGCGGTGCAATTACTTCGGTTGCGTCGGTTCCCGTCAACTTCGTGTAGCCGAAAGAAGCCAACGCCAGCGCTCTTGAATCACTCCACAGTCACGCTCTTCGCCAAGTTGCGCGGCTTGTCGACATCGGTCCCCCGCGCGCATGCCGTGTGATACGCCAGTAGCTGCAGCGGCACCACGTGCAGGATCGGCGACAGCGCGCCGTAGTGCTCGGGCATGCGGATCACGTGCAGCCCGTCGCTGCTCTTGATCTTGGTGTCGCCGTCGGCCAGCACGTAGAGCACGCCGCCGCGCGCGCGCACTTCCTGCAGGTTGCTCTTGAGCTTTTCGAGCAGCGCGTCGTTCGGCGCCACCGCCACCACGGGCATCTCGCTCGTCACCAGCGCGAGCGGGCCGTGCTTGAGTTCGCCGGCGGCGTAGGCCTCGGCGTGGATGTAGGTCACTTCCTTGAGCTTGAGCGCGCCTTCGAGCGCGATCGGGTAGTGCAGCCCGCGGCCGAGGAACAGCGCGTTGTCCTTGCGCGCGAAGTCTTCGGCCCAGCCGATGATCTGCGGCTCCAGCGCCAGCACCGACTGCAGCGCGACGGGCAGGTGGCGCATTTCCTTCAGGTAGCGCGCCTCGTCGGCGTCGCTCAGCCGGCCCTTGGCCTGCGCGATGGCGAGCGTGAGCAGGAAGAGGCCCGCGAGCTGCGTGGTGAAGGCCTTGGTCGAAGCGACGCCGATTTCGACGCCTGCGCGCGTGATGTACGCCAGCTTGCACTCGCGCACCATCGCGCTGGTGGCCACGTTGCAGATGGTCAGCGTCTGCTCCATGCCGAGCGAGCGCGCATGCTTCAGCGCGGCCAGCGTGTCGGCGGTTTCGCCCGACTGGCTGATGGTGACGACCAGCGTCTTCGGGTCGGGCACGGAGTCGCGGTAGCGGTATTCGCTGGCGATCTCGACCTGCGTGGAAATCTTCGCGATGCCTTCGAGCCAGTACTTGGCGGTGCAGCCGCTGTAGTAGCTGGTGCCGCAGGCGAGGATGAGGATCTTGTCGATGTCCTGGAACACGCGGTAGGCACTGGCGCCGGTCGCACCGTCCTGCCCAATGCCGTCGAACAGCTCGGGCACGATGCCTGCCACGCCTTCGAGCGTGTCGCCGATGGCGCGCGGCTGCTCGAAGATTTCCTTCTGCATGTAGTGGCGGTACGGGCCGAGCTCGGCCGCGCCGCTGTGGGCGAGCACGGTGCGCACCTGGCGCGTGACCGGCTTGTGGTTCTTGTCGACGATCCAGTACTTGCCCGGCTGCACGTCGACCACGTCGCCTTCTTCCAGATAGACGATCTGGTCGGTCACGCCGGCCAGGGCCATCGCGTCGCTGGCGAGGAAGTTCTCTGCGCCGTCCTTGCCGGCGCCGAGGATCAGCGGCGAGCCCGCACGCGCACCGACCACGCGCTGCGGCTCGTCGCGGCAGATCACGGCGATGGCGTAGGCGCCGTGCAGCTGCAGCACGGCAGCTTTCACGGCTTCGAACAGGTCGCCGTCGTAGAGGCTGTCGACCAAGTGGGCGATGACTTCGGTGTCGGTCTGGCTCTCGAAGGCATAGCCCTTGGCTTCGAGCGCGGCACGCAGCGTTTCGTGGTTTTCGATGATGCCGTTGTGCACGAGCGCGATGCGGCCCGGCCGCGCGGTCTGCGCATCGGCGCCGGGGCCGTGGCTGAAATGCGGGTGCGCGTTGTGCACGGCCGGTGCGCCGTGCGTGGCCCAGCGCGTGTGGGCGATGCCGGTGAGGCCCTCGACCTTGTCGTCGCGCACCTGCGCCACGAGGTCGGCCACGCGCGAAGTGGTGCGCGCCCGCGTCAGGCCGCCGGCATGCACCGCCACGCCGCACGAGTCATAGCCGCGGTATTCGAGCCGCTGAAGGCCCTGGACCAGGACCGGAACGATGTTGCGATGGGACGCTGCCCCGACGATGCCGCACATGGTGAGCTGCCTTTGAATGAAGAAGAGCCTCGATGGTAGGAAGGCACGAAAGAAATATGCATTCGAAGTTTCATGGATTTCGGACTTTTATTTCTTCATTTCCTTGATTTGGACTTTTATTCCATAATTTATTTAAATATGGAATCAATCTCCCTGGATTCAATCGACCTGCGCCTGCTCGACGCCCTCCAGCGCGACGCCTCGCAGACCAATCAGCGCCTGGCCGCCGACGTCGGCATTTCCCCGCCCACCTGCCTGCGCCGCGTGCAACGGCTGCGAGAAGAAGGCCTGATCGAACGCCAGGTCGCACTGCTGTCGCCCGACCGGCTCGCCGCGGCGTTGGGCCACGGCCTGCAGGCGGTGATCGAAATCTCGCTCGACCGACAGGACGCCGCCTCGCTCGACGCCTTCGAGGCCCGCGTCATCGCCGACGACGCAGTGCAGCAGTGCTGGCGCGTGTCGCCCGGCCCGGACTTCGTGCTGATCGTGGCCGCACGCGACATGCCCGACTACGGCGCGCTCACGCAGCGCCTGTTCACGGCCGACGCGAACGTGCGCAACGTCAAGGCCTTCTTCAGCCTGAAGCGCGCAAAGTTCGAGCCCAGGGTGCCGCTGGCACCCCCTGCCTGAGAACCGTCAGGCCTTCGGCTTCTTCTGCGGACGCTTCCAGTTCGAAAAGCTCACCTGCTTGCCTCGCGCCACGGTCAGCGCGCCCGGCTCGGTCGACTTGTTGATGGTCGAGCCGCCGCCGATGGTGCCGCCCGCACCGATGGTGATGGGCGCCACCAGCACGCAGTTGCTGCCCACATGCACGTCGTCGCCGATCACTGTGCGGTGCTTGTTGGCGCCGTCGTAGTTGGCGGTGATGCTGCCCGCGCCGTAGTTCACGCGCTCGCCCACGGTGGCGTCGCCCAGGTAGGCCAGGTGGTTGGCCTTGGCGCCGGCGGCCAGCGTCGAGTTCTTGACCTCGACGAAGTTGCCGATGTGCACCTCCGCGCCCAGTTGCGCGCCGGGCCGCAGCCGCGCGAAGGGGCCGATGAGCGAGCCCGCGCCCACCGTCACGCCGGCCTTTTCGCCTTCGATATGCGTGAACGGATGGATCACCGCGCCCGCCTCGATACGCGCATTGGCAATGACGCAGTTCGCGCCGATGCGCACGCCCTCGCCCAGCGACACCGCGCCTTCGAACACGCAGTTGACGTCGATCTCCACGTCGGCCGCGCATTCGAGCGTGCCGCGCAGGTCGAAGCGTGCCGGGTCGGCCAGGCGCACGCCCTGCTCCATCAGCGCGTTCGCCTGGCGCAGTTGCCAGGCGCGTTCGAGCGCCGCGAGCTGGGCCGGGCTGTTGATGCCGGCCACCTGCAATGCGTCGGTGGTGATGTGCGCAACCACGGGCACGCCGTCGGCGGCGGCGAACTTCACCACGTCGGTCAGGTAGTACTCGCCCTGGGCGTTCTTGTTGTCCAGCCGCGCGAGCCAGCCCTTGAGCAGGCGTGCGGGCACGGCCATCACGCCGCTGTAGATCTCGCGCACGGCGCGCTGCGCTTCGGTGGCGTCCTTGTGCTCGACGATTGCTGTGACCTCGCCCTGACCCGCCGCGCGGATGACGCGGCCGTAGCCGCTCGGGTCGTCGAATTCGATGGTCAGCAGTGCCAGCTTGCTGCCCGCGCTGGCCGCGATGAGCGCGCGCAGCGTGTCTTCGCCGATCAGCGGCACGTCGCCCGACAGCACGACCACCGTGCCGTCGTCCGGCAGCAGTGGCGCGGCTTGCTGCACCGCGTGGCCGGTGCCGAGTTGCGGCTCCTGGCGCGCAAAGCGCAGGGTGGCGCCCTCGATGCCGCCGGCCAGCGAGGCCTCGACTTCGGCCGCGCCGTGGCCGGTGATGACCACCACGTCGCGCGCGCCGATGCGTGCGGCGGTGCCCGCCACGTGGGCCAGCAATGCGCGGCCACCCAATCGATGCAACACTTTGGGCAGTCTGCTTTTCATGCGCGTGCCCTTGCCGGCCGCCATGATGACGACGTCGACCGGCCCCCGGCTGTCTTGTTGCGGAGTCTGATTCATGCGTTTTTCTTCCCGATTTCGTTGCGCTGCAGTGGCGCGAATTATCGGCGTGCTGCTCATCGCCGCCGCCCTGGGCGCCTGCAGCGCGATCAAGCTGGCCTACAACAACCTGCCCACGGTGAGCTATTGGTGGCTCGACGGCTACCTGGACTTCGACGGCGCGCAGACCCCGAAGGTGCGCGACGAGCTCGACCAGCTGCTGGCCTGGCACCGCCAGAACGAGCTGCCGCGCATCGCCTCGCTGCTGCAGGAGGCGCAGGCGCTGGCGCCGGGCGAGGTGACGCCGGCGCAGGTCTGCGCCATGGCCGACCGCGTCCGCGAGCGCCTGCTGGCCGTGACCGAACGCGCCGAGCCCGCCGGCACCGAGCTGGCGCTGAGCCTGACCGACGCGCAGCTGCAACAGCTGGAGCGCAAATATGCGAAGAACAACGCCGAGTACCGCAAGGACTGGCTCGACCGCACCCCGGCGCAGGTGCAGGAAAAGCGCTACGACCAGTTCCTCGACCGCACCGAAGACTTCTATGGCCGGCTCAGCACGGAGCAGCGCGATCTGCTGAGGCAGCAGGTCGCGCAGTCGGTGTTCGACCCACGGCTGGCGGACGCCGAGCGCCGCAAGCGCCAACAGGAGGCGCTGGTGCTGCTGCGCGGCTTCGTGGCCAGCAAGCCGTCGCCGGCCGAAGCGCGCGCCGCGCTGCATGGCTACATCCAGCGCATCGCCGAACCGCCGCCCGGACCCTGGCGCGACCAGCAGCAGGCCCTGCTGCAGGAGGGCTGCCGCAACACGGCGGCGCTGCACAACGACACCACTGCCAGCCAGCGCGCGCAGGCGGTGCGCCGGCTGCAGGCCTACGAAAACGACCTGCGCCAGTTGGTGGCCACGCGCTGAAGGCCTTGTGGCAGATCAGATCATTGGCGTCGGCCGCATCGGGCGCTCGAAGTAGTCGCCCAGCGTTTCCAGCGCGTGCGGCTCCATGATGCGCAGCCAGCCGGCGTCGATCTTGTAGAGCCCCAGTCGCTGCAGCCGCCGCAGCGTCTTGTTGGTGTGCACCAGCGACAGCCCCAGCGCGTCAGCGATGTGCTGCTGGTTGAACGGAAACTCGACCCAGCCGTCGCGCACCATGCCCACGCCCTGTGCGCGGCGATACAGGTGCATCAGCAGCATGGCCACGCGCTCGCCGGCATTGCGCCGGCCGGTGGTGACGAGGTTGTCATCGACCATCTTTTCCTCGCGCGCGGCAAGCCAGGTGATGTCGTAGCCCAGCTTGGGCTGGGCATGGAACAGGTCCCAGAGCCGGTCGCGCGAGAAGGCGCACAGCGTGACGTCGGTCACCGCCTCGACGCCGTGCGTCTGGCCCTCGGCGAACTCATCCTGCAGGCCGAGGAAATCGCCGGGCAGCAAAAAGCTCAGTATCTGCCGCCGGCCGTCGCTCAGCGTCTTGTAGCGAAAGGCCCAGCCTGAATAGAGGGTGAAGAGCTGCGGGCTCGGCCGGTGCTCGTCGATGATCGAACTGCCCGCCTCCACGCGCCGGGTGCCGACGCGGAAAGACTGGATGGCCTGCAACTCTTCGCCGGAAGGCGGCAGGAAGGCATCGAGCCGTCGCAATGCGCACTGGTCGCACGAGTTCGCGCCCTGGGGAGGTGCTGCAGCAGCGGGGTAGTCCTCGAATTTCACGCTTCACTATAGGCGCTTCGCCTGTGTCTTTTGACATTTCGCGGCGTCCCGGGGCTGCCTACACTTCGCACCGCTTTCCTCCCCAATACGCATGACAGAAGAACCAAGGCTCCCGCTCTACGAAGTGCTCTATTGCAGCACGCTCGCCCAGGACCTGCCCCCGGGCACCGTGGGCTCGATCACCTCCCGGGCGCGCATGCGCAACGCGGAGCGCGACATCACCGGCCTGCTGGTGTTCGACGGGCAGCGTTTCTGCCAGCACCTGGAAGGCCCGCCCGAAGCCATCAACGCGCTGATGCAGCAGATCGAGGAAGACCCGCGCCATGTCGATGTCAGGGTGGTCTACGAAGCCCCGCTGGCGGCCCGGCGCTACAGCGGTTTCGGCATGGGGCTGGCCGAATGCGAAGGCCCCGACCTGATGGCCGGCGTGCATGTGCTGATTGGCGAGGCGGCGCTGCGGCACTTTCTGGCCCTGGTGCCCAGCTTCGACATCAACGGCTGAAAAAGAAAAAGGCGGCCGGAGCCGCCCTTTGAGCACATGGAGGGTAGACGGCCGATCAGGCGTTGTCCCAGCTGTAGGTCGCGCCGTAGCCGTCCCACGCCTCCATGACGATGCGCTGGCCCGCGGCCACCGTCAGCGATTCGCCGGGTGCGAGCACCAGGTCTTCGCTGGGGTTCTTGAGCGTGGCATCGGGTGTGATCCACACCCGGCCCTGCTTGACCCGCAGGATGCTGGCCGCCCGCGCCTTCAGGCTCATCGCCTCGCCGGGCGCGATCTGCCAGGCGCCACGACGAACGGCCGGCGGAACGGCGGCGGTGCGGGCGGGAACGGACAGGGACGAGAGCGATTCGGTGGTGCAGACGGCGGTGGACATGATGTAACTCCTTGGCTTTGCCGAAGCGCTTGTCAGAAAGTGGCAATAGCGCAGTTCGGGAATGAATGATCGTTTCTACGGCGTTGGCGGTCCAATGAAAACGAGGTAGCCTACTGATGCGCGTTCAGCATCAATCGATCCTGGCGCCAGGCGACCCCGAAAAGTCATACCCATGCAACATTCGCAAACCCATCTGCGCTCCCGTCCGATCTCCGCCGGGCACCTGCGCGCCTTCGAGGCGGTGGCCCGGCACCTGAACTTCCGCGCCGCAGCTGAAGAAATGGCGCTGACCCAGTCGGCCGTGAGCCGCCAGATCCAGTCGCTGGAAGAAGAGGTGGGCGTGGCCCTGTTCCTGCGCCATACGCGCGCGGTGGAGCTCACGAGCGCGGGGGCTTTGCTGCTGCTGGCGGTGCAGCAGTCGCTGCCGCGCATCGACACGGCCGTGCGCCAGATCCGCCAGAGCGCGGGGCGGCAGAGCGTGTCGCTGACCACTTTTGCCTCGTTCGCCTCGATGTGGCTGATCCCGAGGCTGGAGGCCTTCCAGCGCGACAACCCCGAGATCGACATCCGCATCGACGCCAGCGACGTGGCGGTCGACCTCGAAGTGGCCGACGTCGACATCGCCCTGCGCTACGGCCCGCGCGAGTCCATGACGGCCGGCGCGGTGCGCCTGTTCGGCGAAACGCTGACGCCGGTGGCCAGCCCCTGGCTGCTGAAGAGCAGCCCGCCCATCAGGACGCCTGCCGACATCACCCAGTTCACGCTGATCGAGGCCGGCGATGCGCACCGCACGCACCTGGAATGGCTGACCTGGCGCCGCTGGTTCGAGGTGAACGGGCTGGAACGCGCGCAGCCCAAGCGCTGGCTCTATTTCAACTACGCCTACCAGATGGTGCAGGCGGCCCTCACCGGGCAGGGCGTGACGCTGGCGCGCAGTTCGCTGATTGCCGAGAGTCTGGCCAACGGCGACCTGGTCGAGGTGCTGCCGCAGCACCGCATGGATTCGCCGATGTCCTACTGGCTCATTGCGGGGCCGCGCAGCGCGCTGCGGCCAGAGATCAGGGCCTTCTGCGACTGGCTGCTGCTCCAGTCCGAGACCACACGCGAGACCATCGGCGAGGTGCCCGACCCGGACACCGTCGACAACATCGATTGACGCCGACAGCTCAGCTGGTCGGCCAGACCACGCCGTTGTCGTTGAGGATGGCGTCGAGCGGCAGGTCGTGCGCCTCGGGCTCGAAGTCTTCGAGAAAGCCGTGGGTGAAGCCCAGCCCCACCGTGAACGGCCTCGGCTCCAGCGCCGCCAGCGTGCGGTCGTAGAAACCGCCACCGTAGCCCAGCCGGTAGCCGCCCGCGCTGTAGCCCACGCAGGGCACGAACAGCAGGGTTGGCACGATCAGCTCGGTGTCCTTGGGCTTGGGGATGCCGTAGGCGTCTTCTTCCATCTGGCAGCCCGGATACCAGGCATGGAAGGTCAGGGTCTTGTGGACTTTGTCGATCACCGGCAGTCCGATGCGCCGGCGCTGCGTCTCTTCCATGAGTTCGCCGTCTTCCTTCCAGCGGTGCAGGGCGGGCAGCGGATCGAACTCGCCCTTGATGGGCCAGTAGGCGCCGATCACGGTGTCGGGCCGGCCGACCAGCCAGATCCGCATCACGCGCTGCAAAAGGTCTGCGCGTGTCAGCCGGTCGGGCATCGCAAGACGTTGCTCGATGAGTGCCTTCCTCAACTGTTCCTTAAGAAAACTCGCCGTTGCCGAAGTGTCGGCACCCTTTGACTTGTCCATAATCCCCCGATGCAGTTCCCAAGCATTTTGGCACCCAAGCGCCATCGCCCGCGCGTCAACCCGCGCAACACGGCACCCGCACTCGTTTTTTCCACTGTTCTTGCCCTCGCCGCGTTGCTGTCGCAGCAACCTGCAGCCGCCCAGAGCAACACCAACGACGACGTGCTGATCCAGATGAAGCAGGCCTTCCAGCGCGGCGACAAGGCCCGCCTGACCGCCCTGCTGCCGCAAGCCCGAGGCCATGCGCTGGAACCCTGGGCCGCCTACTGGGAACTCAAGGCGCGCCTGCAGGACGCCCCCGCCAACGAAGTGCAAGACTTTTTCGCGCGCTACCCCGGCACCTACCAGGAAGACCGCCTGCGCAACGACTGGCTGCTGCTGCTCGGCCAGCGCCGCGACTGGGACAACTTCACCGCCTCGGTAGACGGCTTCCGCATGGGCGACGACGCGCAGGTGCGCTGCTACGCGGTCCTGGTCGACTCGCTGCGCACCGGCACCGCCACGCAGGCACAGGCCGACGAAGTGCGCCGCAACTGGTTCGCCCAGAAAGACCTGGACGACGGCTGCCTCACCGCCGCCGACCGCATGGTCGCCGCCCGCCTGATGTCGACCAACGACGCCTGGAAGAAAGCGCGCCTGGCCATCGAGGCCAACCGCCCGCAGGCCGCGCGCGCCGCCGTCACCATCGCAGCGCCCGATGCGCTGCCGCTGTTCGAGGAGCTCAATGCCAGCTCGGCCAAGTTCCTGACAGGCCGCGCCTTCGTGGCCGCCAAGTCGCGCAAGGAACTGGTGGTGCTTGCGCTCATCAAGATCGGCATTGCTGACCCCGAACTCGCCGCCTCGCAGCTCGACAGCAAGTGGGGCCCGATGCTCTCCGCCGAAGAGCGCAACTGGCTCTGGGGCACCATCGGCCGCGCCGCAGCGCTGAAGCTCTGGCCGCAGGCCGGCACTTATTACGCCAACGTCACCAAGAACAGCGACCTGTCCGACGACATGCTCGGCTGGCGCGTGCGCGCCGCCCTGCGCGCCGGCCAGTGGAAGGAGGTGGCGCCCGCCATCAACGCCATGAGCGAAACCGCCCAGCTCGAGCCAACCTGGGTCTACTGGAAGGCCCGCGCCCTGGCCAGCGCCGGCGGCGACGAACGCCGTGCGCAGGCCCGTGATCTCTACCAGAGCATCGCCGGCTCGCGCGGCTTCTACGAGATGCTGGCGCTCGAAGAACTCGGCCAGCGCACCGTGGTGCCCACGCGCCCCGACCCCCTCACGCCCGAGGAAAAAGCCGCCGCGCGCAACAATCCGGCGCTCGCCCGCGGCCTCTACGCCATCGCCATCGGCCTGCGCTCCGAAGGCACGCGCGAGTGGAACTACGCCACCAACCTGCACGACAAGGGCGGCATGGACGACCGCGCGCTGCTGGCCGCGGCCGATTTCGCCTGCCAGCGCGAGGTGTGGGACCGCTGCATCAACACCAGCGAGCGCACCAAGGGCGTGGTCGACGTGGAGCAGCGCTTTCCCATGCCCTTCCACGACACGGTGCTGCGCAAGAGCCAGGACATCGGCCTCGACCCGGCCTACGTCTACGGCCTGATCCGCCAGGAAAGCCGCTTCATCATGGACGCACGGTCGGGCGTCGGCGCCTCGGGCCTGATGCAGGTCATGCCCGCCACCGCGCGCTGGACGGCCCGCAAGATCGGCATGAACGACTTCTCACCCGGCCAGATCAACGACCGCGAGACCAACATCACCATCGGCACCAACTACCTGAAGCTCGCACTCGACGACTTCGACGGTTCGATGGCGCTGGCCGCCGCCGCCTACAACGCCGGCCCGGGGCGCCCGCGCAGCTGGCGCAACGGCCCGGTGATCGACGCCGCCATCTGGGCGGAGAACGTGCCGTTCAACGAAACGCGCGACTACGTGAAGAAGGTGCTGGCCAACACCACCAACTACGCGGCCATCATCAGCGGCCGGCCGCAATCGCTGAAGGAACGCCTGGGGCGCATTGGCCCGCGCGATGCGGCCGAGCCGGAGCCCAACAAGGACCTCCCCTGAGATGAGTTGGCGCGACGAGGTGCTCGACACCCTCGCATCCGAGTTCTCGGACGTGAGCGACGTCGCGCAACTCACCCGCATCGTGCTGCGCCTCACGCTCGCCGGCGCACTGGGCTTCGTGCTCGGCTTCGAGCGCGAGCAGCAAGGCAAGGCGGCCGGCGTGCGCACCCACATGCTGGTGGCCATCGGCTCGGCGATGTTCGTGCTGATCCCGCAGCAGACCGGCATCGTGCCGGCCGACATGAGCCGCGTGATCCAGGGGCTTGTGGCGGGCGTGGGTTTCCTGTGCGCCGGCACCATCCTCAAGCAAGGCAAGGACGAGAGCCACGTGCAGGGCCTGACCACGGCCGCGGGCTTGTGGATGACGGCTGCCATCGGCATGGCCTGTGGGCTCGGTCGCGAGGTGACAGCCGTGGTGAGCTCGCTGCTGGCACTCGCCGTGCTGGCGCTGGTGCCGCGCCTGGTGAGCGTGATCGAGCGCGTGGCCGGTCCGAAGAAGAACGACGACACCCGCGAGCGCTGAGCACGCTACCGCATCAATTCGCGCCGCCTTCGGCATCAATCGCCGCGCCGCGCCCGGCTAGCATCGAAGACCCTGTTTTTGAACCCCCGCAACGGACCGGAGATCCCTCTCATGCGCAAGCTTTATGTCGGCAACAAGAACTACTCGTCGTGGTCCATGCGGCCCTGGGTGCTGATGAAGCAGGCCGGCATCGACTTCGAGGAAGTCGTGGTGCGCTTCGATTCGTTCGAGGCCGATTCGCAGTTCAAGCACACCATCGCCGCGCTGAACCCGGTGGCCAAGGTGCCAGTGCTGGTGGACGACGGCCTCGTCGTCTGGGACACGCTGGCCATCGCCGAATACCTCGCCGAGACCTTCCCCGAAAAGCAGCTCTGGCCCCAATCGGTAGCCGATCGTGCGCGCGCCCGCAGCGTCTGCGCCGAGATGCACTCGGGCTTCGGCGGCCTGCGCAACCATTGCGGCATGAACATCGAGGCCTCGCTGCCCGAGGTGGGCGCTCGGCTGCTGAAGGAAGTGCCCGAAGTCGCCAGCGACCTCGCACGCATCGTGCAGATGTGGAGCGGCCTGCTCGACGCGCATGGCGGCCCGATGCTGTTCGGTGCCGAATTCGGCGTCGCCGACGCCTACTTCGCCCCCATCGGCACGCGCATCAAGACCTATGGCCTGCCGGTGCCGGCGCACATCACGGCCTACATCGAGCGCGTGCAGGCGCTGCCGGGCGTCAAGGCCTGGATCGACGATGCACTGGCGGAGAAAGATTTCCTGCAGTTCGAAGAGCCCTATCGCACGGGGCGCTAGGGTCTTCGAAGCAGGCGGGGCGGATCAGAACCTGTAGGTTGCTGCCACGTACGTGACGATCGGGTTCAGCTTCAGGCTGGCCTCGCTGTTGGCCACCGGCAGGCCGTAGATCGAGGTCGTGGTCAGCTTGGCCTTGGTCTTCAGCGGGATGTACGACACCGAGAACGAGACGCCCCAGTGCTTGTCGAACTGGTAGGCCGCACCCACGTTGATCACCGGCGCGAACGAGCTGTCGAGCTTGGCCGTGGTGTTGACGGCAAGCGGCGACTGGTGGAACTGGCTGGCCAGCGCGCCCTGCAGGTTCGAGGTCAGCTTGACGTCGCTGTACCAGACGTAGGTGGCGCCCAGGCCCACGAACGGACGGAAGGCGTCGGTGCCCTCGTTGAAGAAGTACTTGCCCAGGATCGTCGGGCTCCACTGGCGCGCCTCGCCGAGTTGGCCCACGCGGCCGAGCGTGCCGGTGCCGTTGAGCTTGAACTTCGGCGGCACGCCGAACACGCCTTCCACCGCCCAGTGGCTGTCGAGGAAATAGGTGGCGTTGAGGCCCAGGGTGTCGGAATCGCTCACGCTGGCGCCCGAACCGGCCAGAACGGCCGGGATCGGCGAGGTCACGGTCAGCGGCTTGCTGGAATCCTGTGGTGACAGATGGAACCAGCCCGCGCCGACGACCCAGTCGCCCGCCTGCTGCGCCATCGCGCTTCCGGATGCCAAGGCACCCAGAGCCGCCAGCGCAAACATTGTTTTCTTCATGATGTGAATTGCTCCTTTGGTTGACATATCCCTCTGCGGATGCGGGCGTCGACTTGTGACTGCCGCTGAATTTCGTCCGATGAACGAACGATTTCCCGGTCCGCTCCGAGGATTATCGAACGACCGTTCTATTTTTTGGTACCGGGAGTATCCCTACACTGCACTTATGAAAATTTTTCTCGTTGGAGGTGCACTTCGCGACCGCCTGCTGCAGCGGCCGGTGTCCGACCATGACTGGCTGGTGGTCGGGGCCACGCCCGAAGAAATGGTGGCCCGCGGCTACCTGCCCGTGGGACGCGACTTTCCGGTGTTCCTGCACCCCGAGACGCGCGAGGAATACGCGCTGGCCCGCACCGAGCGCAAGAGCGCGCCTGGCTACCGCGGCTTCACGGTGCATGCCGCGCCCGACGTCACGCTGGAGCAAGACCTCGCGCGCCGCGACCTGACTGTCAACGCCATTGCGCTGCCGGCCGAACTGGTGAGCGCCGACGGCCGCTTCGACCCCACGCCCGCCACGCTGGCCGACCCCTTCCATGGCCAGCGCGACCTGCGCGACAAGGTGCTGCGCCACGTGACCGAGGCCTTCCGCGAAGACCCGGTGCGCATCCTGCGCGTGGCGCGCTTCGCCGCCCGCTTCGACGACTTCAGCGTCGCCCCCGAAACCATGGCGCTGATGCGCGAGATGGTCGCCGCCGGCGAGGTCGATGCGCTGGTGGCCGAGCGCGTGTGGCAGGAGCTGTCGCGCGGCCTGATGGAAACACGCCCCTCGCGCATGTTCGAGGTGCTGCGCGAATGCGGTGCGCTGGCCGTGCTGCTGCCCGAGCTCGATGGCGGCACGCAAGCGACGATGGCTGTCATCGATGCCAGCGCCCGCCTGCAGGCCTCGCTGGCGGTGCGCTTCGCCTGCCTCATGCGCAACGAGAGCGTCAAGCAGCTGCAGCAGGTGTGCGACCGCTGGCGCGTGCCGCTGGACATCCGCGAACTGGCCGAGGTGGTGGCGCGCGAGCACGGCCACATCGACGGCAGCGACGCACTCGACGCCACGGGGCTGGTGCGCCTGCTGGAGCGCTGCGACGCCTTCCGCAAGCCCGCGCGCTTCGCCGAGGTGCTGCTGGCCTGCGAATGTGACTCGCGCGGCCGGCCCGGCTCCGGCGATGCGCCCTACCCGCAGCGTGAGCGCCTGCTCGCCGTGCTGGCGACGGCAGCGGCCGTGGCCACCGACGTGGTGGCCAAAGCCGCCCAGCAGTCCGGCGCCACCGGCCCGAAGATCGGCGACGCGATCCATCGGGCCCGGGTCGAAGCCGTCGCCGCATCGCTACCCGCCAGGGCATGACTTCTGGCACTTCCCGGAGCAGACCCGGCCGATAGCATCGACCGGGTGAATGCCACCGCGCCGAAGCCCGCACTCGAATCCGACGCTTCCCCGCCTCTGTCCGCCGGGCCGGACGACCTGTCGCTGCGCGTGCTGCGCGAGCACGTGGCCTCGGTGTACGCGGCTTACAACGCGTCGGTGTTCGTGCACTTCGGCCTCGGCGCGGCGCTCGGCGCGGCCATGTACGTGCACCAGCCGCGCCTGTGGATCCTGGGCTGGATGGCGGCCCACCTGTCGTTCGGCCTCGTCCTCTTCTTCATGCCGCGCTGGCACGACGGCGTGCCGCTCGCGGACACCACGCGCTGGGCGCGCTGGCATTCGCGCACCGTCACGGCCGTGAGCATGGCCACGGCCACCGCACCGCTGCTCTTCATCTCGGCCGGCGACCTGCCCGTGACTTCGGTGGTAACGGTGGTCATCATCGGCAGTTGCGCCCGGGCCATGCAGTTGCTGTGGCCGCTCAAGCCGGCGCTGTACGGCTACACCCTGCCGATGATGCTCAGCCTGATCGCCGCGCTGGCCTGGCAGGGCGATGCCCTGCACTTCTTCCTCGCAGTGTTCAGCCTGGGCTACCTGCTGTTCACGCTGCGCGTGGGCGACCAGCAGCACAAGCTGCTGACCGACTCGCTGGTGCTGCGCTTCGAGAACGAGGCGCTGGCCGCGCAGCTCGGCAAGCAGATTGCCGTCGCCGAACGCGCCAGCGCCGAGAAGACGCGCTTTCTCGCCACCGCCAGCCATGACCTGCGCCAGCCGCTGCATGCCATCGCCCTGTTCGGCGCCGCGCTCGAAAACGAGCTGCGCGAGCACCACGGCGGGCGCAACGCGCAGCGGCTGATGCGTGCGGTGAACGCGCTGGGCAGTTCGCTCGACACCATGCTCGACGTTTCGCGCCTCGACGCTGGCGTGGTCATGCCGGCCGTCGGGCCCGTGTCACTGGATGCGCTGTTCCGCTCGCTCAACCACATGTTCGCAGCGCAGGCTGAGCAACGGCAGCTTCAGCTGCGGGTGCGCGCCAGCGGCCTGTGGGTGCGCAGCGATCCGCAGTTGCTGTACCGCATGCTCTCGAACCTCGTCGACAACGCGCTGAAGTACACGGCACGCGGCGGCGTTGCCGTGCGGGCCCGTTCGCGCGGAAACATGGTGTGGATCGAAGTGCTCGACACCGGCATCGGCATCGCGCCCGAGCAGCACGAGCGCGTGTTCGAGGAGTACTACCAGGTGCAGAACCCGGGCCGCGACCGCGCGCAGGGCCTGGGCATCGGCCTGTCGATCGTGCAGCGGCTCTCGCGCCTGCTGCAGCATCCGGTGCAGGTGAAGTCGCGCCTGGGCGGTGGCTCGCGCTTCCGCATCCAGCTGCCGGCCGCCGCGCCCCTGGTGGCCGACGTCGAGCCGGCCGCAGCTTTCCGCAGCACCGCTGCTTCGCCCGAGGCGATGATCCATGCGACACGCGCACGCATCCTGCTGATAGACGACGAAGCCGAGATCCGCGAGGCCATGACCGGCCTCTTCCACGCCCACGACCTGGCCGTGGACGCGGTGGCCGACGAAACCGAAGCCGTCGAGGTGCTGGGCCGGCCCGATGTGCAGGAGCGGCCCTTCGCACTGCTGATGTGCGACTACCGCCTTTCCAACGGCGACAACGGCCTCGACGTCGGCCTGAGGCTGCAGCGCCGCTTCGGGCTGCAGGCGCCGCTGATGCTGGTGACCGGCGAGACCTCGCCCGAGCGGCTGCAGCACGTGCGCGCCTCCGGGGTACCGGTGCTGTTCAAGCCGGTGAACGCCGCGGCGCTGCTGCGTGCGCTTGCCGATGTGGTGCCCAGGGCCGCCTGATTCACGGCCCTGACCCCGACGCACGTCCGGTTTTGGCCGACACGCGCATGCTTCGACGCGTGTTAAGGTTTTTCCCGATGCCAAAGTCCTCCAGCAACTTGCAGTTGCCTCCTCCGTTGGGCCGGGATGCAGCCCTCTTCCTCGACTTCGACGGTACGCTGGTCGGGCTTGCGCCCACGCCTGAAGCCATCGAGATTCCGCCTGCCCTCGTGCCCCTGCTGAGCGACCTGCGCGACCAACTCGGCGGCGCGCTTGCCGTGGTGTCGGGCCGCCAGATCGACTCCATCGACCGTTTTCTTGCGCCGCTGCGGCTGCCCGCGGCCGGCGAGCACGGCGTGCAGCGCCGCAACGCCAGCGGCCACACGCAGGAGCAGCGCCCGCCCGACCTCATTCCCATCCTGGAAATTGCCAACGAACTCGCGCGCGTGCACGAAGGCCTGCTGGTGGAGCGCAAGCACGCCGCCATCGCCCTGCACTACCGGCTCGCACCGCAGCTCGAAGCCGTATGCCGCGACGCCATGTCGCGCGCCATCGAAAACCATCCGCAGCTCGAACTCATGCACGGCAAGTTCGTGTTCGAGGTAAAGCCCACGGGCGTCAACAAGGGCATCGCCATCGACGCCTTCATGACCGAGGCGCCGTTCGCGGGCCGCACGCCGGTCTTTCTGGGCGACGACACCACCGACGAGAGCGGCTTTGCCGTGGTGCAGCCGCGCGGCGGCATCGCCATCAAGGTCGGCCCGGGGCCGAGCCTGGCGCTGCACCGGCTCGAATCGCCGCGCGCGGTCTACGAATGGCTGGTGCAGGCACGCGACATGCTGGGCGCACAACGCCCGACGAAAACTGAAGAATCTCCGAGGAGCCCCCGATGAGCGAACAACAACTGCCGGTGGCGCCCGAGGATCGCGCCGGCCAGGCGCTGGCAGGCGCGGCCGGCCCGGACGACCGCGCGCCGGCCGACATGCAGGCAGCCGCAGCCCCCGGCCCGCGCGGCTTTGCCCCGCCGGCCGAGCCTTCGCTCAACGTCGGCGTGATCGGCAACTGCGCCTACAGCGCGCTCATCGACGCGCGCGGCCGTGCCGTGTGGTGTTGCCTGCCGCGCTTCGACGGCGACCCGGTGTTCAACGCCCTGCTGCACCCTGGCGAGGATGCGGGCGCGTGGAGCATCGACATCGAAGACTTCGCCGAAGCCAAGCAGTGGTACGAGCCGAACACGGCCGTGCTGCGCACGCAGCTGTTCGACAGCGCGGGCCAGGGCGTGGAGATCACCGACTTCGCGCCGCGCTTCTACAGCCGCTCGCGCTACTTCCGCCCGCTGATGATGGTGCGCCGCGTGCGGCCGATTGCCGGCGCGCCGCGCATCCGCGTGTCGCTCGACCCGCGCTTCCAATGGGGCGCCTCGGCACCGGTGGAGGTTACGCGCGGCAGCAACCACATTCGCTACGTGGGCCCCGACGTGACGCTGCGGCTGAACACCGACGCATCGATCTCGCACATCCTCTCGCGCCAGCCCTTCGTGCTCTCGCGCGAATACAACTTCATGTTCGGCGTGGACGAGACGCTGCTCGACGGCATTGCCGACACCGCGCGCAAGTTCGAGCAGGAGACCATCTCCTACTGGCGCACCTGGAGCAAGCGCCTGGCCATTCCCTTCGAGTACCAGGAAGCGGTGATCCGCGCGGCCATCACGCTGAAGCTCTCGCTGTACGAGGACACCGGCGCCATCGTCGCCGCCATGACCACCAGCATTCCCGAGGCGCCGGGCAGCCAGCGCAACTGGGACTACCGCTACTGCTGGCTGCGCGACGCGTTCTTCGTGGTGCGCGCGCTCAATTCGCTGAGCGAAGTGGGCACCATGGAAGACTACCTGCGCTGGCTCGGCAACGTGGTGATCGGCTCGCACGGCGAGCACATCCAGCCGCTGTACGGCATCGGGCTGGAGCGTGAGCTGCCCGAGTCCTTTGTCGAGAACCTGGCGGGCTACCGCGGCATGGGCCCGGTGCGCGTGGGCAACCAGGCGCAGGAGCACTTCCAGCACGACGTGTACGGCAACATCGTGCTCGGCGCGGCACAGGCCTTTCACGACCACCGGCTGCTCAGCCGCGCGGGGCTGGCGGAGTTTCCGCACCTCGAGGCGGTGGGCGAGCAGGCGGTGCGCGTCTACGGCACGCCCGACGCCGGCATGTGGGAGCTGCGCACCCGCGCCCGCGTGCACACCAGCTCGGCGCTGATGAGCTGGGCCGCCTGCGACCGGCTCAGCAAGATCGCCCGCGCGCTGCACCTGCCCGAGCGCGCCGCCTACTGGCACGGCCATGCCGCGCGCATGAAGGAAGAGATCCTCGCCAAGTCGTGGTGCGAAGAGCGCCAGGCTTTTGCCGAGAGCTTCGGCGGGCACGAACTCGACGCGAGCATCCTGCTGATGGTGGAGGTGGGCCTGATCGACGCGCGCGACCCGCGCTTCATCTCCACCGTCGACGCAATGGAAAAGTCGCTGTGCGACGGCCCCTACATGCGCCGCTACGAAGCGGCCGACGATTTCGGCAAGCCCGAGACCGCCTTCAACATCTGCACCTTCTGGCGCATCGACGCGCTCGCCAAGATCGGCCGCAAGGCCGAGGCGCGCCAGATCTTCGAGACCATGCTCGCCGCGCGCAACCCGCTGGGCCTGCTGTCGGAAGACACGCACCCGGTCACGGGCGAGATGTGGGGCAACTTTCCGCAGACCTATTCGATGGTCGGCATCATCAACGCGGCCGTGCGCCTGTCCGCTCCC
Organism: Variovorax paradoxus; assembly: GCF_024734665.1. Taxonomy (NCBI): domain Bacteria; kingdom Pseudomonadati; phylum Pseudomonadota; class Betaproteobacteria; order Burkholderiales; family Comamonadaceae; genus Variovorax; species Variovorax paradoxus. Next base: position 5,646,616 of record NZ_CP102931.1, read on the forward strand.
TGGGATTCGTGCATATGAGTCGTCTAGTCGTCGTTTCCAACCGCGTGGCAGACCCACGCAAGCCGGCAGCCGGAGGCTTGGCCGTGGCGCTCGGCGAAAGCCTGCAGCAAAGCGGCGGCATGTGGTTCGGCTGGAGCGGACAGGTCATCGAAGGCGGCCCCACGGGCGAAGGCGAACTGCACCGGCAGCAGGCCGGCAAGGTCACGCTGGCCACCATCGACCTGAGCCGCGAAGACCACGACAGCTACTACCTCGGCTACAGCAACGACGTGCTCTGGCCTGTGTTCCACAATCGGCTCGACCTGGCGCACTTCGACGCCGGCTTCATCGGCGGCTACCGGCGCGTGAACCAGTTGTTCGCTCGCAAGCTGCTGCCGCTGCTGAAGGAAGACGACATCATCTGGGTGCATGACTACCACCTGATCCCGCTGGCAGCCGAGCTGCGCGCCATGGGCTGCAGGCAGCGCATCGGCTTCTTCCTGCACATTCCGCTGCCGCCGCAGATCATTACCGCGGCCATTCCGCAGCACGAGTGGCTGATGCGCTCGCTGTTCTCGTACGACCTGATCGGCTTCCAGGCGCAGCAGGACGTGCAGCACTTCGAGCACTACGTGCGCAACGAGGCCCACGGCGAGTACCTGGGCAACGACATGTACCGAGCCTACGGGCAGACGGTGCGAAGCAGCGCCTTTCCCATCGGCATCGACGTCGACGAATTCGCGGCGCTCACGCATGCGAAGGAGTCGCGCGACATGTACGAGACCATGAAGCGCGAGTATTCGAGCCGCCGGCTGCTGCTGGGCATCGACCGGCTCGACTATTCCAAGGGCATTCCGCAGCGCGTACGTTCGTTCCGCGAGCTGCTGGCCAACTACCCCGAGAACCGGCGCAGCGCCACGCTGATCCAGATCGCCTCGCCCACGCGAGAGACGGTCGACGCGTATGGCGACATCCGGCGCGAGCTCGAATCGCTGTGCGGCGCGATCAACGGCGACTACGGCGAGCTCGACTGGATGCCGGTGCGCTACATCCACCGCATGGTGGCGCGCAAGCGGGTGCCAGGGCTGTGCCGCGCGGCGGCAGTGGGCCTGGTAACGCCACTGCGCGACGGCATGAACCTCGTCGCCAAGGAATACATCGCGGCGCAGGACCCGGCGGACCCGGGCGTGCTGGTGCTGTCACGCTTTGCGGGGGCGGCCGAGCAGCTGAAAGAAGCGCTGCTGGTGAATCCGTACGACACACACGGCACGGCGGAGACGGTACAGCAGGCGCTGCAGATGCCGCTGGAAGAGCGGCGCGAACGGCACCAGAAGCTGCTGTCTCGCATTCGTGAGCAGGACATTCACTGGTGGCGGAATAGCTTTCTCGAGGCGCTGCGGGAGGCGGCTAGCGAACGTTGATTGCTCGGGGGCGATCACGCCGACTGTGCCTATGTGCGAATGGCATCGGGTGCTCCCCGCAGCGAAATAAAGGAGGAGGCCGCAGGCCGGGGGACATTCGCGCAGGGGAGTACCCGGTGTCATTCGCACGCCCCCCGAATGCAGGTCACCAGCCAGTAAGCAGACGCACAAAGCGCATCACAGGCCGCGCCTCCACAGGCGAAACCTGCGCAACCAGCGGCATGTGCACCCGCAAATGCACCGGCGTCAGCGCAGACACTTCGATCCAGCCGCCGTGCGGCAGCCGATGCACGTCGCCTTCCTCGAGCAGCGTCTCCGCCATGAACACGGTCTCGCCGAACCAGCCCGGCGGCGACACCACACGGGCACGCCCCTCGGCCAACTGAAGCCAGGCCCCGGCATCGACCGAGGTGCGCAGGGATTGGCCGGGCTCCAGAACAATGGAATCGGGCGCTTGGGAGAGGGTGGTGATCATGGCGAAACCTCAGGTGGATGAGGGTTCATCGTAGGAATTTGACCGCCCAAAAAACAGGCACACAACATGGCTATCGGAACCGGAACAGCCGGGTCGCCAACGCATCTGTTATGGTCGTTTTCCCTAGCAACTGCATCTGTTTTCGGATGCCCGATACGGGGAACATCGACCCCATGGACTCGCTACCGCTCTACCGCCAGCTCTCCGCGCACTACGTGGACGCGATCCACACCGGCTCTCTCAAGCAGGGCGACAAACTGCCCTCGCTGCGCAGCCTCATGCGGCTGCACGACATCAGCCTGTCGACCGCGCTGCAGGTCTGCCGCGCCATGGAAAGCGACGGCTGGGTCGAGGCCCGCGACCGTTCGGGGTACTTCGTGCGGCGGCCGCAGCGGATGGCCATCGCGCCGATGGAAGAGCCGATTGCCGACGTGCCGCCCGACCCCGCACAGTTCGTCAGCATGCGCACGCGCATGGCCAACTTCATGGCGCGTGGCCGGCACACAGGCGTGAAGCTCAACTTCGCCATCGCCCGCGCGGCCCCCGAGCTGTACCCCGCCGAGGCCCTGCGCAACTCCATGACGCGCGCACTGCGCCAGCGGCCCGAGCTGCTGACCACCGCCTCGTCGCAGAAAGGCCACGAGCAGTTCCGCGAAGCGCTGGCACAGCGCAGCCTGCGCGTGGGCATGACGGTGCCGCCCGACGAAGTGCTCGTTACCAACGGCTGCATCGAGGCGCTTAACCTTGCGCTGCGCGCCATCGCCAAGCCCGGCGACACGGTGGCCGTGGAGTCGCCCACCTTCTACGGCCTGCTGCAGGTGCTCGAAAGCCTGGGGCTGCGCGCGCTGGAGATTCCGACCAGCCCGCAGACCGGCATCTCCCTGGAAGCGCTCGACCTCGCCATCCACACCTACGACGACATCAAGGCCGTGGTGGTGGTGCCGCACCTGCAGAACCCCATCGGCAGCGTGATGCCCGACACCCACAAGCAGCGGCTGGTGCACCTGTGCGAGAGCCACGGCATCGCGCTGGTCGAAGACGACACCTACAGCGACCTCGTGGAGAGCGACGCGCCGCTGCGCGCGGTGAAGTCGTGGGACCGCACGGGCAACGTGATCTATTGCGCCTCGCTGCACAAGGTGCTGGCGCCGGGGCTGCGGCTGGGCTGGATCACCGCCGGGCGCTGGCACGCGCAGGTGGAAATGCTCAAGTACGCGCAGACCCGCAACAACGAGGCGCTGGCGCAGATCGCCGCGGGCGAGTTCGTCGCGAGCGGCGGCTACGACCGCCACCTGCGCCGGCTGCGCGAGCGGCTGCACGTTCAGCGCGACCAGACGGCGGACGCCATCGCCAAGTACTTTCCGGCGGGCACGCGGCTGAACCTGCCGCGCGGCGGGCTGCAGCTGTGGGTCGAGCTACCCGGGCAACGCTCGTCGGTGGACGTGTTCGACGCGGCGCTGCGCGAACACATGCTGGTGGCGCCGGGCGCGCAGTTCTCGAACTCGGGGCGCTTCGACAACTACCTGCGCATCAACTGCGGCTGGCCGTATTCGAAGGCGGTGGATGCGGGGCTGCGGCGGCTGGGCGAGATCGTGTCGGCCGTGCGGCCGCCGCACTAGCAGCCAGCCGGCGATTCAGACGATGTAGAACACGACGGCGTCGCGCCTTGCGGCCGCGCCGGCGAAGAAGCGCTTCACACCTTCCATGAAGCCCGCGAGGTCCCGCGCGCCGTCCTGCCAGACCTTGGCCCAGTAGAGCTCGCCGAACTTCGCCGGCTCGCCCGTGAAGCGGCCCACCAGTTCCGCCACGTCGCGCTGCGCGAGCCGGGCCGCCGTGCGCTCGACATGGGCGGCCGTGAGGTAGATGCAGCCCAGCCCGTCGGTGCCGTCGAGCTCTTCGCCGTCAACCGCCTCGGGCAGCAGCGTGCGCACCACGTCCCAGGCCTGCTCCACCGTCTGGCTGTCGTGGGGGCCGCCCTGCGCGGCCGGTGAATGCAGGAAGCCCGACACGGTGGAAGGATCGATCACCAGCGCGCGCAGCCGGTAGCGATCGAGGGCGTAGAAAGCCGCGCCGATGCTCATGTGCTGGGTTCCATGCGTGCGGCACGCGCCACCGTGGCGAGCACCATGCTCACGCTGTCGATGTTGCGCTGCGCGTTGTCTATGTTCCTGAAGTGGTCGGGCGCGCAGATCTGGTTGAGCAGCAGCGTGCGCTTGAAGTGCATCAGCGCCTGGCGCAAGTCGCCCTCTTCCTGCGCGATCAGGCCCAAGTCGTTGTGGGCGGTTGCGGCCGCCTGCGAGATGCCTCGGCAGCTGCCCTGCTGGATGTCGAGCGAACGCTCGAACAGCGGCCTGGCCTTGTCGAATTCGCGGCGCGCCATGAACAGGCTGGCGAAGTTGTTGAGCATGTCGGAGTGCAGTTCGGCGTCGCCCTCGCCCGGCGGGAGCTTGTCGAGGTGCACGAGGGCACGCGCGTAGCAAAGCTCGGCTTTGGCGTCCTGGCCGGACTCGGCATAGAGAAACGCCAGATTGTTGAAGGCGCGCACCACGCCATCGCTGGAGCCGCCCCGGGCTTCGGCCACCGCCATGGCGATGGTTTTCTTGTAGAGCGCTTCAGCCTCTTCGGCTCGCCCGGCCGCGGCATGCAGCAGCGCCAGGGTGTTGGTGGGCCCGCGCCGCCAGCTGTCGTCGAGGCCGAGCAGCCCGATCATGGCCAGGGCTTCATCCGCGGAGGCCTGTGCCTTGTCGTACCACTGCAGGCGGCGGCACAGTTCGGCGTAGCTGGCCAGCTGGAGTACCACGGCCCTGTCCGCGCCGCCGTACAGCCGGCGACTGGCGGTGACGGCCTCGGCACAGAACTTCTCGGCACGGGGCAAGTCGCCCTGGGCCAGTGCGTCGCGGTAGCGCGCGTCGCGGTCTTCGAGCAGGTTCAGCAGCGCACCTTCTTCGTCGGATGCAGCGCCGTGGGCCTTGCGTTCGGCGATGCCGGTCAGGGTCAGGTCGAGGGCCTTGCGGGCGATGTCCATGTCTTCCGCCGGCATGCCGATCTTGCGGCCGATGGAGAGGCTTTCCTCCAGGCTGGCCCGGGCCCTGTCGAAGGCCTTGAACTGGTAGCAGGCCTGGCCGAGCATGCACAGCGTCATCGCGAGGTTCTGGTGCGGGCCCTTGAACACGCGGCGCGCGGTGGCGACGATCTGCTCGGCGATGGCAACGGCTCCGGCCCAGTCTTCGGCCTCGGCGGCGGCCACGAAGCGCTCCTGCAGCTTGTTGACTTCGGCGAGGGCGGCGAGGTCGTATTCCTTGGCCTCCCGTGTCCCAGCGCGGCGAGTGCGCTGGCGGATCGGAGCTTCATCACCATCTTCGACAGCGGCCCCGTCCTGCTGCTTCATCCGCCGGTAGATCCAGTAGACGTCGAACAGCATCCACGGCAGCACAAGCGCCAGGCCGAAGCGCGATCCCGGCAGGCCGGCAACGCCATACAGCAGCAGCGCCAGTTGCGCCGCGCCGCCCAGGTAGCTCCCGAGATAGAAGCGATGCGCCCCGATGAAGCCGCCCACCAGCCACAACAAGTAGGCATACGAGCGACGGCGAGGCGGCAGGGTCATGGTGTTCGCCGGATGGTACGGTGGCCGTTCAGTCGAGCAGCGCCAGCGCAGCGTAGTCGCCGACTTTGTCGCCCAGGCCGGCGGGCACGAGGCGCACGCCTTGCGTGAGCGGCGGCAACTTGCCGTCTACATGCGCCTGCAGCCGGGGCAGCAGAAAGTCGCGGTGGTGCCAGAACACACTGCCGCCCAGGCTGATGCGCTGCAGGTCGAGCGTGGCGATCAGGTTGTAGAGCATGCGGCCCATCACCCGGCACAGCGCATCGACGATTTCCAGCGAATGCCGCTCGCCGGCCACCGCCGAGCTGAAAAGATCGGCCGCGGGCTGGCCGAAGCGCCGGGCGATGGAGTTGCCGGCAATCAGCCCTTCGACGTCGCCGACGTTGCCGCAGCCGCACAGCGCGCCGCTGGCGTCGTCCACCACGAAACTGTGGCCCGCATGGCCGGCGTTGCCGTTCTTGCCGCGCAGCGCTCGGCCGTCCACGCACAGGCCGACGCCGACGCCGGTACTCCACGTGACGTAGGCGCAATCGTCCAGGCCCTTGAGCGCGCCCCAGTGGCGCTCGGCCTCCAACGCGGCCACCGCATCGTTCTCGACCCGCACGCGGGCGAAGCGCTTTGCCAGCGGCGCCTCGACCAGTGCGGTCATCCATGTGTTGGGCAGGCCGCGCGCCGGGCCGGCAATGCCGCCGCAGATGTTGGGCGTGGCCAACTCGACCTTGCCCTCGCGCAGTTCGAACGGCCCGGCCGACGACACGCCCACGCGGTCGATGGTGGCGGCATCGATGCCTTGCTCCGCGCAGACCTCGTCGATCATCCGCATGATCTGCACCGCCACCGCGTCGTTGTCGCCGGTCTTGGCCGTGGGCTCGCTGCGGCGGCCGATCAGCGGCGCGTCGCTCGAGGCGGAAAGGCTTACGGCCACCTTGGTGCCGCCGATGTCTACGCAAGCTCTCATTGCTGTTTGTCTTTTCTCTACAGAAGACGAGCGACCAGCGCCGCGATCATGCTGAGCACCACGGTGCTGGCAATCGGCAGCTGCCACTCGCGGCCGAAGGCGCGGAACTCGAAATCGCCGGGCAGCCGTCCGAAGCCGAAGCGGCGCAGCCAGGCGGTCAGGCCGCTCATGAGCACCAGTGCGAGGACGACGACGATCAGCCAGCGGAACATGTTCGACAGTCTAGGCCGAGAGGATGGCCATGGCTTGCCGGTGGAGTTCGGGTGTTGCCGCCGCGATCACCCGCCCGTCCGACTTGAGCCCCAGCGGCTGGCCCTGCCAGTCGGTGATGATGCCGCCCGCGGCCTCGATCAGACCGGCGGGGCCGAGGTAGTCGTAAGGCTGCAAGCCGGTCTCGACCACGAGGTCGATGGTGCCGCCCGCCAGCTGGGCGTAGCCGTAGCAGTCGCCGCCGAAGCGGCGCATGGCGCACTGGCGGCTGAGCCGGTCGAAGGCAGTCCAGTCGGCCGGCGCGAAGATGTCGGGCGAGGTGGTGACGATGCGGGCCTTGGCCACCTCGGTGCAACTGCTGACGCGCACGGGCTGGCCGTCGCGCGTGGCGCCCTTGCCAGCCTCACCGATCCAGCGCTCCTTGAGCACCGGCATGTCGACCACGCCCAGCACGATGCGGCCGCCCTGCAGCACACCGATCAGCGTGCCCCACAGCGGTGAGCCGGTGATGAAGCTGCGCGTGCCGTCGATGGGGTCGAGCACCCAGACGCGCTCTGCGTCGAGCCGCTCGGGGCCGTGCTCCTCGCCGTAGATGCCGTCGGCCGGCACGCGCGCACCAAGAATTTCGCGCATGGCCGTCTCCGCAGCGCGGTCGGCCAGCGTGACCGGGCTTTCGTCGGCCTTGGTGATGATGTCCAGCGGCGTACGGAAGTAGTGCATCGACTGCGCTGCGGCGGCATCGGCCAGCGCCTGGGCAATCGACGAAAGATCGGGGGTCGAGGAGCTCATGGGAGAGTGGTTAACACATGCCAAAACCTGCGATTAGACCCGAGCCGGGCCGGGTTTGACACGGCGGGGGCGCCAGTCCTAGCATGGCCCGGAAATTGCCAGGAGACAAAACAAATGGCCTCGCTCAAATTCCTGCGCACCACGCTGCTCGCCCTCCTGCTCGGCGCCTCGGCCTTGCTGGCGCACGCCACCCCTTCCGACGCCGAGGACAAGCTGATCGACACGCTGATCCAGCGCGTCTCGAAGATGTCGGCCATGGTCTTCCTGCGCAACGGCAACGAATACACCGCCGCCGACGCCGCCAAGCACATGCAAGCCAAGTACGACTACTTCAAAAAGGAGCTGGTGACGGCCGAAGACTTCATCGAGCGCTGCGCATCGCGCTCGGAGATGACGGGGCAGGCCTACAAGGTGAAGCTCAACAACGGCACGGTGCGCGACGCCAACGAGTTCCTCAACAGCGAGCTGCGCGCCATGCGACAGGCCTCGAAGAAGACCAGCGGCTAGCTAGCGCTGCTGGCCCCAGCGGCGCACCGTGAGCCGCTCCAGCGTCTTGAAGCCCAGGCTCTCCACCAGCAGGCCGATCAGTACCACCATCGCAAGGCCCGCGAACACGCGGTCGGTGTACAGCTCGTTGCGGTTCTGGAAGATGTACCAGCCCAGGCCGCCCTTGCCCGATGACGCGCCGAACACCAGCTCGGCCGCGATCAGCGTGCGCCACGCAAAGGCCCAGCCGATCTTCAGGCCCGACAGGATCGACGGCAGCGCAGCCGGCACCAGGATCTGCAGCACGTAGCGCAGGCCCTTCAGCCCGTAGTTGCGCCCCGCCATGCGGAGCGTCTCGGGTACACCCTGGAAGCCCGCATAGGTGTTGAGCGCCAGCGGCCACAGCACCGAATGGATCAGCACGAACACGAGGCTGCCGCGCCCCAGCCCGAACCACAGCAGCGCCAGCGGCAGCAGTGCGATGGCGGGCAGCGGATTGAACATGGACGTGAGCGTGTCCAGCAGGTCACGGCCGATCTGTGTCGACACCGCGAGCGTGGTGAGCGCAAAGGCCAGCAGCACGCCCGCGAGGTAGCCCTGCAGCAGCACGGCCAGCGAAATGCGCACCTTCTCGATCAGCTCGCCGCTGGCAAGCCCTTCGAACAGCGCGCTCGCCGTGGCGGTGAAGGTGGGCAGCAGCAGGTCGTTGTTCTGCCAGCGGGCCGCGAGCTCCCACAGCACAGCGATGACGGCGAGGATCAGCCCCTTGCGCAGCCAGGCCTGCGACCAGATGCGTGCACCCAGGGGCAGCGTGCGTTCGACCGGTAGTTCGGTGAAGGGCTCGAGCGTGCGTTCGTACTCGGGGCGGATGGGAGGAACGATGGCGCTCATGCCGCAGCCTCCTCGTGCTCTTCCTCGAAAAGCATGTCATGGATACGCTGCGCCGTGCCCTGGAATTCCGCACCGCCCAAGCTGGCAAGCGAAAAGCCGTGGCTGTTGATCTCGGCGCGCATGCGCCCCGGGTGCGGCGAAAGCAGCGCGATGCGGTTGCCCACCACCAGCGCTTCTTCGATCGAGTGCGTGACGAACAGCAGCGTGAAGCGCACCTCGTCCCACAGCTCGAGCAGTTCCTGCTGCATCTTGCGGCGCGTGAGCGCGTCGAGTGCGGCGAAGGGCTCGTCCATCAGCAGCACGCGCGGCTGCATCGCAAGCGCACGGGCAATGGCCACGCGCTGCTTCATGCCGCCCGAGAGCTGGTGCGGATGCACGTCGGCAAACTTTGCAAGGCCGACCTTGTCGAGGTAGTGCAGCGCGCGTTCGGCGGCTTCCTTCTTGCCGAGCGTGCGCGAGGCCAGCAGCGGGAACATCACGTTCTGCTTCACGGTCTTCCACGGCGGCAACTGGTCGAACTCCTGGAACACGACGATGCGGTCGGGGCCGGGCTGCGTCACGCGTCGGCCTTCGAGGCGGATCTCGCCTTCGACCGGCGGGATGAAGCCCGCCACGGCCTTCAGCAGCGTGGACTTGCCGCAGCCCGAGGGGCCGAGCAGCACGAAGCGGTCGGCGGCGTGGACGTCGAAGCTCACGCGGTGCGTGGCGCGGACGACTCGCTCGGGGGTGCGGTATTCGAGGCTGACACCGTCCACCTGTAGCAGCGGTGCGCTTTCTTGCCCCCTCTCCCGCTCGCGGGAGAGGGTTGGGGTGAGGGCGGGTGGCGATGCCAGAGGCTCCCCCCTCACCCCCGCCCTCTCCCGATGGGAGAGGGATTCACCCCGGGAAGGCAAAGCCGCTGCCGTGCTCATCGATCAATTCCCCGACGAATTCTGCGCATCGTCGAAGAAGTAATCCTTCACCGAAGCCGGCTTGTTCTTGATCGCGCCCACACGGTGCATGAACTCCGCCAGCGGGTACGTGTTCTGCGGCGTGGTCTTGAACTGCACCTCGGGGTTCTTGATGATCTTCAGCAGCAGATCGCGGTCGAGCTTCGCGTTGCTCACCTTCAGGTAGATGTCGGCAGCCTTCTCGGGGTTGGCCGTGACGAACTTCGCCGCCTCGTCGAGCGCATCGACAAACGCCTTGTACGTCTTCGGGTTCTCGCTGCGGAATTTTTCCGTCGCATAGAGCACCGTCGCCGACGACGGACCGCCCAGCACCTGGTACGAGTTGAGCACGATGTGCGCATTCGGATTGCCCGCCAGCTCCTGCTCCTGGAACGGCGGATTGCCGAAGTGCCCCGTGATCTCCGTGCCGCCCTTGATGATGGCTGCCGCCGCATCGGGGTGCGGCAGCGCCACGCTGATCTTGTCGAGCCGGTTGAACTCCTTGTCGCCCCACAGCTTGGCCGAGGCGAACTGCAGCACGCGCGACTGCACCGACACGCCCACGGCGGGCAGCGCGATGCGGTCCTTGTCGGTGAAGTCGGCAATCGTCTTCACATTCGGGTTGTTGCTCACCAGGTAGTACGGGAAGTTGCCCAGCGAGGCCACACCCTTCACGTTCTGCTTGCCCTTGGTGCGATCCCACAGCGTGAGCAGCGGGCCCACGCCGGCGCCCGCGATCTCGATGTTGCCGGACAGCAGCGCGTCGTTGACGGCCGAGCCGCCCGAGAGCTTGACCCATTCGACCTTGGCGTCGACGCCCGCGGCCTTGGCGTGCTTCTCGATGAGCTTCTGGTCTTGCGCAACGTTGAGCAGCAGATAGACGATGCCGAACTGCTCGGCGATGCGGATCTGGCCTTCGGCGTGTGCAGCGAGGCTGCCGGCGAGAAGGCCGAGGCCGGTGACGAGCGCGGCGGCTTTGCGGGTGAAGCGGTTCATTGACTGTGGTTCGGAAGAGAAATCAGAAAGGCGTGTCGCCGACGATGGTGGTGCGGTTGAGGCGGCGGCGCAGGTGGTCTGGCGTACCCGCTGCGAGGTGCATCAGCGAGCGGTTGTCCCAGAACACCAGATCGTGCGGCGCCCACTGGTGGCGGTACACGAACTCGGGCTTCACGCTGTGTGCGAACAGCTCGGCGAGCAAGGCGTCGCTTTCGCCCTGCGGCATGCCGACGATGCGCGTCGTGAAATGTTCGCTGACGAACAGCGCCTTGCGGCCCGTCTCCGGGTGCGTGCGCACGACAGGCTGGACGGCGGGCGCGACCTGGTCGATCTGCGCTTGCGAGAGCTTGGGGCGCCACGGGTTCTTCGCGCGCAGCTCTTCGTATTTGGCGAGGTAGCTGTGCTCGGCCTTCAGCGGCAGGATGCGCTGCTGCAGCTCGGGGCTCAGCGACTCCCAGGCGAGGTGCTGGTCGGCGAACAGCGTGTCGCCGCCTTCGCTCGGCAGCTCCTGTGCATGCAGCAGGGAGCCCAGGCTGGGATTGGGCTTGTACGAAATGTCGGAGTGCCAGTAGACGCCCGCATCGCCGAGGCCGATGGGCTCGCCGTTCTCCTTGATGTTGGAGACGATGAGGATCTCGGGGTGGTTCTTCAGCTGGAACTGGTGCAAGACGTGGATTTCGAGCGGGCCGAAGCGGCGGCTGAAGTCGATGTGCTCTTGCGGGGTGATCCGCTGGTTGCGGAAGACCAGGACGTGGTGGTCGAGGTGGGCTTTGTGTATTCGGGCGAAGTCTTCGGCGCTGATTGGCTTCGAGATGTCTAGGCCGATGATTTCGGCGCCTACGGGGGCGTCGAAGGGGCGCACTTCGAAGTGCTGTGCGGCGGGCTCGGGCCTGCTGCTGGAAAGAACGGCTGTCATGCCGGGAATGTAGGGGTCGAGGGGGGCTTCTCCAACGAACTCTTCGTTGATAGCTTATGACTTTGGATGTTTGGGTTCCGGGGCCGGGTCTCGCCCCGGCGGGCGAGCTACTTTCTTTTGCTTCGCCAAAAGAAAGTAGCCAAAGAAAAGGCGACCCTACTGTCTGCGTCCCTACGCTTCGCTTCGGGCAACCTGCGGTGCTCGACTCCGGAGGGGGTCCGCAGAACTCGCTCCACTGCGTTGCGCTCAGACAGCTGCGGCCCTGATCCCTCCTACGTCTGCGCTCCTCGGCGCAGCCAGAAGGGATTGGGGAGCCCAGCAGGCCATCGCTGCGCTCGGCCTTCGAACTTCCAACAGCCAATACCAAGCCGAGCGAAGCAAAGGCCCGTTCCGTCTCCCCTCCCCTCTGGCTGCGCCGAGGAGCGCAGCGTTTCGCGGATAAGGGCTCGCCCTTGTCTGAGCGAAGCGAGTTTGGGCGAGACCCCGCGAAACGCGAGCACCGCAGGTTGCCCCTTCGCACAGCGAAGGGGTCGCAGACAGTGGGGTCGCCTTTCTTTTGCCTACTTTTCTTTGGCGAAGCAAAGAAAAGTAGGTCGCCCGCCGGGGCGAGTCCCGGCCCCGGGAAAACAAACAGCCACAACACTCAAAGCGTATGACTGCGATCCCCCTCAACAAACCCCATCGCATCCCAAGGCTCCCCAACAGCAAACCCGACAACCTTGAACAGTTCCCCCATCTCATGCTCATGGATCAACCGCGCAGCCATCGCCCGCTCGGCGACAGACCCGGCTTCCATCCGAGCCAACAACCCGCAATTCAGCAGAAACCGCGCCTGACTCGTATAGCCCAGCACCACGAGCCCCGCGTCCTGCCCGGCCAACGCGATCCCAGTGAAGTCGACATGCGCAGTGATGTCCTTGTAGCCCACGTCGGACAGCGGATCACCATCAGCCTGATGCGCCCGGTGGCACATCACCGTACCCATGTGCCGCTGCGGGTGGTAGTACTCGGCCTCGGGAAATCCGTAGTCGATGAGAAAAGACGCCCCCTTCCGGAGCCGGTCCGCCAGCGTCGCGATAAAAGCCCGAGCCTGCGGATGAACCTCCGTCAGATAGTCATGCTCGCCAGCCACATCGAGCGGCGGGCGAAGTTCGGTAGGGCGGTCCGCCCAGGTCCAACCGTCGCCCTGCGCATTGCGCACCACCCCACGCTCAAACCACTGCCCCCCCACCCGCGCCAGCAATTGCACAGGCATCGCATCGAGCACTTCGTTTCCGACCACCACGCCTTCCATCGACTCGGGCAGCTCGTTCAGCCACTCGACACGATCCGCATACCGCACCAGCGCCTGCTGCTGCCGCTCCCGCAACGTGCCGGAGAGATCGACGATGCGATAGCGCACATCGGTGCGCCCCATCTCGTCGAGCGCATGCAGCAGCTGAACCGCCAATGCACCAGAGCCAGCACCGAATTCCCACACCGTGTCGGTCCCCGTCTTCTCCAGCGCCTCGGCCACCTGCGCTGCCAGGGTCTGCCCGAACATCGGTGTGAGTTCCGGCGCCGTCACGAAGTCGCTGCCCGAAGAAGGCATGTGCCCGAACTTGGCGGAAGTGTTGGCGTAGTAGCCCAGGCCGGGCGCATACAACGCGAGCGCCATGAAGCGGTCAAACCCGATCCATCCGCCCGCGCGCTCGACGGAACGCGCGATGAGGTGGTCGAGGGCGGTAGGTAAACTGCTGGGGGTCGTCTTTGTCGTCACAGCGCCATTCTCCCTCTCCCCGCATGAGCCCCGTTTCCCAAGCCCCTGCCTCCCGCCGCACCGTTCTCGTCACGGGCGCAGGCCGCAGGCTGGGCCGCGAGATCGCGCTGGGGCTTGCCGCAGGCGGCTGGCAAGTGGCGGTGCACTACCGGAGTTCGCTGGCGGAGGCCGAGCAGACAGTGGCCGACTGCGCCGCGCTCTCGGGCGACTCGGCCCTGTTCGCCGCCGACCTCGAAGACGAACAGGCCACGCGCGCCCTGCTGCCCCGCGTGGTCGCGCGCTTTCGCAGTGTCGACGCCGTGGTGCACAGCGCCGCGCTGTTCGAGCACGACGAAGCCGCCACCTTCGGCTATGCGCTCATGGAACGCCATGCGCGCAGCAACACCGGCGCGGCCATCCTCTTGGCGCAGGCGCTGCACGAACATCTGGCGGCGCGCGACGCGCAAGGTGCGGTCGTCCATCTGCTCGACCAGAAGCTCTGGAACCCGAACCCCGACTTCCTGAGCTACACGCTGTCGAAGGCCGCGCTCGAAGCCGCCACGCCGATGCTGGCCCTGGCCCTCGCGCCGCGCGTGCGCGTGGTGGGTGTGGCGCCCGGCCTCACGCTGGCGAGCCACATGCTGGACGACGACAAGTTCGCGCAACTGCACAAGCTGTCGCCGCTGGGCCGCTCCTCCACGCCAGACGACGTGGTCGCCACGGTGAAGTTCGCGCTGGAGAACCGCTCGATCACCGGCACCACCCTGCTGGTGGACGGCGGCCAGCACCTGATGAAATTCGAGCGCGATTTCTCGCTCATGTGAGCACCACCACCATGTCCACTCCCTCGCAAGGCCACCAGACACTCACCCTCCAGGGCCTGCGCTTCGACGCCAACCTGGGCATCCTCGAACAGGAGAAGACGGCGCCGCAACCGATCCTGGTCGATGCCGAACTCAACCTCGGCCCGCAGCCGCTGCTGCCGCAGGACGACGACATCTTCCACGTGCTCGACTACCGCAAGGTGCGCCGCATCATCATCGACGAGTGCACGGCCGAGCACGTCAACCTGCTCGAAAGCCTGATCGGCAAACTGGTGCAGCGCCTGCTGCAACTGCCCGGCGTGCTGGGCGTGCGCGTGAAGATCGCCAAGCTCGAAATCTTCGACGACTGCGAAGTGGCGATCCGCATGGAAGCCGGCGAGTGGTGAGCAACAGCCCCTCAGGCTGCTGAACCACAAGCCACGGCGGGCTTGACGGCCACGGGCCACATCCGCACGGCAAGCGCGCCCAGCCCCGACACCGCTCCCAGCAAGGCCACGGCCGACCAGCCCCACTGCGCCAGCACCAGGGCGCCGAGCGCGGAACCCGTGGCCATGCCGATGAACACGCCGGTGAAGAACACCGCATTGAGCCGGCTGCGCGCACCGGGGTCGATGCCGTAGACCACGGTCTGGTGCGCAATCAGCGCGGCCTGCAGCCCGAAGTCGAAGCCGATGGCACTGGCCACGATCAACCCCAGCCGCGTGGCGGGCGCCATCAGCGGCGCGAACAGCATGGCCGCGAACGACACCACGACAAGCACGGCGCCCATGCGGATCACCAGCTCGGGGCCGCGGCGGTCCGCCAGGCGACCGGCCAGCGGCGCGGCCAGCGCACCCGCCGCACCAGCCAGGCCGAAGGCGCCGGCAGCCGCGCTGCCAAGATGGAAGGGTGCGCCGTGCAGCATCACGGCCAGCGTCGACCAGAAGGCGCTGAAACCCACCGACAGCAGGGCCTGCGCAAAGGCGGCGCGGCGCAGCGCGCTATGGCGTTTCCACAGATCCGCCAGCGAGCCCAGCAATGCGCCGTAGCCCAGCTGCGTGGTCGGGCGCAGGTGCGGCAGGCCGCGCGCCGCGGCAACTCCGATGAACGCGATGCTGGCCGCCGCGACCACGAACATCGTGCGCCAGCCGAAGTGCTCGGCCACGAAGCCGCTGAGCACGCGCGACAGCAGGATGCCCAGCAGCAGCCCCGTCATCACCGTGCCGACGATCTTGCCGCGGTGCGCCTCGGGCGCCAGCGTGGCGGCGGCCGGCACCACGTCCTGCGCCATGGTGGCCGCAAGGCCGATGACGAGGCTGGCCGCCAGCAGCGGGCCGACCGAGGGCGAAAAAGCCGCGCCGAGCAACGCCAGCACCAGCACCGAGGCCTTGACGAGGATGATGCGGCGGCGGTCGAAGCGGTCGCCCAGCGGCGCGAGCAGCAGGATGCCGAGCGCGTAGCCCAGCTGCGTGAGCGTGGGGACGAAACCCACGGAGCGGGCCGAGGCGCCGATGTCGGGCCCGAGCACGCCCAGCATTGGCTGGCTGTAATAAAGCGCTGCGACACCGAAGCCGGCGCTGGCGGCCAGCAGCAGGATCAGCGAGCCGGGCAGTCGCTCATGCGTTGATTGAATGGAAGACATGGTATTAACCCTAATAACCAGGAAACAAGGGCTGGAGTTTGCAGGGCTGCAGCAGCCAAAGGTAGCCTCCCGGGTCGAACAATTGATATACGCTTGGCGTATGGAAAAGCCCGCTCCCGCCGACCGCATCGAGCTGATGCAGACCTTCGTGCGCATCGTCGAGGCCGGCAGCCTGTCAGCCGCGGCCACGCAGATGGGCACCACCCAGCCCACCGTGAGCCGCCGCCTGCAGGCGCTCGAGCGCTCGCTGGGCGTGCGGCTGCTGCAGCGCTCCACGCATGCGATGAAGCTCACGGAGGACGGTGAGCGCTGCTTCGATCGCGCCAAGGAGCTGATCCAGAGCTGGGGCGCCTTCGAGGCCGAGCTGCGCGGCGTCGGCGACCAGCCCGAGGGCCGGCTGCGCGTGGTGGCGCCGCATGCCTTCGGGCAGCAGTTGCTGGTCGGCCCGCTGGCCGAGTACCTGCAGCGCCACCCGCAGGTGACGGTCGAATGGCTGCTGCACGACAGCCCGCACGACCAGACGCCCGACTTCATCGCCGAGGGCGTTGACTGTGCGATTCGCGTCGGCGAAGTGACTGACCCGGCCGTGGTGGCGATCCGGCTGTCCGAGGTGCCGCGCATCGCGATTGCCGCGCCTTCTCTTTTCGAGGGCGCGGCCGCGGTGCCCACCCACCCCCGCGAACTGGAAGCCCTGCCCTGGCTGGCCGCGCGCAACTTCTACCGCACCGAGGTCGTGCTGACGCATGAGGCCACCGGCGAGGTGTGCCGCGTGCCGATCCGCCCGCGCATGACTACCGACAGCCTCTACGCCCTGCGCAGCGCCGCCGTACTGGGCCTGGGCGCGGGCGTGTCGTCGACATGGATGCTGACCGAGGAGATCGCCGCGGGCCGGCTGCTGCACTTGGTGCCGCAGTGGCGCGGGACGCCCGCGCCGGTGTACCTGGCGTACCCGTACGCGCGCTTCTATCCGGCGAAGCTGCGGCTCTTCGTGGAGGCGATGCGCACCGCCTTTCCCGCCGCGTAGCGTGCGGAATGGGGATCGGGGACAATCACCCCCTTCCCCCGACTCCCCGAAGTAGCCTGCCCATGAACGCCGTCTGGATCGACGAGGCGCCCGCCGCCGCCGACGCCACTGCCAATTCCCTGAAGATCGAGCGCGAAACGCACAAGCTCGAAAAGCGCCTGTGCCGCCAGGTCGGACAGGCCATCGTCGACTACAACATGATCGAAGAGGGCGACAAGGTCATGGTGTGCGTCTCGGGCGGCAAAGACAGCTACGCGCTGCTCGACATCCTGCTCAAGCTGAAGGCGCGCGCGCCGATTCACTTCGACATCGTCGCGGTCAACCTCGACCAGAAGCAGCCCGGCTTTCCCGAAGAGGTGCTGCCCAAGTACCTGAGCGACCTGGGCGTGGACTTCCACATCGAGAACCAGGACACCTACAGCATCGTCAAGCGCGTGATCCCCGAGGGCAAGACCACCTGCGGCCTGTGCAGCCGGCTGCGCCGCGGCATCCTGTACCGCGTGGCCGACGAACTGGGCGCCACCAAGGTCGCGCTGGGCCACCACCGCGACGACATGCTGCAGACCTTCTTCCTCAACATGTTCTTCGCCGGCAAGCTCAAGAGCATGCCGCCCAAGCTGGTGAGCGACGATGGCAAGCACATCGTGATCCGCCCGCTGGCCTACGTGGCCGAAAAAGACACGGTGCGCTGGGCCCAGCACCGCGAGTTCCCGATCATTCCGTGCACGCTGTGCGGCAGCCAGGAAAACCTGCAGCGCAAGCAGGTCGGAGAAATGCTGCGCGAGTGGGACAAGAAGTACCCCGGCCGCGTGGAGAACATGTTCACCGCGCTGCAGAACGTGGTGCCTTCGCACCTGCTCGACGGAACACGGCACGACTTCAAGGGTCTGAAGGCGACGGGCGTGGCGGATGACGATGGCGACAAGGCCTTCGACACCCCCTCCTTCGATCTGCTCTCCCAGGCACCTGCCGCCCTGCGCATCGTCCAGGGCTGACCGGGCAACCCAGGGGAATTTTGGGCTTTGCGCCCGGAGACCCTCATGAAACTTGCGTTCTCTGCTCTTCTTCTTGCAGCAAGCCTGACGGGTTGCGCCACCTCCTGGGTGGTCGACAGCGACGTCAAGAGCTTTGCCTCCCCCGGCACCGTGGCGCCCGGAGCCACCTATCGCTTCGACCGCCTGCCCTCGCAGCAGGCCGACGGCGCGCGGCAGGAATCGCTCGAAGCCATGGCCGCCGCGGCGCTCGACAAGGCCGGCCTGCGCCGCGACGACGCCAAGCCCCAGTACACCGCGCAGATCGGCGCACGCGTGACGGCCGGCCTCTCGCCCTGGGCCGATCCGTGGCTCTACAACGGCCCCTGGGGTTATGGCTACGGCGGCTATGGCTACTACGGCCGGCGCTGGTACGGCGGCGGCTGGTATGGCGGCCCGGCGTTCGCGCCGCCAGCCAACCCCTGGTACGAGCGCGAAGTGAGCGTGGTGCTGCGCGAGGTGGGCTCCAACCGCGTGGTCTACGAGACCCGCGCCCGCAACGACGGCCCCTACACCTCGAGCGCGGCGATCCTGCCGGTGATGTTCCAGGCAGCGCTGCAGGGCTTTCCGAACCCGCCGCAGGGCGAGCGCCGGGTCAACATCGAGTTGCCCGCGGCCCAAAAGTAGCGCTTCTAGAATCCCGCGAATGGAAGAAGCCACCCGCCTGATCGCCGTTCGCCACGGCGAAACCGCCTGGAACGTCGACACCCGCATCCAGGGCCAGCTCGACATCGGGCTCAACGAGACCGGGCTCTGGCAGGCACGGCGCGCCGGCGGTGCGCTGGCCGACGAGCCGATTGGTGTCGTCTACGCCAGCGACCTCTCTCGCGCATGGCAGACCGCCGAGGAAATCGCCAAGCCCCATGGCCTGGCCGTGCAGCCCGAGCCGCGCCTGCGCGAGCGGGCCTTTGGACATTTCGAGGGCCTGAGCTTCGCCGAGATCGAAGCCACGCTGCCGGTGCAGGCCAAGCTCTGGCGCGAGCGCGACCCCGAATTCGAACCCGACGGCGGCGAAAGCCTGCTGACATTCCGCGACCGCGTGACGGGCGTGGCTACCGAACTGGCGGCGCGCCATCCGGGCGAACTGGTCGTGCTGGTCGCGCACGGCGGCGTGATGGACGTGCTGTACCGCGCCGCCACCCGGCAGGAGCTGCAGGCGCCGCGCACCTGGCAACTGGGCAACGCGGCCATCAACCGCATGCTGTGGACGCCCGAGGGCTTCAGCCTCGTGGGCTGGAGCGACATCGCCCACCTGGCGGCGGACACGCCGCTCGATGAGCCCACGACCTAGCGCGACGGCACGATGGGCCGCTTGCCTTTCTCCGACCCGGGCAAGACGCTCCCATGAAAAGAACAAATTCGCCCCCCTCGGCGTACGCCAGTTGGGATGCATCCCAGACGCTGTCTGCGCCGTGGACCGACGCCACGCATCTGGGAAGCTTCGTCACCCTGGAGGCCGGCGACACCATTGCGCGCGAAGGCGAACGGCACGACTACTTCTATCTTTTGCGATCGGGGTTCGTTCACTCCACGATCCAGCGAAGCAACGGCTCGGAGTTCCTGCTCGAGATCTTCGGACCGGGTGCGATTTTTGGCGAAGGCCCGGCGTTTGCCGACAGTCCTCGGCCCACGACGACCCGGGCGGTCGCGCCGGCCATTCTCAGCCGCTATCGCCCGGCGGATGTCGCGGAGCAATTTTCGGAGCTTCCCGAGCTCGCGACCTCGTTGATCCAGCTGCTCGGCTTCAAGAATCACATGATCGTCGCCAAGCTTGCCGGGGTGGCCTCGGCGGCGCCCAAGGAGCGGGTCATCGATTTGCTGCTGCGTGTGGCACGCCTGCCATCGGCGCAGGCATCGAAACAACTCACCGTCGATCTGACGCATGAGCAGATTGGCGCCATGACGGCATTGAGCCGCGTCACCGTCACCCGCACGTTGAATGCGCTGGCGGGACACGGGCTCATTGAAACGCGGGCCCGGCAGGTCAGCATCCCGAATGCGCCGGCCTTGCGGCGTTTCCGCGATGCATCACCGTAAGAAAAAGGCCCACTTCCTGTATCGCTGGATACCGTCGAGACCTTCCCCCATCGCCATCATTCACCCCGTCACACACATGGATGGGAAGAGCGGAGGAGGGAACGGGAAGAGCCGTTGGAGAAGAGGCCCGCCTTCAATTGGCGATGGCCCGGGTGTGACGTTTCGCAGGACTGCCAAAGTCCTTTCTGGCCGGGTGGCTCACGCTCATGACCATCCGGCATCTTTTGGATCGCCGTCAGGCGTGCGAGGCGGCGCGACCGCCCGCTGCAGCTTCGGCCTTGGCCTCTCCCGGCAGATCGACCATCGGCCCCGTGCCGCTGTAGCGGTCCAGCGCCAGGTAGATGGCCGGCGTGATGTACAGCGTGATCACCTGCGAGAAGATCAGCCCGCCCACCACGGCCACGCCCAGCGGCTGACGCAACTCGGCGCCGGCGCCCAGGCCCAATGCCAGCGGCAGCGCGCCCATCAGCGCGGCCAGCGTGGTCATCAGAATGGGGCGGAAACGCAGGCGGCAGGCCTCGCGGATCGCGTCCACCGGCTGCATGCCCTCGGTGCGCTGCGCGTCGAGCGCGAAGTCGATCATCATGATCGCGTTCTTCTTCACGATGCCGATCAGCAGCAGGATGCCGATGGTCGCGATCAGCGTCAGGTCGAAGCCGAAGAGCTTCAGCGAGATCAGCGCGCCCACCGCCGCCGAAGGCAGCCCCGCCAGAATCGTCAGCGGGTGGATGTAGCTCTCGTACAGCACGCCCAGCAGCACGTAGATGACCAGCACCGCCAGCACCAGCAACACGGCCTGGCTCGACTGTGAACTCTGGAACACCGCCGCATCGCCGCCGTAGGTGGTGATGATCGACTGCGGCATCTTCAGCTCGTCCTTGAACTGGTCGATCTTCGCGGTCGCGTTGCCCAGCGGCACGTCGGGCGCGAGATTGAACGACACCGTCACCGCCTGCAACTGGCCCTGGTGGTTGACCGAAGTCGGCCCCACGGTGCGCTTGACGGTCGAGAAGGCCGACAGCGGCACCAGCCTGCCCGTGGTGCTGCGCACCGACAGGCGCGAGACGTCTTCCTCGAACTGGCGGTCGTTGTCGGCGGCCGAGAGGATCACTTGATAGGTGTTGCTCGAACCGTAGATGCTGCCGATCTGGCGGTCGCCGTAGGCGTTGTAGAGCGCGGTGCGCAGGTCGCCAACGGCCACGCCGAGCACGCCGGCCTTGTCGCGATCGATGTCGAGCGTGGCCTGCAGGCCGCGGTTCTGCGAGTCGCTGGTCACGTCGCGGAAAGCCGGGTCGGCGCGCATGCGCTCCATGAGCCTGGTAGACCAGGGCACCATCTCGCCCGCGTTCACGCTCTGCAGCGTGTACTGGAAGCGCGCCTTGCTCTGGCGGCCGCCCAGGCGCAGGTTCTGCACCGGCTGCATGTAGACGGCGATGCCTGGGATCTCGCGGAAGCGCTGGCGCAGCGACTCGAGCACCTTCGCCATCTGCGGGCGCTCGCTGCGCGGCTTGAGCACCGCGAACAGCCGGCCGGAATTCTGCGTGGCCGTGGGTCCGCCGACGCCGACGAAGGAGCTCACGTAGTCGACGCTCGGGTCGTCCTTGAGCGTGGCGGCCACGCGGTCCTGCAGCGCCTTCATGGCGGTGAATGAAATGTCTTCGGCCGCTTCAGTGGTGATCTGGATCTGGCCGATGTCTTCCTCGGGGAAGAAGCCCTTCGGGATGGTCGCGAACAGCCAGCCCGTGATGACGAAGGTGAGCGCCGCCATCATCAGCATCACCTTGCGATGCCCCAGCGTCCAGTCGAGGGTGCGCATGTAGCCGCCGTGCACCGCGCGGTAGCCGCGCTCGAAGGCGCGGCCGATGGCCGTGCCCGGCTCGGGGTGTTCTTCTTCGTGGTCGAGCGCGCCCTCCTTGCGCGGCACCTGCTTGAGCAGGCGGCTCGCGAGCATCGGCACCAGCGTGAGCGACACCACGGCAGACACCAGCACCGCCAGCGCCACCACCACCGCGAACTCGTGGAACAGCAGGCCGATCACGCCCGGCATGAAGAAGATCGGGATGAACACGGCCACCAGCGAGATAGAGATCGACACGATGGTGAAGCCCACCTCGCGCGCGCCGCGCAGCGCTGCCGCGAACGGGTCCATGCCCTTCTCGACGTAGCGCATGATGTTCTCGAGCACCACGATGGCATCGTCCACCACCAGGCCCACAGCCAGCGTGATGCCGAGCAGCGAGATGTTGTCGAGGCTGTAGCCGAAGGCGTAGAGCAGCGCCACCGCACCGATCAGCGAAATCGGAATGGTCGCCGCCGGAATCAGCGTGGCCACCAGCCGGTGCAGGAACAGGAAGATCACCAGCACCACCAGCGCGATGGTGCCCAGCAGCGTGAGCTGCACGTCGTGCACGGCCTCGCGGATCGACAGCGAGCGGTCGTTCACCATCTGGATTTCCACCGACTGCGGCAGCTCGGCCTTGAAGCGCGGGATGAGCGCGCGCACCGCGTCCACCACCTGCACGGTGTTGGCGTTGGGCTGGCGCTGCACGGCGAGCGAAATCGAGTCCTGCCCGTTGAAGCTGCTGGCGGTCTTGACCGACTCGAAGCTGTCCTCGATGGTCGCCACTTCGTCGAGCCGCACCGGAGCGCCATTGCGCTGGCCGACGATCAGCTTGGCGAAGTCGGCCGCCTTCATGAGCTGGCGGTTGGCCTGGATGGTGAGCGTCTGGCGCGGGCCGTCGAGCACGCCGACCGGTGTGTTGGCGTTGGCCGAGTTCACCGCCTTGGCGAGTTCGTCGAGCGTGATGTTGCGCGCGTTGAGCAGGTCGGCGTTGGCCTTGATGCGCACCGCAAAAGCCTTGCGGCCATACACGCCCACCTGCGCCACGCCGTCGATGGTCGAGAGCGTGGGCGAGATCAGGTTCTCGGCGTAGTCGTTGAGTTCCGCCGGGTTCATCGACGGCGAGATCAGCGCGATGAACAGCACCGGCGCATCGGCCGGGTTCACCTTGCGGTACGAGGGCAGCTGCGTGAGCTCTTGCGGCAGCTGGCGCTGGGCGCGCAGCAGCGCGGCCTGCACGTCGACGGCGGCGGCGTCGATGTCGCGGCTGCTCACGAACTCGAGCGTGAGCGAGGTCACGCCCTGCGTGTTCACCGAGCTGATGGTCTGCAGGCCCGGGATGGTCGAGAACTGCTTTTCGAGCGGCAGCGCCACCGACGACGCCATGGTGTCCGGACTCGCGCCCGGCAGCTGCGCGTTGACGTTGATGACCGGCGTGTTGTAGCTGGGCAGCGCGGCAACGGGGATGCTGAAGTACGCAAAGATGCCGATGACCACCACGGCCGCAGACAGCAGCACCGTCATCGCAGGACGACGGATGCAGAGCTCCGAAATGTTCATGCGCGTTCCTGCTTCGGCGGCTTGATGTCGGCGCCGTCCGAAGAGGCCGCGCTGCCCGGCGTGACGCCGGTGGTGCCGTTGGCGGGCGCTGCAGGCTCGGCGGGCGTACCCGGCGCCTTGACGTCAACGCGGACCTTGCCGCCCGGGCGCACGTTCTGGCTGCCCTCGATCACCACCTGCTCGCCCGGCTCCACGCCGCTGACCGCGACCTTGGTGCCGAAGGTGTGCAGCGTCTTCACCTTGCGGCGCGTGGCGGTCTTGCCCTCGTCGACCACATAGAGCGAAGTTCCCTCGGACAGCATCATCAGCGCCGCGGCCGGCACCACGGTGACGCCGTTGAGCGTGCGCACCGTGATGCGCGTGCCGACGAACTGGCCCGGCCACAGGCTCTGGTCGGCGTTGGCGAACACGGCCTTGGCGCGCACCGTGCCGATCTGCGGATCGACGGTGTTGTCGACGAAGTCGAGCGTGCCGCTCAGCGGCGCCTTGCCGCCGGTGACGACGGCCTCGACCTTCGAACGCGAGCGCGCGGCCTCCAGCAGGTCTTGCAGGTTGCCTTCCGGCACCGGGAAGCTCACGGCAATCGGGTCGAGCTGCGTGATGGTGACCAGCGACAGCGTTGGCTGCACCAGCGTGCCCGGGTAGATGTTGACGGCGCCGATACGCCCCGCAATGGGCGCGCGCAGCGTGGCGTAGCCCAGCGCCACCTGCGCCGACTGCACGGCCGCGCGGTCGGCGGCCACGGCGGCGCGCTGTGCTTCTAGCTGGGAGAGCGTGGCGTCGGCCGCGCTCTTGGCGATGAAGTTCTGCGCCACCAGGTCCTGGCTGCGCTTGTACTGGCGCTCGAGGTCGGCCATGGTGGCCTCGTCTTTTTGCTGCTGTGCACGGGCGCGGGCGAGGTTGGCCTGGTCGTTGCGGTCGTCGAGCGTGAAGAGCAGTTGGCCGGACTTGACGAACTGGCCCTCCTTCACGTGCACCCCGCTCACCGTGTTCGTCACCTGCGGGCGCAGGTCGACGCTGTTGAGGGACACCACGCTGCCGTTGACCTGCACGGTCACCGGC
Organism: Variovorax paradoxus; assembly: GCF_024734665.1. NCBI lineage: Bacteria > Pseudomonadati > Pseudomonadota > Betaproteobacteria > Burkholderiales > Comamonadaceae > Variovorax > Variovorax paradoxus. The sequence goes on from NZ_CP102931.1 coordinate 5,671,004, forward strand.
ACATCCTGCTTCTGCGCCGTGGCCAGCGTCACGAGCGCGGGCGCGCCGCCGCCGCCATTGGCTGTCGGGGCCTTGGCACTCTTTGTGGCGGACTTGTCGCCGGACATGCTCCACCACCCGCCTGCGACGGCTACGATCAACACGCCCGCAAGGGCGACCGCGACATTTTTCTTCATGGGTTCTTTGTGCACTTTGGGCTGACAGCGACTATTGGATCAGCGGCTGACTCTCAGTGTTCACGGGGCCTGTAAAGAAATGTAAAGCAGGTCAACCCAAAGCTCCGCATAACTGACTGTGGCCGGCGCGAGAGAACCACACCCCCTCGCTAAAATCGCCGCTCCACAGCCTCTGGATAAACCCCATGAACCGCTGCAAGACAATCACGAATGCTCTCACTTTCATAGCAGTTTGCACAGCAGCCATTGCTGCTGCAGGCCTTTTCCCGCTCACCGCCAGCGCCCAGGACGAAGTGCCCCGGCCGCAGACCCAGAACGAATCGCTCGTTGGCGGTCGCACTTTCCCTATCGGCACTTTGCGCGGCAAATTCATGGTCACCAACGCGCCTGATGTCGAACTCGACGGCAAGGCCGATCGCCTGGGCGCCGGCGCGCGCATCCGCAGCGGCCAGAACATGCTGGTGATGCCCGGTGCCATCGTCGGCCAGAAGTACCTCGTCAACTACACGCGCGACGCCGCCGGACTGCTGCGCGAGGTGTGGATCCTCACGCCAGACGAAGCCATGGCCAGCCGCGAGTCGCTGGACAAGCCGCTCCTGAACATCTGGCCGTTCACCTCGAACGACACCGTCAACACGCAATAACGCAGCGGCGCGCCGCGCGCACCTGCAGCCCTCCACCCACGGAGGGCAGAGAGAGTTCCCCATGAAAAAAGTATTCATCAAGACCTTCGGCTGCCAGATGAACGAGTACGACTCGGACAAGATGGCCGACGTGCTCAACGCAGCCCAGGGCTACGAGCCCACGCAGAACGTGGACGAGGCCGACCTCATCCTGTTCAACACCTGCTCGGTGCGCGAGAAGGCCCAGGAGAAGGTGTTCTCCGACCTCGGCCGCGTGAAGCACCTGAAGGCCAAGGGCGTGAAGATCGGCGTGGGCGGCTGTGTGGCGAGCCAGGAGGGCGAGGCCATCATCGCGCGCGCTCCCTACGTCGACATCGTGTTCGGACCGCAGACGCTGCACCGCCTGCCCGAGATGCTGAACGACCGCGAGCGCCTGAACCGCCCGCAGGTGGACATCAGCTTCCCCGAGATCGAGAAGTTCGACCACCTTCCGCCCGCGCGCGTCGAGGGCGCGACGGCCTTCGTGTCGATCATGGAAGGCTGCTCCAAGTACTGCAGCTACTGCGTGGTGCCCTACACCCGCGGCGAGGAAGTGAACCGCCCCCTCGACGACGTGCTGGTCGAGATCGCCGGCCTGGCCGACCAGGGCGTGCGCGAGATCACGCTGCTGGGCCAGAACGTGAATGCCTACCGCGGCAAGATGGGCGACACCGCCGAAATTGCCGACTTCGCGCTGCTGATCGAATACGTCGCCGAGATCCCCGGCATCGAGCGCATCCGCTACACCACGAGCCACCCGAACGAGTTCACGCCGCGGCTGATCGAGGCCTACGCGAAGGTGCCGCAACTCGTGAGCCACCTGCACCTGCCGGTACAGCACGGCAGCGACCGCATCCTGATGGCGATGAAACGCGGCTACACCGCCATGGAATACAAGAGCACGGTGCGCAAGCTGCGCGCCATCCGCCCCGAACTTGCACTCTCCAGCGACTTCATCGTCGGCTTCCCCGGCGAGACCGACGACGACTTCAACAAGATGATGAAGCTGATCGACGACTGCCAGTTCGACGCCAGCTTCAGCTTCATCTTCAGCCCGCGCCCCGGCACACCTGCAGCCGCGCTGCACGACGACACGCCGCACGAGGTGAAGCTCGCGCGACTGCACACGCTGCAGGCCGTGATCGACATCAACGTGAAGCGCTTCGGCCAGGCGCTGGTCGGCACGACGCAGCGCGTGCTGGTGGAAGGCGCCTCGCGCAAGGACGCGAACGAGCTCATGGGCCGCACTGCCTGCAACCGCGTCGTCAACTTCGAAGGCGACGCAAGGCTCGTTGGCCAGATGACCGATCTGCGCATCACCCGCTCGCTGGCCTACACGCTGCGCGGCGAGGTCGTCACGAGCGAATCGTCGATGCCGGCGCTCGCCCACTGATGGCGAAGCGACCTTCCATACGGGGCTCTTTCCAGCAGCTCCTGCTGTTTGCCTTCTTGCTGATCACCGCGCTGCTGGTTGGCGTGGCGCTGCGCTCGGTGCTGCAGTACGACGTGCTGATGACGCAAAGCCGCGACGCGGCCGCGCGCGCGCTGCGCCTGTCGGGCGCGTCCCAGTCGCTGGCCGAACGCAGCGCGGCCATGGAGCGCGCGGGGCGCCAGTCGCTGGTGCTCAACGACGCAGTGCTGCGCCGCCGCTTCGACGACGCGGCGCGCGAGGCGCACCAGGTGCTGGAGCGGCTGGAAAAGAACGGCCTCGCGCCCGCCGGCATCGAGATGTGGCGCACCCAGCTCGGCGTGATCGAGGGCCTGATGAGCGGCAACGCCGACAGCGCCCTCGCCCGCGAAAGCACGATGGCCATGCAGTTCCGCGAGCTCGACGCGCTCAACACCAACCTCGCGCAGCAGGCGCAGTTTTTGATCGAAACGCAGAACGACGCGCTGGCCAAGCGCATCGAGAACGCGCGCCGCCGGCTGATGCGCGAAGTGGTCGCCGCCAGTGTGCTCGCGGTGGTGCTGGCGCTGGCCTTCGGCATCTGGCTCGCACGGCCTTTCAAGCGGCTGGAAAACGCCATCGTCGGCCTGGGCCAGAACCGGCTCGACGAGCCCATCGACATCCGCGGCCCGGCCGACGTGCGGCGCGTGTCGCAGCAGCTCGAATGGCTGCGCCTGCGCCTGACCGAGCTCGACGCCGACAAGGCGCGCTTCCTGCGTCACGTGTCGCACGAGCTGAAGACACCGCTGGCCGCGCTGCGCGAGGGCGTGTCGCTGCTCGAAGACGGCGTGACCGGCCCGCTGAACCCGGCGCAGCTCGAAGTGGCGCAGATCCTGCAGCAGAACACCGTGGCGCTGCAGGGCCAGATCGAGGCGCTGCTGCGCTTCAACGCCGCCGCCTTCGAAGCGCGCGAACTGCGCCGCGAACGCACCGAGCTGCTGCCGCTGATCGAGGAACAGATCGAGGCGCAGCGCCTGCAGTGGCAGTCGCACGGCCTGCGCGTGCGCGCCGAGGGCGAGCCCATCGCAATGACGGTCGACCGCACCAAGCTCGGCACCGCAATCGCCAATCTGTTGAGCAACGCCATTCGCTTTTCGGTAACGGGCGGTGTCATCACCCTGGCGGTGTCGGGGACGCCCGAGGCGGTGCACATCGACGTGAACGACGCCGGGCCCGGCATTGCCGAGGGCGACCGCGACCGGATCTTCGAACCCTTCTTCCGCGGCGAACGCCAGCCCGAGCACACGGTGAAAGGCACAGGCATCGGACTTTCCATCGTGCAGGAGTACATTGCAGCCCACGGGGGCCGCATCACTCTGCAGCCCGGCGGTCCCGGTGCTCGCTTTCGCATCGAACTGCCGCGCACGGCCTGACCACCCCGGCTTCCCCTCTCCAACACTGCCTGACCGCCTCGCGTCCTTTCTTCGACCCATGCCTTTTTCGTTCGTCCGCCGTTCCTCCTTCGCCGGGGCGATGACCGTGCCTTTCGTCCTGCTGCTGGCCGCCTGCGCCACGCAGCCCAAGCCGCCCGCGGAAGCCGATGCGCTGCCGCCGCCCCCGGTCGTGCCGCGCGTGATGCCGGTCGAGGCCGAGCCCAAGGCCCCGGCCACGCAGCCTGCCTCTTCGCTCTTCACATTGATGACGCAGGGGCCGCAGGCGGCCATGCTGTCGTATGCCGACAGGGTGCGCCCGCTGAACGGCGCCGACCTGAGCACGGAAATCGCGCGCATCGGCGACCCCGGCGATTCGCCCACGGTGCAGATGCAGCTGGCGCTGCTGCTCTCGCAGACCCGCGTGCCGGCCGACCTGGCGCGCGCGCTGGGCCTGCTGCAACGCGTGATCGCCAACCCCGCGCCCGAGGCGCAGGCCCTGCAGCCGCTGGCGCGCGCCCTGGCTGCGCGCTACATCGAGCAGCGCCGCGTGGAGGACGACCGCGACAAGCAGGTGCAGCAGCTGCGCGACAGCCAGCGCCGCATCGACCAGCTGAACGACCGCATCGAAGCCCTGCGCGCCATCGAGCGCAGCTTTGCGCGGCCCAACACCACCCCGGCCGCAGCCACACCTGCGGCGCCGCCTACCGGAAGCAAACCGAACCAATGAGCACCTCTGGCGCCCGTCTTCTCGTGGTCGACGACGACCCGGACATGCTGCGGCTGCTCTCGATGCGGCTGAGCTCGGCGGGCTACCAGGTCACGGCCGTCACATCGGCCGAGACGGCGCTCACGCAGCTGGAAATCGAGCATCCGCAACTCGTGCTGAGCGACGTGCGCCTGCCCGGGCGCGACGGCCTCCAGCTGTTCGACGAGATCCGCAAGCGCCACCCTTCGCTGCCGGTGATTCTGCTCACCGCGCACGGCACCATTCCCGACGCGGTCGAGGCCACGGCGCGGGGCGTGTTCACCTACCTCACCAAGCCCTACGACGGCCGCGAGCTGCTCGACAAGATCGCGCAGGCGCTGGCGCTTGGCGCCCCCGCCACCACGCCGAGCAAGGCCGGCGACGACAGCTGGCGCGCCGAGATCGTGAGCCGCAGCAACCGCATGGCCGAGCTGCTGGCTGAAGCGCGCATGGTCGCCAAGTCAGATGCTTCCGTGCTGCTGCGCGGCGATTCCGGCGCCGGCAAGGAGCTGCTGGCGCGCGCCATCCACAAGGCCAGCGCGCGCGCCGACAAGCCCTTCGTGGCCGTGAACTGCGGCGCCATTCCGGAAGCGCTGCTCGAGTCGGAGCTGTTCGGCCACATGAAGGGTGCCTTCACTGACGCCCACGCGAATCACAAGGGCCTGTTCCAGCAGGCCGACGGCGGCACGCTGCTGCTCGACGAAATCGGGGACATGCCGCCCGCCCTGCAGGTCAAGCTGCTGCGCGTGCTGCAGGAGCGCGCGGTGCGGCCGCTGGGCGCGAGCCAGTCGATCGAGGTCGACGTGCGCATCGTCTCGGCCACCCATCGCGACCTCGACGCCGCAATGGAAGCCGGCCAGTTCCGCGAAGACCTGTATTACCGCCTGAACGTGGTGACGCTCACGCTGCCGCCGCTGTCGGCACGGCGCGAAGACATTCCGCTGCTGGCCAATCACTTCCTGCAGCGCCTGTCGACCAAGTACGGCAAGCGGCTGTCGGGCTTTGCGCCCGAGGCGCTGAAGGCGCTGACCACGGCCGCCTGGCCAGGCAACGTGCGCCAGCTGTTCAACGTGGTCGAGCAGGTCTGCGCGCTGTCGAGCTCGCCGCTGATTCCGCTGGCGCTGGTGCAGCGGGCGCTGCGCGTGCCGACGGTCGAAGTCCAGACGTATGCCGAAGCCAAGCAGCGTTTCGAGCGCGATTACCTCGTCGGCCTGCTGAAACTGACGGACGGCAACGTGGCCGACGCGGCCCGCCTGGCCGACCGCAACCGCACGGAGTTCTACCGGCTTTTGCAGAAGCACGAACTCACGCCGGGCCACTTCAAGGCCGACGCTGTCGCTCCGGGCGGGGACCCTGTCGCCGAGTAGCGACGCACCTAAGTCGTTGATTTATATGACCTATCCCCACCAGCCCAGAAGGCTTGTCGGGATTCGGCGACAAAAACAGGGGTTTTGAGGCCTTCCAGCAGCCTCTCCCCGCGAAAAACACCTTCAGATCGCTCCAAGCTGTTGATCTGAAAGCGTTTTTTCAGCCTGGCACAGGGTTTGCCCCTGTACAGGCATGACAGCACTCACCAGCCCATCTTTCGCACTGCGCCAGCAGCGCGACGGCCTGCGTCAAAAGCAGTTTTCCCCCTCGCGGCCCCGTGCCGCGGGTCATTCGCTGGCCGCGCTCGCAAGCGCTGGCGGCGCTGAGCCGGATTGCGTGATCAAGCGCTTTCCTGCCATTGGCGACACCCCTTCCCTCGACAAGCAACGTTGGTAAATCACATGAAGCCGAACGACTTCTCCCAACTGAATGTGCTGGCCGATACCGATTTTTCGCACCGCAGCCCGGTCCGCGAAGAACGCCATCCCAACTCGGTCACCGCTCCCCCCGTCAACCGCGGTTCCATGGCACCCCGCCCCTGGCGCGGTTTCTGGAACAGCCTCGGCACCGCCGCGCTGGTCAAGCTCGGCGCGGGCCGTGACACCGAAGCCGGCGTCCACGACGCCCGGCAGGCCAAGCAACCCTGGCAGCGCGCAGCCGCACAGCGCCGCTTCGCCTTCATGATGCTCACGCTGCTGAGCACCGTGATCGCGTCGTCGCTGTTCGCCAGCGTGCAACCCGACTACGACAACCTCTGGCTCGAATACGGCCAGATCGGTCTCTACGGCCTGCTTTCGGGCTGGGTCGTGACCGGCTTCGTGACCGCGCTCATGGGCTTCTACGTCTCCGTGCGCGGTGACAAGCACGCCCTCTCGGCGAAACAGGTGGTCAACCACCCGATGAACCCCGAGGCACGCACCGCGATCATCATGCCGATCTGCAACGAAGACGTGGCCACCGTGTTCGCCGGCCTGCGCGCCACCTGCGAATCAGTCGCGGCCACCGGCCACGCCAAGCAGTTCGACGTGTTCGTGCTGTCCGACAGCTACAACCCCGAGACCGCCGCCGCCGAGCGCGCCGCCTGGGAAGACCTGCGCGCCGCCCTGGCCGAGAGCCCGAACCAGCCGCAAGTCGAGGTGTACTACCGCCTGCGCACCCGCCGCACGCACCGCAAGGCCGGCAACGTGGCCGACTTCTGCCGCCGCTGGGGCAAGGACTACCGCTACATGGTCGTGCTCGACGCCGACTCGGTGATGAGCGGCGACTGCCTGACCTCGATGGTCAAGCTGATGGAAGCCAACCCCACCGCCGGCATCATCCAGACCGCGACGCAGGCCATCGGCCACGTCACGCTGCACGCCCGCGCACAGCAATTCGCTTCCCGCGTGACGGGCCGCCTGTTCACGCTGGGCATGCAGTTCTGGCAACTGGGCGAATCGCACTACTGGGGCCACAACGCCATCATCCGCGTCGAACCCTTCATGAAGCATTGCGCGCTGGCCCCGATCAAGGGCACCGGCGGCATGTCGGGCGGCATCATGTCGCACGACTTCGTCGAAGCTGCGCTGATGCGCCGCGCCGGCTACAACGTGTGGCTGGTGTCCGACCTGGTCGGCAGCTACGAACAGCAACCGCCGGACCTGCTGGCCGAACTGCAGCGCGACCGCCGCTGGTGCCAGGGCAACCTGCAGAACGCCCGCCTGATGGCCGAGCCCGGCATCCACCCGGTGCACCGCGCGATGTTCGTGACCGGCACCATGGCGTATGTCTCGGCTCCGCTGTGGCTCGCATTCCTGACGCTGGGCACGGCCCTGTGGCTGAGCGGCTCGAGCCTCGTGTCGAGCTGGAGCGTGCTGCCCTCCGAACTGGCCGGCCTGTGGATCTGGACCCTGTGCCTGCTGTTCCTGCCGCGCGTGCTGGGCATCGCCGCCGTGCTGATGCGCGGCGAGCAACGCCAGTACGGCGGTGTGTGGGGCCTGGTGAAGAGCTCGGTGATGGAAAGCGGCCTTGCCATCGTGCAAGCCCCGGTCCGCATGCTGGCCCACTCGCTGTTCGTGCTGGTCGCCCTCACCGGCATCAAGCTCGACTGGAAGTCGCCCCCGCGTGAAGCCGCTGCCGTGCCGTGGAAGGTCGCTGCCTCGCAGCTGGCCCCCATGACGCTGGTAATCGCCATGCTGGCCGTCGGCGTCGCAATGATCGACCCGAGCGCGCTGATCTGGCTCATGCCCGTTGGCCTGCCGCTGCTGCTGGCGATCCCGCTGACCGTGCTGACCAGCCAGATCGCGCTGGGTACCACGCTGCGCGACCGCGGCTATCTGCTGATTCCCGAGGAATCGCGTTCGCCGGCCGTGCTGCGCCGCGCATGGATGCATGCGGTGCGCCTGGCGCGCCCGGCACTGGCAACCGCCTGATGCGCTGAAGACACAGCACCTCGAAAAGCCGGCCTCAGGGTCGGCTTTTTTCATAGCGCGTGGCTAGAATCGCGCCTTCCTTTTTTTCAACCCACGGATCCCTCGATCCCCTGGAGCGCCAAGTGCCCCGATTCGCCGTCATCACCCTCTGACGCCGACAACGCCACTTCATTGCTGGTCAAGTCGGGCGCCTGGCTGCGCTTTCCGCTGACCGCACTCTTTCCCAGCTTCGCTCCCGCACGTTGTCGGTTCTTCCTGATTTCCATCTGGAGAACAACGTGTTCCCTCTCTCTTCTTCTCTTTCATCGATTCCGCTGCTCAAGTACCCGCGTACTGCGCATCTGGAAGGCTCGCGCCTGCAGGCGGGCGATACCGACGACGGCCAGACGCCGTTGTCGGCGCTGCATGGCCAGCACGTGGTCATCGAGGAAAAACTCGATGGCGCCAATGCGGCCGTGTCGTTCACTTCGGCGGGCGAACTGCTGCTGCAATCGCGCGGCCACTACCTCGCAGGCGGTGCGGGCGAGCGACAGTTCAACCTGTTCAAGCACTGGGCCGCCGCCCATGAGGCGGCGCTGCTGGAGCGCCTCGAAGACCGCTACGTGATGTACGGCGAATGGTGCTTTGCCAAGCACAGCTGCTGGTACGACCGGCTGCCGGCCTTCTTCCTGGAGTTCGACATCTACGACCGGCAGGCGCAGCGCTTTCTCTCCACGCCAGCGCGGCATGCGCTGCTCGCTGGCAGCCCTGTGCTGCCGGTGCCCGTGCTCTACGAAGGCGAGATGCCGCGCCATGCCAAAGCACTGCGTGCCCTTGTGCGGCCTTCGCTGGCACGCAGCGCGGACTGGAAGACGGCCTTCGAGGACGCGGTGGCGCACGAAGGCCAGCCGCTCGATCTCGTGCGCCAGCAGACCGACTTGTCCGATCTGGCCGAGGGCCTGTACCTCAAGACCGAATCGAACGGGCAGGTGACGGGCCGCTACAAGTGGGTGCGCCCGGACTTCGTCCAGACCATCCTCGACTCGGGCTCGCACCACAGCCGTCGGCCGGTGCTGCCCAACCGGCTCGCGCCGGGCGCCGATCTCTATGCACCGACACCGCTGGTCACCTGGCAAGACCTGGGGCTGGGCACCTTGCGCGACCCCGCCGAACTCGCAACCCAAGGGAGGCCGCGATGACATACGACAATCTGCGCGCCCTGGTGCCCACGCTCGACAAAGGCACCGACTGGGCGCAGTGCTGCGACCTGCTGCCGGCCTTGCTGCGCCTCGAAGAGACGCCGCAAGATCCTTACTACCACGCCGAAGGCAACGTCGGCATCCATACGCGCATGGTGCTCGACGCGCTGATGCAGGACGCGCACTACCGGCGCGCCGATGCCGACGGCCGCTTCGTGCTGTTCATGGCCTGCCTGCTGCACGACATCGCCAAGCCCGACACCACGGTGATCGACGAAGCCAGCGGCCGCATCGGCCAGCCCGGCCACTCGCGCCGCGGTGCGGTCGACGTGCGGGTGCTGATGTGGAAGGCCCGCGTGCCTTTCGCGCTGCGCGAAGCCGTCTGCCGAATCATCGCCGTGCACCAGGTGCCGTTCCACGCCTTCGCCTCGCGCAAGGGCGTGCGGCCGGAGTGGCTGGTGCACAAGCTCTCATGGGAGCTGAGCCTGCCCGACCTGTGCTGTGTGGCGCGCTGCGACATGCTCGGCCGCCACTACGAGAAGCGCGCGGACAGCATGGCCGACATCGCGCTCTTCGAAGAGCTGGCACAGGAAGAAGGCTGCTGGGAAGGCCCGCGAAAAATGGTCGACGCCCACACGCGCCTGGCCTACTTCCGCGGCGCCGACACCAGCCCCGACTACCCGCTGTTCCAGACGCCGGGCTCACGGGTGACGGTGATGTGCGGCCTGCCGGCCAGCGGCAAGAACCACTGGGTGGCACAGCACCGCAAGGGCTGGCCGGTGGTGTCCTTCGACGATGCGCGCGGCGAGCTGGGCCTGAAGCACGGCGAGAACGACGGGCTCGCGGCACATCACGCGGTCGACCAGGCGAAGGCGTTGCTGCGCAAGCAGGAGCGCTTCGTCTGGAACGCGACGCACCTGAGCCAGCAGATGCGTACCAAGACGCTCGACCTGCTGTGGGCCTACCACGCGCAGATCGAACTGGTGTACCTGGAAGCGCCGCACGCCGAGCTGATGCGCCGCAACCGCGAGCGCGACACGACGCTGTCGAACGCGGGCATCGAACGGATGCTGCATCGCTGGGAGTTGCCCGCACCCGTTGAAGCGCACGAGACGGTCTACGAAGTGCAGACCTGAAGGCAGAAGGCCCGCCGATGCGAACCGGCGGGCCTTCTTATATATGGAGGGGCGAAGCGTTCGCCTAGAACGGCAGCTTCGGGCCGCCGGGCCCACCCATTCCGCCCATGCCCTTCATGCCGCCCATCTTCTTCATCATCTTCATGAGGCCGGCACCCTTCATCTTCTTCATCATCCCCTGCATCTGCTCGAACTCGTTGAGCAGGCGGTTCACTTCCTGGACCTGCACGCCGGCGCCGGCCGCGATGCGGCGCTTGCGCGTGGCCTTCAGCAGCTCGGGCTTGCGGCGCTCCAGCGGCGTCATGCTCTGGATGATCCCTTCCTTGCGGCGGATGTCGCGCTCGGCACGGGTCATGTCGGCCTCGGTGGCCTTGGCGGCCATCTGCTGCGGCAGCTTGTCCATCAAGCTCGAGAGGCCGCCCATCTGCTTCATCTGCTGCAGCTGGCCGAGGAAGTCGTTGAGGTCGAAGCCCGCGCCGCTCTTGACCTTGGCGGCGAGCTTCTGCGCCGCCGCCACGTCAACGCCTGCCGTGACCTGCTCGACCAGCGCGACGATGTCGCCCATGCCCAGAATGCGGCCGGCATGGCGCTCGGCGTCGAACACTTCCAGGCCGTCGATCTTCTCGCTGGTGCCCGCGAACTTGATCGGCACGCCAGTGACCTGGCGCACCGACAGCGCCGCGCCGCCGCGCGAATCGCCATCGGTCTTGGTCAGGATGATGCCGGTGAGCGGCAGCGCTTCCTTGAAGGCCTTGGCGGTGTTGATCGCGTCCTGGCCCTGCATGGCATCGACCACGAACAGGGTTTCGACCGGGTCGAGCGCCGCATGCAGCTGCTTGATTTCGGTCATCAGCACTTCGTCGATGGCGAGGCGGCCGGCGGTGTCGACCAGCAGCACGTCGAAGTAGTGGCGCTTGGCGTGGTCGAGCGCGGCGCGCGCGATGTCCAGCGGCTTCTGGTCGGGCGTGCTCGGGAACCACTCGGCGCCGGCCTGCTTGGTTACGGTCTTGAGCTGCTCGATGGCGGCGGGGCGATACACGTCGCCCGACACCGTGAGCACCTTCTTCTTGCGCTTCTCGATCAGGTGCTTGGCGAGCTTGGCGGTGGTGGTGGTCTTGCCCGCGCCCTGCAGGCCGGCCATCAGGATCACCGCTGGCGGCTGGGCTGCGAGGTTGATGTCAGACACGCCCTCGCCCATGGTCGCGGCGAGTTCGCGGTTGACGATGCCGACCAGCGCCTGGCCCGGCTTGAGCGAGCCCAGCACTTCCTGGCCGAGCGACTTCTCTTTCACGCGGGCGACGAAGTCGCGCACCACGGGCAGCGCCACGTCGGCCTCCAGCAGCGCCATGCGCACTTCGCGCAGCATGTCCTGCACATTGCTTTCGGTGATGCGGGCCTGGCCGCTCATCGTCTTGACGAGGCGGGAGAACTTTTCTGTGAGGGCGGTGGCCATGAGCGGAATGCCTTGCTGCCCGCTGCGGCGGGCCGGATGGAAAGTCTTGGAGACGAGGAGAGAACTTGAAGTCGGGCGCGGGGAACGCAAGGGCGAGCCGGTACACTCCGGCCGATGATTTTAGCGATCCCCTCCCCGCTCGGCGTGGCGCTGGGCATCGCCACCGCGGTTGCCTACGGTTTCGTTGCCGGTGCCGGTGCCAAACTGAGCCGGCAATCGACCCAGTGGGCCCTCGGAATTGCGTGGATTCTGCATGCCGCCGTGCTGGCCCACGGCCTCATCGGCAGCGAGCCGCGCTTCGGTTTCGCACCCGCCCTGTCGGTCACCGCGTGGCTGGTACTCACCGTCTACGCGGTCGAAAGCCGCATGTATCCCCAATTGAAGGTGCGGCGTGCGCTCGCCTGGCTGGGCGCGGCCGCGGTGCTGCTGGCCATTCTGTTTCCCGGTACGCCGCTGCACGTCACGGCCTCGCCGTGGCTGCCGCTGCATCTGGCGCTGGGCATTGCGTCGTACGGCCTGTTCGGCGCCGCCGTCGTGCACGCCTGGCTGATCACCCGTGCCGAAAAGCAGATCCGCCTGGCCACCGCCGAGCCGCAAGGCGGCGTGCCGCTGCTCACGCTCGAACGGCTCACTTTCCGTTTCGTCACCGCTGGTTTCGTGCTGCTGTCGGCCACGCTGCTGGCCGGCCTGCTGTTCAGCGAGCAGCTGTACGGTGCCGCCGGCCGTGTCTGGAAGTGGGACCACAAGACCATCTTCTCGGTGCTTGCCTGGATCACCTTCGCGATCCTTTTGATCGGCCGGGCCCGTTTCGGCTGGCGCGGCCGCACTGCGCGCCGCGTGCTGTACGCCGGCTCGGCCCTGTTGCTGCTGGCCTACGTGGGTTCACGCTTCGTGCTCGAAGTGGTGCTTGCGCGTCCTCCCGTCTGAAATGAAATACCTCCTCGTCCTCGCGGTGCTCTGGGTCGCGATCTGGCTCTGGCGCAAGAATCGCCGCGAAGAAATGCGCGACGCCATGCGCGAGCGCGCGGCCAAGGCGCAGCAGCGCCCCCCCGCACCAGCCGGCCCGCCGCAGGCCATGGTGCGCTGCGCCCATTGCGGCTTGCACCTGCCGGCGACCGACGCCATCGCCGGCCCCGGCGGCTCGGTCTATTGCAGCACCGCGCACCGCGAAGCCGCAACGCCCCAATGAGCGCCCCCCTCTGGTCGCGCGGCGAGCCGGTCACCGACTGGGACGTGCTCGACCAAGGCACGGGCGAAAGCTCGGCGCTGATCCGGCTCTGGCGTGGCTTCATGGCCGCGCGCTGCTTCATCGCGCTGGTGCTGATGCTGCTGCAGGGCGTGGCCTTTGTCATCGGGCAGACGATGCAGCCGGTGGCCATCACCATCTCGGGCCTCTACCTTGCAGCGACCTGGCTGGGCATGCGCTACACACACGTGCAGCCGCCGATCCGCGGTTTTGCCGCGCTCTGGCTGCTGACCATCGGCATCGATCTGGCCGCCTTCACCGCCTTGCAGGTGCTGCAGGGTGGCAACGTCAACTACACGCCGCTGTTCGCGCTGCCGGTGCTCATGAGCGCAGTGCTGGGCACCATGATCGTGAGCCTGGGCACCACCGCCACCGTCACGCTACTGCTGCTGGCTGACGCGGGCTGGCACTGGCTGCAGCAGCCGGGCGATTCTTCGCCGCGCTTCGTGCAGGCGGCGCTCACCGGCACGGGTCTCTTCGTGGTGGCGCTGCTCGCGCACGAAATGGCCCGCCGGCTGGCGCGCGAGGAAGCCGTGGCGCAGCGCAGCCGCAGCAGCGCGCAGATGCAGGCGCAGGTCAACGACCTGGTGATCGAGACGCTGAGCGAAGGCGTGCTGGTGATCGACGCCGAAGGCCTGGTGCATGCGGCCAACCCGGCAGCCGACGCCATCCTCGGCCAGGGCCTGGCAAAGCTGACGCTGCCGTTCCCGCTGCATGCCCAACCCGCCTGGCATGCGCTGGCCGCGCTGGCGCGCCAGACCTTCGCGCGGCGGGCGCCGCAGACGGAAGAAATCCCGGTGGCGCAGGTGCGCGGCGCGGCGCGCGAGGTGCGCGTGCGCACGCGGCTCACGCCCACCAGCGAGAAGCGCATCGACAGCCTGTGCGTGATGTTCCTGCAGGACCTGCGCGAGCTCGAAGCCCGCATCCGCACCGAGAAGCTGGCCGCAATGGGCCGCATGTCGGCGGCCGTGGCGCATGAAATCCGCAACCCGCTGGCCGCCATCACCCAGGCCAGCGCGCTGCTCAACGAAGACCTGACCGACCCGGCGCACCGCAAGCTCACAAGCATGGTGCAGCACAACGCGCAGCGGCTCGCGCGCATCGTGGACGACGTGCTCGACGTCTCGCGCGCCCGCCAGCAACGCGTGTTGTCGCTCGGCGAGCAGGTCGTGCTCGACCCCGCGGTGCAGGTGCTGGCCGAGGAATGGGTGCGCCAGACCCAGCGCAAGGGCGTGCTGGTGTCGCTCGATGCACCCAGCAGTGAAGTGCGCTTCGACGCCGAGCACCTGCGCCGCCTGATCGTCAACCTGCTGGACAACGCCTCGCGCTACGCCGGCAAGCGCGAAGACTCGATCCAGGTGCTGACCGCGCTGCAGCGCAGCGGCACCAACCGCCCCAGCCTGATGGTGTGGAGCGACGGCGCGCCGCTGGAGCCGGCGGTGCAGCGGCACCTGTTCGAGCCTTTCTTCTCTTCCGAAAGCCGCTCCAGCGGGCTCGGCCTCTTCCTGTGCCGCGAGCTGTGCCGGCGGCATGGCGCCACCATCGGCTACGAGCGGCGCGCGCTGGTGCCGGGCGGGCCCGAGGGCAACGAATTCTTCGTCAGCTTTGCCCCCAGCGAAAACCGGCTGACACAATAGCGCCGTGAGCACTCCCCCCCCTTCCGCCCAACGACCGGCGCAGATCCTGGTCATCGACGATGAACCCGACCTGCGCACGCTCTATGAATTGACGCTGCTGCGCGAGGGCTATCGCGTCGAGGCCGCGGGCAGCGTGTCGGAAGCCTGGCAGCACCTGGAGGCCGGCCGCTTCGACGCCGTGATCACCGACATGCGGCTGCCCGACGGACAGGGCATGGAGATCATCCACCGCATCCAGAAGGCCCAGCGCAGCGAGCGCTGCGTGGTGATGACGGCCTACGGCTCGGCCGAGAACGCGGTGGAAGCACTGAAAGCCGGCGCCTTCGACTACCTCACGAAGCCGGTCGACCTGAAGCAGTTCCGCGCCGTCGTGGCTTCCGCCGTGCAGGCGCGGCTAGTGCCGCAGCCGGTGGTCAAGCCTGTTCAGGCGGCACCCGCAAGCAACAACAACGCCGACGCAACGGTGGTCACCTCCGGCACCGGCATCGCCGCGCTCGACCGTCTCGTGGGCGAATCGGAACCCATGCGCCTCGTCAAGTCGCGCATCGCCAAGGTGGCGCGCGGCATGGCGCCGGTGCTGGTGCGCGGCGAATCGGGCACCGGCAAGGAACTGGTTGCGCGCGCCGTGCATGCCTGCAGCCAGCGCAACGAAGGCCCATTCGTCGCGGTGAACTGCGGCGCGATTCCCGAGAACCTGCTCGAGGCCGAATTCTTCGGCGCGCGCAAGGGCTCATACACCGGCTCCTCGCAAGACCGCGACGGCTACTTCCAGGCCGCGCGCGGCGGCACGCTGTTTCTCGACGAAATCGGCGATCTGCCGCTGGCGATGCAGTCGAAGCTGCTGCGCGCGATCCAGGAGCGCAGCGTGCGCTCGATCGGCTCGACGCAGGAAGAAACTGTCGACGTGCGCATCGTCAGCGCCACCCATAAAGACTTGCACGCCGAAGTGCAGGCTGGCCGCTTCCGCCAGGATCTTTTCTACCGCCTCAACGTGATCGAGATCGCCGTGCCCGCGCTGCGCGACCGTCGTGAGGACCTGCCCGCGCTGTGCACCGCGCTGCTCTCGCGCATCGCACAAGACGGCGGGCTGCCCGTGCCGCATCTGTCGGACGAACTGCTGCGCCGCCTCGCGCAGCATCCGTTGAACGGCAACGTGCGCGAGCTCGAAAACCTGCTGCACCGCGCGGTGGCACTGAACGACGGCGACGAACTTCATCTCGACCTGATGGGCGGTTTCACTGCTGCGGCCGAAGCCGCGGCGTCCGCGCCAGCGCCGCTGTCGCCCGTCACCGACGCGCCTGTCGCGCTGGCTCCACTTCCGAGCGCGCCGGTCGCGCCGCCCAAGGCCGCACCGCCGCCGCTGCCCTCCGACCTGCAGGCCTATCTCGATCAGCAGGAGCGCGAGATCCTCGTGCGCGCGCTGCACGAGAGCGGCTTCAACCGCACCGCGGCCGCCGCGCGGCTCGGCATGAGCCTGCGCCAGATCCGCTACCGTATCGCGCGACTGGGCATCACCACGCCCAACGGCGATGACGGCGCGAGCAGCCATGTCGACGACTGAAGCCAACGACGGCGGACTCTGGCAAGCCGGCTGGTACCGCTTCGCGAAGGCGCTGCACTCGCCGAACTTCGGGCCCCGCCCCGCGGGCGCGCAGACCGACCTCATCGTGCTGCACTCGATCAGCCTGCCGCCCGGTGAATACGGCGGCGACGCGGTGCAGCAGCTGTTCACCAATCAGCTCGACTGGGACGCGCACCCCTACTTCCAGTCGATCCGCGGCCTCGAGGTGTCCTCGCATTTCTACGTGCGCCGCAACGGCGAACTCTGGCAGTTCGTGAGCTGCGACGACCGCGCCTGGCATGCCGGCGTGTCGTCGTGGCGCGGCCGCGGCAACTGCAACGACGACTCCGTCGGCATCGAACTCGAAGGCCTCGAAGGCCAGCCCTTCGAAGAGCCGCAATACGAGACGCTCGCGAGCCTGTGCGCCGCCATCGCGCAGCACTACGCGATCGCGCACATCGCCGGCCACGAGCACATCGCGCCGGGCCGCAAACAGGATCCGGGCGCGGGATTCGACTGGCGCCTGCTGCGCGAACAACTCGGCTGGAATCCACAGATGTTTCCGCCACAGGTGGAGCAGCGCTAATTTTTTCAATCGTGCGGCGCCTCGCGATGCGTCGCTCTTGCGGCGCAGCAATGCGAAAATAGCAGTCGCGCGATTCAGCAACCATGCGGCCTGCAGGCCCAAATCGGCTTGCAAGCCAAGCCCCATGCGGGTTGAGAGACCATAGGCCAGTATTCAAGCGGCATCGCTGACCGTGTCCTATGGCGGAAGTAATACCGGCAATCCTTGTATCCATAGGAAAACGCTACATCTAGTGGGTTGTACACCCCCCGCACCCTAGATATAGTGTCCCCTGTCCGGTCATCTACACCGGCGCAGCGCCCGGCCCAGGCGCCGCCATCCAACAAGAATTGCCAACCGAGAGGAAGCGAATGCAAACTGCCCTGAACCCCCAATCGACCCCGCGTGCCGTTCCCTCGACGCCACCGCAACAGCAGCGAGACACTGCTGGCTCCCCCACCGGCCAGAACCTGGCCCACTACCAGATCATCCGCCGCAATGGCGCTGTCGTGCCCTTCGAGCCGAACAAGATCGCCATCGCGATGATGAAAGCCTTCCTGGCCGTGCACGGCACCCAGGGCGCGGCTTCGGCCAGCGTGCGCGAAACGGTCGACGTGCTCACGCAGGGCGTGATCCGCGCGCTGGTGCGTTCGCGTCCGGGCGGCGGCACCTTCCACATCGAAGACGTGCAAGACCAGGTCGAGCTCGGCCTGATGCGCGGCGGCCACCACGAAATTGCCCGCGCCTACGTGCTGTACCGCGAACGCCGCACGCAGGAGCGCTCGAAGCAGGGCGAGCAAGACGTGCCGGCCACGCCCGCGCTGCACGTGCTGGACAACGGCGAGCTCGTCACCCTTGACCTGAACGAACTCAAGGGCCTGATCGAGTCGGCCTGCGAAAACCTGGGCGACAGCATCACGTCCGCACCGATCGTCGCCGAGACGATGCGCAACCTGTACGACGGCGTGCCGCTCGACGAGGTCTACAAGGCCTCGATCCTGGCGGCCCGCACGCTGATCGAGAAAGACCCCGACTACACCTTCGCCACCGCGCGCCTGCTGCTGCACACGATCTTCAAGGAGATCATCGGCCGCGAAGTGATGCCGGCCGAGCGTGCCACCGCCTACGCCGACTACTTCCCGCAGTTCATCAAGAAGGGCGTGGACAACGACCTGCTCGACGAGAAGCTGCTGCAGTACGACCTGCCCCGCCTGGGCGCGGCGCTGAAGGCCGAGCGCGACAACCAGTTCGACTACCTCGGCCTGCAGACCCTGTATGACCGCTACTTCCTGCACGTGCGCAAGACCCGCATCGAGCTGCCGCAGGCCTTCTTCATGCGCGTGGCCATGGGCCTGTCGCTGAATGAAATCGACCGCGAAGCCCGTGCCATCGAGTTCTACGAAGTGCTGTCGTCGTTCGACTTCATGTCGAGCACGCCCACGCTGTTCAACGCCGGCACGCTGCGCTCGCAGCTGTCGAGCTGCTACCTGACCACCGTGCCCGACGACCTCGACGGCATCTACGAGTCGATCAAGGAAAACGCGCTGCTGTCGAAGTTCGCCGGCGGCCTGGGCAACGACTGGACCCGCGTGCGCGCGCTCGGCAGCCACATCAAGGGCACGAACGGCGAATCGCAGGGCGTGGTGCCGTTCCTGAAGGTGGTGAACGACACGGCCGTGGCCGTGAACCAGGGCGGCAAGCGCAAGGGCGCTGTCTGCACGTACCTCGAAACCTGGCACCTCGACATCGAGGAGTTCCTGGAACTGCGCAAGAACACCGGCGACGACCGCCGCCGCACGCACGACATGAACACCGCCAACTGGATCCCCGACCTGTTCATGCGCCGCGTGATGGAAAAGGGCACCTGGACGCTTTTCTCGCCCTCCAACGTGCCCGACCTGCACGACCTGTTCGGCGCCGACTTCGAGAAGGCCTACGTGGCCTACGAAGAGAAGGCTGCCCGCGGCGACATCAAGCCCGCGCGCACCATCCAGGCGACCGACCTGTGGCGCAAGATGCTCACGATGCTGTTCGAGACCGGCCACCCCTGGATCACGTTCAAGGACGCCTGCAACGTGCGCTCGCCGCAGCAGCACGCCGGCGTGGTGCACTCGTCGAACCTCTGCACCGAGATCACGCTGAACACCAGCGACACCGAAACCGCCGTCTGCAACCTGGGTTCCGTGAACCTGCTGCAGCACCTGAAGGACGGCAAGGTCGACCAGGAAAAGCTGAAGAAGACGATCTCCACGGCGATGCGCATGCTCGACAACGTGATCGACATCAACTACTACGCCGTGAAGAAGGCGCGCGACTCGAACCTGCGCCACCGTCCGGTCGGCCTGGGCCTGATGGGCTTCCAGGACGCGCTGTACGAACTGCGCATTCCGTACGCCTCACAAGAGGCCGTGCAGTTCGCCGACGAGTCGATGGAAGCCATCTGCTACCACGCCTACTGGGCCTCGACCGACCTGGCGCGCGAACGCGGCAAGTACTCGAGCTACAAGGGCTCGCTGTGGGACAAGGGCATCCTGCCGATCGACTCGCTCGACCTGCTGGAAAAGGCACGCGGCGGCTACGTCGAGGTCGACCGCTCGGCCACCCTCGACTGGGACGCGCTGCGCTCGAAGATCAAGGCCGACGGCATGCGCAATTCGAACTGCGTGGCCATCGCACCGACCGCGACCATCTCGAACATCATCGGCGTGGACGCTTCGATCGAACCCTGCTTCGGCAACCTGTCGGTCAAGTCGAACCTGTCGGGCGAATTCACCGTGATCAACCACTACCTGGTGCGCGACCTGAAGCGCCTGGGCCTGTGGGACGACGTGATGGTGATGGACCTGAAGCACTTCGACGGTTCGCTGCGTCCTATCGACCGCGTGCCGCAGGATGTGAAGGCGCTCTACGCCACCGCGTTCGAAGTCGAAACCACGTGGCTGGTCGAAGCCGCTGCGCGTCGCCAGAAGTGGATCGACCAGGCGCAGTCGCTGAACATCTACATGGCCGGCGCATCGGGCAAGAAGCTCGACGACACCTACAAGCTGGCATGGCTGCGCGGCCTGAAGACCACGTACTACCTGCGTACGCAGAGCGCGACGCACGCCGAGAAGTCGACGGTGCAATCGGGCCGTCTCAACGCGGTGTCGTCGGGCAACGACGCACCTTCGGGCATGAGCGCACTCGAAGCCGCCGCTGCTGCAGCGAAGGCACAGATGAGCGCAATGCCCGCCACCGACATCGCGTTCTGCGGTGTGGACGATCCGACCTGTGAAGCGTGCCAATAACGCGTCGATGCTCGCGACAGTGAGTCAGTGAGGTGCATGCAAAAAATCGCGCGACGTTCACTCAATGAAGGCATTGACTGACATCGCGCGATGCATGCGAGCAACATAACAACCACATAAATGGCGTGCGATGTGAACGAGCACTTTGCAACTCACATCGTTACTCCGATAATTTGAGCATTGGATTTTTCTATGTTGACCTGGGACGAAGAAGTCAAGCCCTCCTTACCAAAGGATATGCAACAAGGATTGCAGCACCACAACGCATCGACCAGCGGCTTGCCCGCAGGCCGTTCGGTGGACGCTCCGACTTCGTCGATTGCGCAACCCGCGCTCCGCGCGCTCGATGACGGCGCAGTCGTGCGTCCGGTTGCCGCCGCAGCAGCAACGCCCGCTGTCACCCAACGCGTCAAGGCTTCCGACAAGCGCATCATCAACGGCCAGACCGACGTCAACCAGCTGGTGCCGTTCAAGTACAAGTGGGCGTGGGAAAAATACCTCGCCACCTGCGCCAACCACTGGATGCCGCAGGAAGTGAACATGACGCGCGACATCGCGCTCTGGAAAGACCCGAACGGCCTGACCGAAGACGAACGCCGCATCGTCAAGCGCAACCTCGGCTTCTTCGTGACCGCCGACTCGCTGGCTGCCAACAACATCGTGCTGGGCACCTATCGCCACATCACGGCCCCCGAATGCCGCCAGTTCCTGCTGCGCCAGGCTTTTGAAGAAGCGATCCACACGCACGCGTACCAGTACATCGTCGAGTCGCTCGGCCTGGACGAGAGCGAGATCTTCAACGCCTACAACGAAGTGCAATCGATCCGTGAGAAGGACCAGTTCCTGCTCCCGTTCATCGACGCCATCAGCGACCCGCACTTCAAGACCGGCACTCACGAAACCGACCAGACGCTGCTCAAGTCGCTCATCGTGTTCGCCTGCCTGATGGAAGGCCTGTTCTTCTACGTCGGCTTCACGCAGATTCTTGCGCTGGGCCGCCAGAACAAGATGACCGGCGCCGCCGAGCAGTACCAGTACATCCTGCGCGACGAGTCGATGCACTGCAACTTCGGCATCGACCTGATCAACCAGCTCAAGCTCGAGAACCCCGGCCTCTGGACCTCCGAGTTCAAGGCCGAGATCAAGGCGCTCTTCATGCGCGCCGTCGAGCTCGAATACAAATACGCCGAAGACACCATGCCACGTGGCGTGCTCGGCATGAACGCCTCCATGTTCAAGGGCTACCTGCGCTACATCGCCAACCGGCGTGCACAGCAGATTGGCCTCGAAACGCTCTTCCCGAACGAAGAAAATCCGTTCCCCTGGATGAGCGAAATGATTGACCTGAAGAAAGAGCGCAACTTTTTCGAAACCCGCGTGATCGAGTACCAGTCGGGTGGTGCGCTCTCCTGGGATTGAATCTTTCGACAAGAATTAATGAATTCAAGAATTGCCCTTGCCACCGATCGCGCCAAAGAGCGCGGCATGGACTAGGGCTCAGGTGTTCATGGTGCTGGGGCTCAGATCTCAACGCCATGAATCGCTTCACGCTACCCAACGTGCGTGGAGTGCTTCAATAGGTTGATTTTTTCAACTTGATCAAGGAGAAATAGAAATGGCAACTGCAAAGAAAGCGCCGGCTAAGAAAGCCGCTGCAAAGAAGGCTCCGGCAAAGAAGGCTGTGGCCGCTAAGAAGGCTCCGGCAAAGAAGGTAGCCGCCAAGAAGGCTCCGGCCAAGAAGGTCGCTGCGAAGAAGGCTCCGGCGAAGAAGGTAGCCGCCAAGAAGGCAGCTCCGGCCAAGAAGGCCGCTGCGAAGAAGGCTCCGGCGAAGAAGGCCGTAGCCAAGAAGGCGCCTGCGAAGAAGGCTGCTGCCAAGAAGGCGCCTGCAAAGAAGGCCGCCGCCAAGAAGGCGCCTGCGAAGAAGGCTGCTGCCAAGAAGGCGCCTGCGAAAAAGGCTGCGGCCAAGAAAGCCGCGAAAAAGCCTGCTGCCAAAAAGCCTGCTGCGAAGAAGGCTCCCAAGGCTGCTGCGCCCGCCAAGGCTGCAGCCGTAGCGCCTGCCCCTGCGGCGCAAACGACGCTGAATCCCCAGGCAGCTTGGCCGTTCCCCACGGCCAGCAAGCCCTGAGCTTCTCAGCGGCCTTGAAGGCGCAAAGCCCGGCACCTCGCGGTGTCGGGCTTTTTTATTGGCGCTTCTTCAGGAAGAAGATCGAGGACCGAATCAGAGGCCCAGGGCCTTGCGGTCGATCTCGTAGTTCTGCGGGCCACGCTGCGCGATCTTGATCGCGCCGACCTTGTTGCCCAGCGCTGCGCACTGCGCCAGCGGCCAGCCCTTTTCCAGGCCGAACAGCAGCGCACCACGCCACGCGTCGCCGCAGCCCGTGGGCTCGACCACTTCGGTGGCCACCACGCCTGGCACGTGCTCGCGCTCGCCGTCAGTCCAGATCTCGCAGCCCTCGGACGCCAGCGTGACCACCAGGCCGCGCACGCGCTTCGAGATCTCCGCCAGGCTCCAGCCGGTGCGCTGCGACAGCATCTTGCCTTCGTAGTCGTTCACCACCACCCAGCTCGCGAGATCAACGAAATGGCGCAGCGCCTCGCCGTCGAACATCGGCAAACCCTGGCCCGGATCGAACACGAACGGAATGCCTGCGGCGGCGAATTGCTCGGCG
The DNA here is from genome assembly GCF_024734665.1 of Variovorax paradoxus. Taxonomy (NCBI): domain Bacteria; kingdom Pseudomonadati; phylum Pseudomonadota; class Betaproteobacteria; order Burkholderiales; family Comamonadaceae; genus Variovorax; species Variovorax paradoxus. The sequence goes on from NZ_CP102931.1 coordinate 5,693,918, forward strand.
TGCTGCAGCATCGCGTCACGGCCATCGGGCGCGATGATGCCGAGCTTGATGTCGTCGCGCGCGGCCACCTTCGTGATGTGCGCCTGCTGCATCGCGCCGGGGTGGAAGGCGGTGATCTGGTTGTTGTCGACGTCGCTCATGATCATCGCCTGCGCGGTGAAGGTGTCGTCGAGCTGGCGCACGAACTCGGTGTCGATACCAAGCGAGCGCATGCGCTCGAGGTACGAAGCGCCGTCGTTGCCGAGCGTGGCCATCGGTAGCGCAGTGCCGCCCAGTGCGTTGAGGCTGTAGGCGATGTTGCCGGCACAGCCGCCGAAGTCACGCCGTAGCGTCGGCACCAGGAACGACACATTGAGGATGTGCAGCTGGTCCGGAAGAATCTGGTCGGCGAACCGGCCCTCGAAAGTCATGATGGTGTCGAACGCGAGGGACCCGCAAATCACTGCTGCCATGGTTGAGCCGTTGGTTGAATGGTGGATGGAAAAGGACGCGTGCAGGCAGGCGCCCCGCTCAGGGATAGAAAGCTTCGACGCGGTAGCCTGCGATCGGCGGTAGCGCTGCGGCTTCCGAAGCGGACAAGGTCAGTGGCAGCGAGGCCGCGCGGTCGGCTCGGGCCTGCAGCACCGTCGGTGCACCGTAGTCCGCCGGCAACAGCACGCGGCGCACCACGGCGCGCTCCTGCGTGTCGAGCAGCGAGAGTTCGACGGCGGGCATTGCGAGCGGCACGGTGGCGCCATTGCGCAGGGTGAAGCTCAGACGGTAGTCGTTGCCGCCGCTCTTCTCGCGCGCGAAGGCCGCGCCTTCGATCACGATGTCGCCGATCTGGCGCAGGGCCGCGAGTTCGCAGCCTGTGTACTGGCACAGTGCCGCCAAGGCGGGCCGCAGATTGGGCTGGCGCGCGGCAATGCCGTCGCGCTCGTGGCGGATGACCTGCAGGATGAGCAGCAGCACAGCAATCACCGCCAGCAGGACCAGCACGATGCGCACGCCCTTGCGCTGCCAGAAGCCGGTCGCCTTCTCGGAGGGCTCGTCGTCGTCCGCGAAGGGATGCCCTATTGGCAGTTCGAAATCCGGGGAGAGCGCAAGGTCGGACTCGCTTTCGGCCTGCACCACCACAGGCGAAGCCTTCGCGGCCGCGCGCTCCTCACGCGCCTTGGCGCTCGCGATCTTGGCCGACTTGATGCGGGCACGGCGCAGCGCCTTCTGCATCTGCACCTGGTCGTGGTCTTTTTCTTCCTGCTCGCGCTCCCCTTCTGCGCCGTCGTCGCTCGCGCGCTCGATCATCAGCCCACGCGTTGCCTTGATGCGCGGGGCGACGGGCAGCGGCGGCGCCGGGGGTGGTGGCGCGGGCGGCGGCGACGCGAGGTTCAGGTCGATGTTCGGGAACGGCGGCAGCGTGCTCGGTGGAGGCTTCCACGCGGGTTCGCTGACGTCGAGGTCGGACCATGGCTCGTCGGCGACGATGCCGTGTTCGGGCAATGACAGCGAGAACTCAAGCGCTGCTGGAGGCGGTGGTGGCGACGCCGGTGTCGGTGCAGGCGCCTCCGGGGGCAGCGCATGCCGAGGCTGCTGCTCGGGCTCATCGTCGAAGAAGTCCGCATCCTCGGCCGGCGAAGAAGACTCCAACTCGGGCGCGCCCTTGGGCTCCGAGGCTGCCTCGACCAGCCCTGGCATATAGCCAGCACCCTGCACCGGCGCCGCCGCATTCGCCGCCGCACCATCGGGTGCCTCGTGCAGATCGAGCGTGGCGTCGAACACATGGCTGCACCGGCCGCAACGCACCCAGCCATCAGAGATGCGAAGCTGGTCGCGCACCACCTTGAAGGTGGTGGTGCAGGCGGGGCAGCGCGTGACGAGACTCATGACCGGGCGATTGTAGGGTCGAGCCCTCGCCACGGGAGGGGCGCAAGGCGGCTCAGCAGCGCGCGGTCATGAGGATCCAGCCGTCCTCGGTGTCGCTGACTTCGAGCTTCGCGTACGGCGCGTAGGCCTCTTTCAATTCATCGGCCTGGCGCTCGAGGATGCCGGCCATCACCAGCGATCCGCCCGCCTTCACATGGCTGCGCAGCAACGGCGCGAGCACCTTGAGCGGCGTGGCCAGGATGTTGGCGAGCACAGTGTCGTAGAGGCCCTTCGCCGCTTCGGGCAGGCCCGCGTTCAGCCGGACGCCGTTGGCCTCGGCATTGAGCCGGGTCGACGAAACCGCGGCTTCGTCGATGTCGACGGCGTCGATGTCGGTGGCGCCGAACTTCGCCGCACCGATCGCAAGAATGCCGGAGCCGCAGCCGTAGTCGAGCACGCGCTGGTTAGCCAGCACACCGTCGCCCCGCGTCGCGATCCACCGCAGGCACATGCGCGTGGTGGGATGCGTGCCAGTGCCGAAGGCCAGACCTGGATCGAGCCGGATCACCTGCTTTGCCTGCTCGGGTGGCTCATGCCACGTCGGCACGATCCAGAACTCGGGCGTGATCTCGACGGGCGCAAACTGCGATTGCGTCAGGCGCACCCAGTCCTGCTCGGGCACCGGCGCAATGCCGAGCACCTCGCAGCCTTCGAAGAAATCCTGCAGCGCGAGCACCGACGCGGCCTCTTTGGCGAGCGCCTCGTCGGGGAACAGCGCGATCACGCGCGAACGCTGCCAGCCTTCCTTCGGCGGCGGCATGCCCGGCTCGCCGAACAGCGCCTGCTCTGCGTCGGTCTGCGCGTCGGCGTCTTCCACCGACACGCTCAATGCATCGAGTGCATCGAGCGCTTCGCCGAGCGTTTCGACCCGGTCTTCCGGCGCCATCAGGCGGAGTTCGAACATCGCGGCGTTCCCCGGTCAGCGCTTGTGCGCCGCCAGCCACTCTTCCAAGTAGTGGATGTTGGTGCCGCCGGTCATGAACTTGGAATCAACCATCAACTCGCGGTGCAGCGGGATGTTGGTCTGGATGCCTTCGATCACGGTTTCGTTGAGCGCCGTGCGCATGCGGGCCATGGCCTGCTCGCGCGTGTCGCCGTAGACGATGATCTTGCCGATCATGGAGTCGTAGTTCGGTGGCACGAAGTAGTTGGTGTACGCGTGCGAGTCGACGCGAACGCCCGGACCACCCGGCGGGTGCCACATCGTGATGCGGCCCGGCGACGGCGTGAACTTCCACGCGTCTTCGGCATTGATGCGGCACTCGATGGCGTGGCCGTGCATCTGGATCTGGCGCTGCGTGAACGGCAGCTTTTCGCCGGCGGCCACCATGATCTGCGTCTTGACGATGTCGATGCCGGTGGTGAACTCGGTCACCGGGTGCTCCACCTGCACGCGCGTGTTCATTTCAATGAAATAGAACTCGCCGTTCTCGTAGAGAAACTCGAAGGTGCCGGCACCGCGGTAGTTGATCTTCTTGCAGGCGGCCGCACAGCGCTCGCCGATCTTCTCGATCAGCTTGCGCGGAATGCCCGGCGCGGGCGATTCCTCGATCACCTTCTGGTGGCGGCGCTGCATGGAGCAGTCGCGCTCGCCCAGGTAGACCGCGTTCTTGTGCTTGTCCGCGAGGATCTGGATTTCGATGTGGCGCGGGTTCTGGAGAAACTTCTCCATGTACACGGCCGGATTGTTGAAGGCCGCGCCGGCTTCCGCCTTGGTCATCTGGATCGCGTTGACCAGAGCCGCCTCGGTGTGCACCACGCGCATGCCGCGACCACCGCCGCCGCCCGCCGCCTTGATGATGACCGGGTAGCCGATGGCACGCGCAATGCGCTTGTTGGTGGCGGCGTCGTCCGAGAGCTCACCCTCGGAGCCGGGCACGCAAGGCACGCCGGCCTTGATCATGGCCTGCTTGGCCGACACCTTGTCGCCCATCGTGCGGATGTTGTCGGGCGTCGGGCCGATGAACTGGAAACCGCTCTGCTCCACGCGTTCGGCAAAGTTCGCGTTCTCGCTCAGGAAGCCGTAGCCGGGGTGAATCGCTTCGGCATCGGTCACTTCGGCCGCCGAAATGATCGCCGGCATGTTGAGATAGCTCTGCGCCGAGGGGGCCGGGCCGATGCATACGGCTTCTTCGGCCAGCTTGATGTACTTCGCGTCGCGGTCGGCTTCGGAATACACCATCACGGCCTTGATGCCGAGCTCGCTGCAGGCACGCTGAATCCGGAGGGCAATCTCCCCCCGGTTTGCAACCAGGATCTTCTTGAACATGGTCACTCGATGATGAACAGCGGCTGTCCGTATTCGACCGCCTGGCCGTTTTCGCCGAGGATCTGGGTGATCGTGCCGGACTTGTCGGCCTCGATTTCGTTGAGGATCTTCATCGCTTCGATGATGCAGATGGTGTCGCCTTCGTTGACTTTGCTGCCAACCTCGACGAACGCAGCAGCGCCCGGGCTGGACGAACGGTAGAAGGTGCCGACCATTGGCGACTTCACGGCATGGCCGGCCGGCGCGGCTTCGGCCGCCGGTGCGCTGGCCACGGGTGCCGCGGGAGCACCGGCTGCGGCCGGTGCGGCAGCCGCCTGAGGCGCCGCCAGGGTTTGCACATACTGCACCGGAGCGGCACCGCCGCCCTTCACGATGCGAACCTTGCCTTCGGTTTCGGTGATTTCCAGCTCGGAAATATTCGATTCGGACACCAGATCGATCAGTGTCTTCAGTTTGCGCAGATCCATGGGACTCCAGTGCCGGCTGAGCCGGTCTTCAGGACATAACTTGTTCGAAAATCGGTGATTTTCGGCGTTCGGCGTCTAACGCCAGCGTAAGGAACTGATTCTAACCATGAACCAGTTCGCGTCGCCAAGTGTCCAGGTCGGTGGTCTCAAGCTTGCCCATTTTACGGGCGGCCACGGAGCCGTTCGCATTCAGGACCAGCGTGAAGGGCAAACCGCCACCCGTATTGCCCAGATTCTTCACCAGCTCCGTGCCCTGAAGGCCGGCCAGGCCGGTTGGGTAGGTGACGGGCGTGCGTTGCAGGAACTTGCGCACAGCGCTCGGCTGATCGATGGCCAATCCGACCACTTGCCAGCCGTTGACACCATTTGCACGGAAGAAAGCGTCGATCATCGGCATTTCTTCAACACAGGGCGGGCACCACGTCGCCCAGAAGTTGAGCAGCAGCGGCTTGCCGCGCAGGCTCGACAGGACGAGGTCACCGCCCTCTGGGCGCTCGAAGCTCTGGGCCCAGAAGGCCGCGTCGAGCATCTCCCCGCCCGCTGCGCCACTGCTGCTGCGCTCCTTCCACCATGCGCCGCCGAGCCCGGCGGCCGCAGCCGCTGCCGCCACGCCGGCATAGAGCATGCCGCGTCGGGTGGGCGAAGAAGTCATTCACTTGTCCTTTTCTCGTTCAATCAGTCGGCGCAATGCGGGCAGATCGCCACGTGGCACGCGCCCCTGGGCGTCGGGCTTCAAGGCCCCGCGCAGGTCGTCGAGGTCGTAGACCAGCAGGTGCACGCCGATTTCCTCGCCGAGCGCGCGGCTCGGGGCGTGCACGCTCAGCGCCTCGACCTGCTCGCCATGAAAGCCGGTCACCATGCGCGGCTCGTAGTCCACGTGGTGATCGATCAGGGCGATTTCGGCCGATTTGGAATCATCGCAAAACAACTGAATATAAATGTCTGACAACCGGGTGGCCGTTCCATGCCACACGGCGCCGCCTACATGGGGTCGGAAGACGGCCATGCGCTCCATCCATTCGAGCGCAAGCAGTCGCAATGCATGCAATTCCTGCGGCTGGGTGTCGGCACAGAAAAGCTCGATGTACTCGCGCACCTCGGCCTCGACCTCGTCGTTGTTCGGCAGCGCGGTGCGCGCCGAAAGACCCAGGTCACGCAGGGCCCGGCGCTTGGCCGGACCATATTCCAGTCCCTCCTCGACGACGAGGCGGGCTGCAGCGGCGGCAATTTCACGCTTGGACGTGTCCATCGGGGCATTTTGCCCGCAGTACGCGCCCCACACACCAACATCAGTACGAAGCGCAGGACAAACACGTGGCCCGGGCAAGGGGGCGGCACATCGCTTCCCTAGAATCGACCGATGCACATTCATATTCTGGGTATCTGCGGCACGTTCATGGGTGGCGTGGCCGCCCTGGCGCGCGAGGCAGGCCACCGGGTCACGGGCTGCGACGCCGGCGTGTACCCCCCGATGAGCGACCAGCTGCGCGCCCTCGGCATCGACCTGATCGAAGGCTTCGGCGCTGACCAGCTCTCCCTGGCTCCCGACATGTTCGTGGTCGGCAACGTGGTGTCCCGCGCGCGACTGCCCGACGGGAGCCCCAAGTTCCCTCTGATGGAAGCCATCCTCGACGCCGGCAAGCCCTACACCAGCGGCCCGCAATGGCTGGCCGAGCATGTGCTGCTGGGCCGCCATGTGCTGGCCGTGGCCGGCACGCACGGCAAGACGACGACCACCTCGATGCTGGCCTGGGTGCTGGAAAAGGGCGGCAAGGCGCCCGGCTTCCTGGTGGGCGGCGTGCCGCTGGACTTCGGTGTCTCGGCCCGGCTGGGCGACGGCCCGGCCTTCGTGATCGAGGCCGACGAGTACGACACGGCCTTCTTCGACAAGCGCAGCAAGTTCGTGCACTACCGGCCGCGCACCGCCGTGCTGAACAACCTCGAGTTCGATCACGCGGACATCTTCGATGATCTTGCAGCCATCGAGCGCCAGTTTCATCACCTCGTTCGCACCGTGCCGGGCACTGGCCGGCTGGTAGTGAATGCCACTGAAGAAAGCCTGCAGCGCGTGCTGGGCCAGGGCTGCTGGAGCGAGCTCGCGCGCTTCGGCACAGGTGGTGAATGGCAGGCGCGCGGCGCGCACGACGCCTTCGACGTGCTGCAGCGGGGCGAAGTGGTGGGCCGAGTCGAATGGGAACTCTCGGGCCTGCACAACCAGATGAACGCGCTGGCCGCCATCGCCGCGGCCGAACATGTGGGCGTAGCGCCGGCCGAGGCAGCCCGTGCGCTGGGCAGCTTCCGCAACGTGCGCCGGCGCATGGAGCTGCGCGGCACAGTCGAGCAAGGCGGCGGCGCAATCACGGTCTACGACGACTTCGCCCACCACCCGACAGCTATCCGCACCACTCTCGACGGCCTGCGCAAGAAGCTGGATGCCGCTGGCAAGAAAAGTGAGCGCATCCTCGCGGCCTTCGAGCCGCGCAGCAACACGATGAAGCTGGGCGTCATGGCGGCACAGCTGCCCTGGAGCCTGGAATCGGCCGACCTGTCGTTCTGCCACACGGCCGGGCTCGACTGGGATGCCGCCGCGGCGCTCGCGCCGATGGGCGACCGCGCGCAGGTGGCTGGGGCCATCGAGCCGCTGGTGAAGCAGATCGTCGCAGCGGCCCAGCCGGGCGATCACATCGTCTGCATGAGCAACGGCGGCTTCGGCGGCGTGCACGACAAACTGCTTGCGGCGCTGCGCTCGGCGGCGGCATCATGACCGCCATGCCGCTCACACGCGCCCGCGAACTGATCGAGACCCTGAAGCTGCAGCCCCACCCCGAGGGCGGCTGGTACGGCGAGGTGTTCCGCTCAGCGTCGAGCGTCACGCCCGCCGACGGCCGCGCGCCGCGCAGCGCGCTGACCAGCATCTATTTCCTGCTCGAAGCGAACCAGCATTCGCGCTGGCACCGAGTGCTGTCCGATGAAGTCTGGGTGCATCTGGAAGGCGTGCCGCTCACGCTGTGGACCGGCGACGCCGCAATGCGCACGGCACCAGCCCATGTGCGGCTGGGCCCGGTCGATGCACACGGCACGCGTCCCCAGCACGTGGTGCCCGCCGGCCAGTGGCAGGCGGCCCGGCCGATCCAGGGCCACAGCTCAGGCGACTACACGCTGGTCGCCTGCATGGTCGGGCCGGGCTTCGACTTCGCCGACTTTTCGATGGTGCCGCCCGACAGCGACGAAGCTGCGTCGATGCGGCACCACTGGCCCGATCTGGCCGGAATGCTCTAGCCCGGGCCTCAGCCCCGGCGCTGCTTGACCGCCTTCGAGAGCGTGTCGAGCACCTGCACCGAATCGTCCCACCCCAGGCAGGCGTCGGTAATGCTCTTGCCATATTCGAGGTCCGACAGCTGGTCCTTGCCCGGCGTGAACTTCTGGGCACCCGGCTGCAGGTGGCTTTCGACCATGACGCCGAACACGCGGTTCGAGCCGCCGGCGATCTGCGCGGCGATGTCCTTCGCCACGTCAATCTGCTTCTGGTGCTGCTTGGAGCTGTTGGCATGGCTGCAATCGACCATCAGCGTGGGCGGCAGCTTGGCGGCTTCGAGGTCCTTGCAGGCAGCTTCGACGCTGGCGGCGTCGTAGTTCGGCGCCTTGCCACCGCGCAGGATCACGTGGCAATCGCGGTTGCCGTTGGTCTGCACGATCGCGACCTGGCCGTTCTTGTGCACCGAGAGAAAGTGATGGCCGCGGGCCGCCGCCTGGATGGCATCGGTGGCGATGCGGATGTTGCCGTCGGTGCCGTTCTTGAAGCCGATGGGCGCCGACAGGCCCGAGGCCAGTTCGCGATGGACCTGGCTTTCGGTGGTGCGCGCGCCAATGGCGCCCCAGGAGATCAGGTCGCCGATGTATTGCGGCGAGATCACGTCGAGGAACTCGCTGCCCGCCGGCAGGCCGAGCCGGTTGATGTCGATCAGCAGTTGGCGCGCAATGCGCAGACCTTCGTCGATGCGGAAGCTCTCGTCGAGGTACGGGTCGTTGATAAGCCCCTTCCAGCCGACCGTCGTGCGCGGCTTCTCGAAGTACACGCGCATCACGATTTCCAGCGTGCCGGCGTATTTCTCGCGTTCGATCTTGAGGCGGCGGGCGTATTCGAGCGCAGCGGCCGGGTCGTGGATCGAGCAAGGGCCCATGATCACCAGCAGCCGGTCGTCCTTGCCGGCCATGATGTTGTGGATGTTGCGGCGGGTGCCTTCGATCAGGGTTTCAACGGGCGTCCCGCGAATCGGGAAAAAGCGGATCAGATGTTCGGGAGGGGGCAGCACGTTGATGTCCTTGATGCGTTCGTCGTCGGTCTTGCTGGTTTTTTCGACGCTCGCATACCAGCTGTCGCTGGCCGGGGCAGTGTTCGTGCTCATGGTTGCTTCCTTGTCTGTCGGGTTTGAGTGGATATCGCAGGGGCAAAAAAAAACCGCCGGGGCTCAGGGCACCGGCGGTTTTGGGAGGGTGTTCGTTTGCTTTACGCGCTCGCCTCTCGTCCGCCGGAAACCGGGAACCAAAAGTAGGCAAAGAAATAAGCGCGGAGGGCGGACATGTGCGCGAAATGTAGCACGGAAAGCAAAAACCCGGTCAAGCGGCCGGGTGCGGCGTTGTTTACCGGTAGCCCGACTCGTTGGCGTTGTGGATGATCCAGATCAGGTTACCGCTGGTGTATTCGCCCATGCCGCCACCGGCGAAGACCAACCGGCCCTGGCCTTTGTAGGTCATCTCGAAACGGTGGCGGTCGCTGCCGAAATAGAACGGAATGAAGGCCTTGCCCGTAACGTACGCCCCCTGGTCGGTCGGCGGGCCCGCAAGGTCGGTGACCTGCTTGGCGCTCATGCCGATCTGCAGGCGTGTGAACTTGCTGTTGCGCGCCGGGTTGCCGGTGATTTCGCCTTCGTAGCCGTTCAGGCCCTTGACGGTGCGGCCGCTGCCTGCTTCGACCTTCGACGAGTCGACCACGTTGCCCTGGGCATCCATGCCGGCCTTCGCGCCGCCGCGCGCCGGTGCCGCGGGGGCGGGTGCCGGCGCAGCCGCAGGCTGGCTGCCCCCGGAGCCGCCGCGCGACGCGCAACCCGCGCCCGCCAGCACTACAACGGCAGTCACGGCCCACAGAGCCGCGGACGAATTGATCCTGATCCTCATCGAACGCTCCTTGTTGTGAAAGGAGCGCAGCTTAACAAGCCCTCAGGCCGTGCCGCCTACGGTCAAACCATCGATGCGCAACGTCGGCTGGCCGACGCCCACCGGCACGCTCTGGCCTTCCTTGCCGCATGTGCCGACGCCCGAGTCAAGCGCCATGTCGTTGCCGATCATGGTCACGCGGGTGAGTGCGTCGGGGCCATTGCCCACGATGGTCGCGCCCTTCACCGGGTACTGGATCTTGCCGTTCTCGACCCAATAGGCCTCGCTGGCCGAGAACACGAACTTGCCGCTCGTGATGTCGACCTGCCCGCCGCCGAAGTTCGTGGCGTACAGGCCCTTCTTGATGCTGGCGACGATTTCCTTCGGGTCCTTGTCGCCGCCAAGCATGTAGGTGTTGGTCATGCGCGGCATCGGCACGTGTGCGTAGCTTTCGCGGCGGCCGTTGCCTGTGGGCTTGACCTTCATGAGGCGCGCATTGAGCGCGTCCTGGATGTAGCCCTTGAGGATGCCGTCCTCGATCAGCACGTTGCGCTGGCTGGCGTTGCCCTCGTCGTCGACGTTGAGCGAGCCGCGGCGGTCGGCGATCGTGCCGTCGTCGAGCACCGTGACGCCCTTGGCCGCCACGCGCTGGCCGATGCGGCCGGAGAACGCGCTTGAGCCCTTGCGGTTGAAGTCGCCCTCCAGGCCGTGGCCAATGGCTTCGTGCAGCAGGATGCCGGGCCAGCCGGAGCCGAGCACCACGGTCATTTCGCCGGCCGGCGCCGGGCGTGCGTCGAGGTTGGTCAGGGCGGCTTTCACGGCATGGTCGACGTACTCGGCGATCTGTTCGTCGGTGAAATAGGCCAGGCCGAAACGCCCCCCACCGCCGCCGGAGCCGATTTCGCGGCGGCCGTTCTGCTCGGCGATCACGGTGACCGACAGGCGCACCAGCGGGCGCACGTCGGCGGCCAGCGTGCCGTCGGCACGTGCCACGAGCACCACGTCGTACTCGCTTGCAAGGCCCGCCATGACCTGCGCCACGCGCGGATCGCGCGAGCGGGCCAGCTTTTCGACCTTTTCGAGCAACTTCACCTTGGTGGTGCTGTCGAGCGTGGAAATGGGGTCGATGCCGTCGTAGAGCGAGCGGCTCGATGCGATCTTGCGGGCCGGCGTCTTCACACGGCCCGTGCGGCCGGCGGAGGAAATGGAGCGCACCGTGCGCGCCGCGTCGAGCAGCGAGGCCTCGGAAATGTCGTCTGAATAGGCAAAAGCGGTCTTCTCGCCACTGACCGCACGCACGCCAACGCCCTGGTCGATGCTGAAGCTGCCGGTCTTGACGATGCCCTCTTCGAGGCTCCAGCCCTCGCTGCGCGTGTACTGGAAGTACAGGTCGGCGTCGTCCACCCGGTGCGCGGTGATCTCGGCCAAGGCCTTGCTCAGGTGCGATTCGTCGAGGCCGAACGGCGTGAGAAGAAGCTGTTGCGCCGTGGCGAGGCGCTCGATGGTGGGTTCGCGAGAGATCATCGTGACATTCTAGGCAGCCGCCCTCTTCCGCGCTGCCCCAAAGGGCACTCTGGCGCTACTAGTTCTGCGCCAGCTTCCTTGCCCGGGCGATCGACATCAGGATCCCCAGCCCCAGCCCCAGCGTCACCATGGCCGTACCGCCATAGCTGATGAACGGCAGCGGCACCCCCACCACCGGCAGGATGCCGCTCACCATGCCCATGTTCACGAAGGCGTAGGTGAAGAAGATCATCGTCACCGCCCCTGCCAGCAGGCGCGAGAACAGGGTCGCCGCATTGGTCGCGATCACCAGCCCCCGGAAGATCAGCAGGATGAAGGCCGAAATCAGCGCCAGGTTGCCCATCAGCCCGAATTCCTCGGAATAGGCGGCAAAGATGAAGTCGGTGGTTCGCTCGGGAATGAATTCGAGGTGCGTCTGCGTACCCTGCATGAAGCCCTTTCCGCCCACCCCGCCCGAACCGATGGCGATCATCCCCTGGATGATGTGGAAGCCCTTGCCCAGCGGGTCCTTGCTCGGGTCGAGCAGCGTGCACACGCGCTGCTTCTGGTAGTCGTGCAGCACGCGCCAGTCGACCCCGTCGGCGCACAGCTTCGACTCGAAGCCCACGATCAGCGTCACGGCCACCGCGCCGATCAGCACCGGCGGCACGATCAGCTTCCACGGCAGCCCGGCAAAGAAGATCACCGCCAGCCCGGCGGCCAGCACCAGCAGCGAGGTTCCCAGGTCGGGCTGCTTCATGATGAGCCCGACCGGCACCGCCAGCAGCACCGTAGCTACCACGAAGTCGAGCGGCCGCAGCTGGCCTTCGCGCCGCTGGAACCACCAGGCCAGCATCAGCGGCATTGCGATCTTCAGGATTTCGCTGGGCTGGATCACCACGCCCACGTTGATCCAGCGCTGGGCGCCCTTCTTGGTGATGCCGAACAGCGCCACCGCCACCAGCAGCGCCACGCCCATCGTGTAGAGCGGCACGGCGGCCAGCATCAGCCGCTGCGGCGGCACCTGCGCCACCACGAACATGATGAAGCCGGCCAGCAGCATGTTGCGGCCATGGTCGACGAAGCGCGAGCCATGGTCATAGCCGGAGGAATACATGGTCAGCAGCCCGGCGAACGCGAGCAGCAGCACGGCGAAGGCCAGAAAGCCGTCGAAGCCCTGGAAGATGGGCGCAATGCGACGCGCCAGGGAGGGCTGATTGAACACGGCAGACATGGGGGCGGATTATCCGGCTTATACGAATCCCCGGCGCGTGTCCCCCCGTGGAAATCCCCATCCCCGACTGTCATGGGTCGTTCGCCTCTTGCTCTTACATTCGGGGATTCATAAAAAAGGGAGGATCGGATGGCGTCTCAACGTCTGCGCTTGTCGCTCGTGGCAGGTCTTTGCATTTCGGTCGTCGCATGCGGCGGCGGTGGCGGCGGAGGGAGCTCAGGGCTGCCCTTCGGACTGGCCGGCTCGGGTAACTCGTCCACCCCGAATTCCTCTGCTTCGACCTCGCCCACCCTGAGCGGCACGGCCGCCACCGGCGCGGCCTTCGGTGGCGCCACCGTCACGGTCCAGGATCAAAGCGGCGCGACGGTCTGCACCACCCAGACCGACGGGCAAGGCACCTACCACTGCGCGCTGTCCGCAGCCACCAAGGCGCCCCTCGTAATCACCGCGGTGCGCGACGACCAGTCGCTCTACAGCACCGTTGCCAGCAACGGCGGCACCGCCAACATCACGCCGCTGACCACGGTCATCGTCTCTCGGCTCTCGCCGGATGGTCGCCCCGCCAATCTGGCGGCGGCCATACAGGCCAACGCTGGCACCGTGACCGACGCGCGCCTGCAACAGCAGACAGCCGCGCTCGTTGCAGCGCTCCAGCCGGTGCTGGACGCCCTCGGGCAGGCCACCGTCGATCCGATCACCGGCCAATTCAGCGCCGACGGCACCGGGCACGACAAGGTACTCGACGCGCTGCTGGTCAGCGTGCGCCCCGACAGCGGCGCTGCCAACATCGAGATCACGGTGAAGGGCCTTCCGTCGGGCGACGACGCTGTACCAGCCTCCATCATCTTCCGTAGCAGCGATGCCTCCGTTCCGGCTCTGCCAACGGGCATTACGCCAGACCAACTGGCCGGCCTTCCCGCGCCGGCCTTGCTGGCCAATCTGCTCGACCGCCTGAACGCGTGCTACCGACTGCCGCTGTCGCAGCGCGTCTCCGCGCCGAACGACACAACGGCAGTGACCGGCGGGCCGGTTGATGTGATCGCGCCCGCCTGCCGCGAGCTCTTCGTTGGAAACGACCCTGCCGGCTACCTCCACAGCGGCTTCGGCGTGGGCCGCGACGCCGACAACCAGGGCAGCTTCACCAGTCTCTTCCGTCCCGAAAACACGGGCCGCACCTGGGACCGCGCCAACTTCGAGTTCTTCCGTCCGAACGGCGACCTAGCACTCAGCTACCGCGCGACCGACGTGGGAGACAACGTCACCTTCGGCACCGTCACCGTGCGCAAGGTGGGCAGCACGCTCAAGCTCGCTGGGGACGGCCATGTCTACGCCTCCAACGTGCGCCCGGTGTTCGCCTACCGCGACATGATCAACTCCCCCGCGTTCAACTCGTACACCACGGGTTACGGCATCCCGATCCGGAATCGGCAGGAAGGCGGCGCGGCAGTCTTCAGCAAGGTCATCGTGACTTCGCCGCTGAACAAGGTCCTGACCTTCATCCCGCAACCCGGCCTGTCGTTCCTCGTGGTGACCAGGCCCGACGGCACGCCGGAGCTCAACAACGGCATCAATCTGCGCGGCATCTACGAGAACCCGTCGACGCCCGGCAGCCTGGCGAGCCGTGAGCCCGGCATCGGGTTGCTCGACCCCCAGTACACCGACACGCAGATCAGCCAGTTGCAGGACCAGAGCGTGTGGAAATTCGAGTTCGTGCACGCGAAGCCGGGCGTACCCAACGTGATCCAGTACGAACGCACCCTCTCTCGCGCAGCAACGATCGGCGAGATCCGCCAGCAGCCGCTGTTCGACCTGGCGCCCGCCATGCGCACCCAGCTGGTCTCCCGCACCAATGCCGACGCTGGCTTGGTCTACCCCACGAACAGTGCGGGCCAGCCGAACATCCTGGACATCAGCGTCACTGGCAACCAGGATGCGTGGGTCGTGCCGAGCGGCGCGCTGGCTCCCGCCGTGCTGACGGCCTACGGCTTCGCCAAGTCGGGCACCCGCTTCAACGACAACATCGCGCTGCCCTCCACGGCGCGCAAGGCGGTGATCGACTGCTCCGCCGAGACGGCCGGCGACACGCATTGCGACAGCGCTGCTGGCAAGCAGTACGCCGAAGGCACGCGGGTGCATTACCTGGCGTTCGAGGCCTACAACGCGCGCAGCCTCGGCATCACGCGCTACGTGCTGTTCTACAAGCAGTTCTGAATGAACATCTGAGGGCCTCGCACCGGGGCACCGGGTGCGGGGTTCTCAATCGAATTCGAGCTGAACGACCGTGCGTCCGGGTCGGCTTTCAACCGTCAGCCGGGCCCCGATGGCCCCCGAGCGCTCCGCCAGCGACCGCGGCCGATGCTTCACGGCGTCAAAGCCCTTGCCGTTGTCGATCACCCGCAGTTGCACCGTCGTGCCCTGCATCCCGGCCTCGAATCGCAACACGGTGGCCTGGGCGTGCTGCAGCACGTTGGAGATCGCCTCGAAGAGCAAAAACTGCAATTGCCGCATGCCTTGCGCGCCGAGCCGCTCTACCGGCTCCACCTCGTCCACCGCCCATTCGAACTCGATGCCCGAAGACGCCAGGCGGGGCTCCAGGCGGTAGCGCGCCGCTGCCAGCAGCGCACCCACGTCGCCCGGCGGCAGGTGGATCGAATCGATCTGCAGCTTGAGCTGGTCCAGCGAATCGCGCAGCGTGCGCAGCAGGTCGCCCGAGCTGGTCTGGCCCGACTGCAGCTGCCGGATCGCCGAAGTGATGTGCGAGCCCATGCCGTCGTGCATTTCGCGCAGGATGCGTTCGCGCTCGTGGGTGCGCGCCTGGTCGCGCGCCGCGGCCTCGAGTTCGGCATACGTGGCCGCCAGCTCGCGTTCGCGCTGGGCCACCCGCTCGGCCAGGGCCGCGACCGATCCGCGCGCCAACACGCTCGCCGCACGAAAGCGCCGCAGCACGATCAACAGCAGCGCCACGCCGAAGAACACCGACGAATAGCGCACCCAGGTGGTCTCGCCATAGGCGTCGCTGAGGCGGATCACCAGCCAGTCGCGCACGCCGAACATCACTGTCACCAGAGCAGCGCCGGCCACCAGCAGCCGCTCGGCGCTCGGCTCGCGCAGGGTGGCGACAGCGAAGGCGCTGACGAAGGCCAGGACGAACACGATCTGGACGGCAAGCCAACCGGTGAGCCACATCGGCTCCTCGCGCTGCAGCGACAGCGCGCTGAACAGCACCGTAGCGGCCACGATGCCCGCGACAGGCCAGCGCACCCACCGGTAGCGGCGGTCGCGCCCCCACCCCGCGAGGTGGTAGACGAACATCATGGAAGAGGCGGCCCAGCCCGCATAGCAGGCGGCCATCAGCACGCCCCATGGCCCCCAGGACAGGGGAGGCTCGGCGATCACGCCGTCGGCCACCCGCACCGCCCAGCAGAACTCCGCCAGCGCGGCCCAGAAGTAGATGCCGTCGCGCCGCTGGGCGCCCTTGGCATCGACGTCGACCTGCGTCAGCCACAGCGCCAGCGCGATGCCGCCGACGATCAGGCTGAAAGCCATCAGCAGCACCGAGCCGGTGAAGCGCCATGCATAGGCGCTCTCGAAGAGTTCGGTGCGCACCGGCGCGGCCGGTCCGATGACCACTTGCGACAGCCCCGCGCGCCGGGCGGTATCGGCGTGCAGGCGGATCTGCAGGAGGTTGTCGCCCTTGCGCAGCAGGCGCCCGGGCACCGGCACGTAGATGGGCGCCTTGGCGTAGTCGGCGTCGTTGCTGCGGTCCAGGTCGCCGTAGACCTGCAGCAGCGCGTCGTTCAATTTCACCTCGAAGACGTTGCCGACGCGTGGAATGAAGATGCCCCACGGCGTCTCGGGCTCGGCCTCGAGCGTGAACGGCAGGTCAAAACTCGCCATGCCGGGGCGGCCGTTGTGCTGGCGGTCCCAGTGGTAGGACAGCTCGACCGGCTCGGTGCGCGTAACGCCGTCGACCGTGGTCGTCACGGTGCCCTGGCGCAGTTCGATCGGCGCCTCGGACGCGACCGCGCTGGAGACGCCGGCAATACCCGCGAGGAGCATCGCCAGCCATAGCATCAGCAGCGACGCCCATTTTGGTCGCATCTGTGCTCAGCCCGGATGAGACAACAGGCCGAGCCGCGTTGCTTCGAAAACGGCCTCGCTCTTGGAATGCACGGCGAGCTTTCCGTAGAGATTCTTGATGTGGGTCTGCACGGTGTGCACGCTCAGACCCTTGAGCCGCGCGATCTCCGCGTACGAGAAGCCGCGCGCGATCAGCGTCAGCACCTCGTGTTCTCGTGCCGACAGCAGGCCGCGGTCGGACTCGTCCGCGGCTGCTTCGGGCGCCGCACCCGGCGGCGCGCCGGGAACGACCGCCGATTGCAAGCTGCGGTACTTCGCGAGCACACGCCGCGCGATCATGGGCGAGATCGGCGAGGCGCCTGCCTTCATCTCCACGATGGTCTGCGCGATGTCCTCCGGCGCGGCGTCCTTGTGGATGTAGCCTACGGCACCCGCCTCGATGCTGGCGAGCACGTTCTCTTCGTCGCCGAAAACAGACACCACCAGCGGCTCGCACCCGGGAAAGCGCGCCACGGCGTCGCGGATCACATCGAGTCCGGTGCCGTCGGGCATGCCGAGATCGACCAGCAGCACGTCGGGAATGGTGGTGGTGCGGGACAGCCAACCCAGCGCTTCCTGCACCGTGCCCGCACTGCCGAGCCAGAAAAGGCGCGGGCTGCGCTGCACGCTGGCCTCGAAAAAGGCGCGCGCGCGGCTATCGTCTTCGACGACCAGCACACCCCAGCGGCGTAGCGTCGCGTCGTCCTGAGCCTCAGTGTTCATGGGCATGAGCATAAGCCCCGGCGCGCACCGGGAATCCATACACGCCTCCCCCGTTCATGGGATGCCCACGATGAAGCATCACCGCGAAACTTTCGCCGCTTTTTTGCAGGGCATATCCCCCTTCCCATGCAAATGAAGTAACCCGAACGTAGGCCATTCATGCCGCAGTGGTCAAGGATTTAGTACTTTTGAATTCCAGTCGCACGGCACACCCCCGAACCGGGGCACGCGAAATGCCGGCGCGCCTCGGGCTCTCAGTAAGCTACGGCCTTACCGAAGAACCTCGCCCGGCGGGTTTTTTGTATGTTGGAAGCGGCCTCGCGAGAACAGACCTCATGCAGAATTACCCGTTCCCGGCAAGCGAGGTGCGACGCTCGCACCTCCCGTCTTTTCCTCGCATGGATCCGCAAACCACACACCTGCTTTACCTGCACGGTTTCCGTTCTTCGCCTCGTTCGACCAAGGCCCGGATCGTCGCGGAGCGCGTGGCGCGGCAACATCCGAATCTGCAGTGGTGGTGTCCGCAATTGCCGCCGTCGCCGCACGACGCCATCGACATGGTGATGAAGGGCATCGCGCACTGGCCGCGCAAGTCGATGGCGGTGGTGGGCTCGTCGCTCGGCGGGTACTACGCCACCTACGTGGCCGGCATGACGCGTTGCCGAGCGGTGCTGCTCAACCCGGCCGTGCATCCCGCGCGCGACCTCACGCGCTACATCGGCGACCAGACCGTCTGGCATGACCCGGCCGAGCATTTCTACTTTCGTCCCGAATACATCCACGAGCTTCGCGCGATGGAAGTCGGCCCGCTCACGCGGCCAGAACGCGTGTTCGCGATCATCGCCAAGGGCGACGAGGCGCTTGACTGGCACGAAATGTCCGCGCGCTACCCCGACAGCAACATCAAGCTGCTCGAGGGCAGCGACCACGCCCTGTCGGATTTCGAAAAGGCCCATCTCGACGACGTGATGGCCTTCATCAACCCGGTCTAGAACTCACCCCCAGGCTTCCACGGCATCCCCTGGAATGGAATCGCGCCCGTTCCAGCGTGGGAGAATCCGCGGATGTTTGTATTGTTTGAAGAAGCCGGCAAGTACCTCGGCGGCCGCGTGCTGTCGGAGGCCGAAGCATCGGCACAAGTCGAGCTCGAAACCGGCAAGCGCGTCAAGGTCAAGGGCGCCAACATCGTTCTGCGTTTCGAGAAACCGTCGCCCGCCGATCTGATCGCCGAGGCGCGCTCGCTCGCCGCCGCTCTTGATCTCGACCTCGCCTGGGAGTTCGCGCCCGAGGGCGAATTCGCATTTGCCGAGCTGGCCGCCGAATATTTCAGCGAAAAGCCCTCGCTCGCCCAGCAGGCGGCCGCCCTGTTCGCGCTGTTCGAGGCGCCGCACTACTTCCGCCGCGCGGGCAAGGGGCGCTTCAAGAAGGCGCCGGCCGAGATCGTGCAGCAGGCGCTGGCCGCCATCGAGAAGAAGAAGGTCATCCAGGCGCAGATCGCCGAGTGGGCCGCGCAGCTGGCCGAGGGCGTTTGCCCCGCGCCCGTGCGCGAGCAGCTCTACAAGATCCTGTTCCGCCCCGACAAGAACGCCCCCGAATACAAGGCCGTGGTCGACGCCGCGCGCGCCACGCAGCGTCCGCCGCTCGACCTGCTGGAGCGCGCCGGCGCCATCGACTCGCCCTACCAGTTCCACTGGCGGCGCTTCCTGTTCGAGAACTTCCCCAAGGGCACCGGCTTCCCCGCGCTCGCGGCGCCCGCCATCGTGGACGACTTGCCCGTGGCCTCCGAGGTGCAGGCCTTCTCGATCGACGATTCGCAGACCACCGAAATCGACGACGCGCTCTCCGTGCAGGGCCTCGGCACCGGCACCGTCACCGTCGGCATCCACATCGCCGCACCGGCCCTGGCGCTCACGCCCGGCAGCGCCATCGACAACGTAGCGCGTGCGCGCATGTCGACGGTCTACATGCCGGGCTACAAGATCACGATGCTGCCCGACGATGTGGTCAACACCTACACGCTGCTCGAAGGCGGCGACCGGCCTGCCGTGTCGCTGTACGCGCGCTTCGACGAAGCCACGCTGGAGCTGCAAGGCACCGAGACGAAGCTGGAGCGTGTGCCCATCGTGGCCAATCTGCGCCACGACCAGCTCGACACCGTCGTCACGCAGCCCTGGCTCGAAGACGCGTCTTTCCAGAGCGACAACACGCCAGAAGCGGCGGCCAAACTGCGCGCCCCGCTCTCGTTCCTGTTCCGCCTTGCCAAGCAGCTGAAAGCGCAGCGCGAAGTGGTGCGCGGCAAGCCCGAGAACTTCAACCGGCCCGATTACAACTTCCGCCTCGTCGGCAACGAGGGCGAGCCCACCGGCAGCGAGCAGGTGCAGATCAGCACGCGCCAGCGCGGCGCGCCGCTCGACCTGATCGTGTCCGAAGCGATGATCCTGGCCAACAGCAGCTGGGGCGGCTGGCTCGGCGAGCTGGGCGTGCCCGGGCTCTACCGCAGCCAGGCCAGCCTCGCGCCCGGCATCAAGGTGCGCATGGGCACGCGCGCGCTGCCGCATGCGGGCCTTGGCGTGAAAAGCTATGCGTGGAGCACCTCGCCGCTGCGCCGCTACACCGACCTGGTGAACCAGTGGCAGATCATCGCGGCCGCGCGCCACGGCAAGACTGCTGCGCTGGCTGCGCCCTTCAAGCCGAAGGACGCCGACCTGTTCTCGATCCTCTCGGGCTTCGACGCGGCCTATGCCACGTACAACGCCTACCAAGGCGGCATGGAACGCTTCTGGACGCTGAAGTACCTGCAGCAGCAGGGCATCACCGAGCTCGAAGCCACCGTCATCAAAGACCTGCCCAACGGCGCGCTGGTGCGTGCCGAAACGCTGCCGCTGGTGTTCCCAGTGGCCGGCCAGCAGGAACGCGGCGCCCGCCTGCGCGTGAAGCTCGGCGAGATCGACGAGATCGCGCTCGACGTGAGCGGCACGGTGCTCGAACGCCTCGACACTCCGAAGGCCGATGCCGCCCTCGCAGACGAAAGCGATGAGGGCGACGAAGAAGAAGTGGTCGCAGGCCCAATTGCCATTGCCGTCGACCTGAGCGACAGCGAGGCTGCTGCGCCCGAAAACACACCCGCATGAATTTCGGCGGATCGTCCGAAGAAATGCGGCCCCTGGAGGAGTTTCGAGAATGAACTTCAAGGACCTCAGCACGCTGCAGATTGCACTGGGCGTGTCGGTCATTGCGCATGCCGCACTGCTCGCGGTGCGCTTCGTCGATCCCGAATCGTTCAACAAGGTCTTCAGCGACACACCGCTCGAAGTGATCCTGGTCAACAGCAAGACCAACGACAAGCCCGACCCCAGCGCCCGGCTGCGGGCCCAGACCTCGCTTGCAGGCGGCGGCGACCTCGACAAGGGCCGCGCAACCAGCCCACTGCCGCCGTCGAGCTTCACCACCGTCGGCGATTCGTTCGAAGATGCGCAGCGCAAGGTCGACGCGATGCAGACCGAGCAGATGCAGATGCTCACCCAGCTCAAGCGCGACCTCGCCGCAATGCCCGCGCCCGACCCGCGCAACCCCGGGGACCCGACCGAGGCCACGGCGCAGGAAGAAAAGCGCCGCCAGATGATCAATCTGCTGGCCGAAATCGAGCGGCGCGTGAACGAAGAAAACGCACGCCCGAAGAAGCGCTTCCTGAGCCCCTTCACGCGAGAAGCGGCCTTCGCCACCTACGTCGATTCGCTGCGCCGCCGGGTGGAAGCGCAGGGCACTGCCAACTTTCCGACGCTCGCCGGCAAGAAGCTCTACGGCGAGCTGACGATGACCATCACGGTCAACTTCGACGGTCGCCTGCTCTCGACGGTTGTCGATGAAAGCTCGGGCATTGCGCTGCTGGACAAGCGCGCCCAGGCCATCGTTGCCAGCGTCGGCAACTTCGGCACGTTCACCGACGCGATGCGCAAGGAGCACGCCGACCAGATCGTGATCCGGCCGCACTTCCGGTTCGCGCACGACGGGTCGGTCGAACTCTCCTCGCAGTAGAAGCAGACGCAACAAAAGAAGGCAGACGCCATGGACCTGTATTGCGTCATGGGCAACCCCGTCGAGCACAGCCGCTCGCCGCGCATCCACGCACGTTTTGCCGAGCTCTGCGGCCAGCAGATGGACTACGGCCGGCGGCTGATTCCGCTCGGCGCATTTGCCGAAGGCATCGCGGCCTTTCGCAGCGAAGCCGCCGAACGCGGCGACACCGCGCGCGGCTGCAACATCACCGTGCCCTTCAAGTTCGAAGCCGCCGCGCTTGCCCAGCACACCAGCGAACGCGCCCTGCTCGCGCAGGCGGTCAACACGCTGCGCTTCGACGCCGACGGCAGCATCCATGCGGACAACACCGACGGCATCGGCCTGGTCAACGACATCGTTCGCAACGCGGCCGTGCCGCTACAAGGCAAGGCGCTGCTGCTGATCGGCGCGGGCGGTGCGGCGGCCGGCGTGCTCGGGCCGCTGCTCGACGCGGGCGCTTCGCGCGTCGTGGTGGCCAATCGCACCGTGGGCAAGGCCGTCGAGCTGGTGCGCCGACATGCGGCCATTGCGCTGCGCCACGGCGCGTCGCTCGAAGCCTGGGCGCTCGACGAAGTGCCGGGCGCTTTCGACGTGGTGGTCAACGCCACCGCCTCCAGTCTTGCGGGCGATGCGGTGCCCGTGAAGGCCAGCGTGCTGCGCGCTGGCGGACTCGCGGTCGACATGATGTACGGCCCTGCTGCGGCGGGCTTCATGGCCTGGGCCGAGGCGCACGGCGCGGTCGCGCGCGACGGGCTCGGCATGCTGGTCGAGCAGGCTGCCGAGTCCTTCGAGATCTGGCGCGGCGTGCGGCCGCCTTCCGCGCAAGTGCTGGCTGAAGTTCGAGCCGAGCTGAAATGAAGGCAGTGCTGCGCCTGATCGCCTGCCTCGTGGTGGCGGGCGTGGCACTCGAGCTGTTCTTCGTGGTGCGTATCGCGGCGATGGCGGTGATCGATCCGCAGAGCACTGCGTTCCAGCGCTCCGAGGCTTTCCAGATCACTATCCACCAGGGCAGCGGCGCCGGCTGGCGGCAGGAGTGGGTGCCCTACGCGCAGATCAACGACACGCTCAAGCGCGCCGTCATCGCGAGCGAGGACGCCGGCTTCGTCGACCACAACGGCGTGGAGTGGGAAGCCATCGAGCGCGCGCGCCAGCGCAATGCCAGGGCCGAAGAACTCGCCGCCAAGCGCGCAGCACGCGCGGTGGCGCGGGGAAGGCCGGTACAGCCGGTTCGCCTGCGTGGCGGCTCCACCATCACGCAGCAACTCGCGAAGAACCTGCTGCTGTCAGGCGAGCGCACCTTGCTGCGCAAGGGCCAGGAGCTGGTGCTCGCCACGCTGCTCGAAGTGCTGCTCGACAAGCGGCGCATTCTCGAGATCTATCTCAACAACGTTGAGTGGGGCGAAGGCGTGTTCGGTGCCGAGGCGGCGTCGCAGTACTACTTCCGCAAGCCGGCCTCGCGCCTGAGCACCAACGAGGCCGCGCGCCTGGCAGTGATGCTGCCGAGCCCCAAGTTCTTTGAGCGCCGGATCGGCTCGCCCTACCTGAGTGGGCGGGCGTCGACGGTCATGGCGCGGATGCCTGCGGCCGAGCTGCCCTGACGACCGCACCGCGCAGGCCCTCGATGGCCAGCACGGCAGCAAAGCCGATCACGTAGGCCAGCACGTCCCACCAGTCGGCGGTGCTGCCGAGCACGATACGCAAGGCGCGGTTCGGAATGTGCAAGTGCCACGCCGCCGCAAGGTACTGCCCGAGTTCGACCGCGAGACCCACGCCCAGCGCAGCCAACGCCAGGGGCAACACCCGCGCGCCAATCACCGTCCTGAAGACGAAGTAGACCCACACCACGGCCAGCACGTCGCCGAAGAAGCTGCGCAGCCAGCCCCAGCGTGCGCCGACGGTGGCCAGCAGCACGAGAACAAGAAACAGGGCCACCGCCCACACGAGTGAAAGAGGATCAAAACGCCATCGCATGGCCCGTATCATCGCGCCCATATGCTGGCAAAGCTCACGGGTTGGTTGTTGTTGGGAATCGTCCGGTTGCTCACTGGCGCGCAGGCGCGCTGGTATGGCTGTCCGCCGAAAGCCGAGCAGCGCATCTATTTCGCCAACCACCAGAGCCACGCCGACCTCGTGATGATCTGGGCGGCATTGCCTGAAGAGCTGCGCAGCATCACGCGGCCTATCGCGGCGCGCGACTACTGGGCCAACACACCGGTCAAGCGCTGGATCACGACGGAGGTGTTCAACGCGGTGTACGTGGAGCGGCAGGCGACGGCGCCTGCTGCGGCGGCGGCACCTCCTGTACCCCCACCCGTGGTGGCCGAAGCCCCGCCAACACAACGGCCACTGCCGCCGATGCCTGCCGAGCGCATCGAGCCCTCGATGGAACCGCTGCTGCCCTTGACGCCGCCGGCACCGCCCGCAGAGACCGTGCCCGAAGCGCAGGGCCGGCTCGACCTTCCCGAGCCGCCCGCTCCGCCGCCTCCTCCAGAGCCGCCACCGCCCGCGGCGCCCGAAGAAATCCCGGTCGCTGCACCAGCCCCAGCCGTCGACCCACTCGCACCGCTCGTTGAAGCCCTGCGCAGCGGCGACTCCATCATCATCTTTCCCGAAGGCACACGCGGCCACACGGGCGAGCCGCAGAAGTTCAAGTCGGGCCTCTACACGCTCGCCACCATGTTCCCCGAGGTGGTGCTGGTGCCGGCATGGATCGACAACGTGCAGCGCGTGATGCCCAAGGGCGAGATCGTGCCGGTGCCCATCCTCTGCTCCGTTACCTTCGGCGCGCCGATCCGCGTCGAAGAAGACGAAGAACGCCGGCCCTTCCTCGACCGGGCGCGCGCCGCCGTGATCGCATTGCGCGACGTCTGACGACATGAACCAGTTCCTGCGCAACCTCACTCCGACCCACCAGGTCGCGGCGCTTTTCCTCATCATCTTCGGCGTGCTCGTGATCGTGAGCACCACGGCCTTCTTCCTGAGCTTCAGGGAAAAGCGCAACCCCGTGCACGACGCCACCTGGCAGGCCGAGCTCGCGCACTTCCGCGCGCTGCTGGGCACCACCTGGTTCATGGTCATCATTTTCTGGATCGGCTGGGCGCTGGGCGAAACCGTGGCCACCGTGCTGTTCGCGCTGATCTCCTTCTTCGCGCTGCGCGAGTTCATCACGCTCTCGCCCACACGGCGCGGCGACCACCGCAGCCTGATCCTCGCTTTCTTCGTGGTGCTGCCGATCCAGTTCTGGCTGGTGGCCACGGCGCGCTTCGACCTGTTCACCGTGTTCATCCCGGTGTACGTGTTCCTCGCGATACCGGTGGCGAGCGCGCTGGCCAACGACCCGAGCCACTTCCTGGAACGCAACGCAAAGCTGCAGTGGGGCATCATGGTCTGCGTCTACGGCATGAGCCACGTGCCGGCGCTGCTGCTGCTGAGCTTTCCGGGCTACGAGGGCAAGAGCGCGTTCCTCGTGTTCTTCCTGGTGTTCGTTGTGCAGACCTCGGTGTTGGTGCAGCACCTGATCTCGCGCCGCACCCAGCGCGCGCCCTTCGCGCCCAACGTGAGCCGCAGCTTCAACTGGACCAGCTGGGGCATCGGCATCGTGGTGGCGAGCCTGGTGGGCGCGCTGTTCTCGTTCATCACGCCGTTCAAGTTCGGGCAAGCGCTTGCGGTGTCGGTCATTGCCTGCATCGCGGGGTCGATGGGGCACCTGGTGATGAAGGCGCTCAAGCGCGACCGGGGCATTCCGAACTGGGGCCAGAAGGGCGTGGGCGTCACGGGTGCCAACGGCCTTCTCGACCGGGTCGATGCGCTCTGCTTCGCGGCCCCGATCTTCTTCCACTCCATCCGCTGGTACTTCAACGCCTGAGCCTCATCAGGCTCTGCGGCGCACCACGCGGTCGAAGGCCTGCTTCGCTGCGCGCCCGAAGGCCTTGGCCTTCAGCGCCTGCAGCTCGCGCGTCAACCGCGTGCGCTGCTCGGCCGACAACGCCGTGCCGAAACGGCCCAGCGCGGCTTCGAGCGCCGCGCGCTGCGCCTCCACGCGCCCCTGCCGGCCCTCGGCCTCGGCCAGCCATTCGCAGGCATTGGCGACACGCTCGCGCAGCGCGGCATCACCCGTATCGCCGAAGCGCGCAATGAGCGCGCGATACGCCTTGGCCTGCCCCACGGGATCGCCGAGCTTGTCGAGCGCCTTGGCCTTGTTGATCATCGACTTGGCGGCCCACAGCTGCAGCGCGCCTTCCCTCGCGCCGGTGGTACGCGCGATGGCCTCGTCGTAGCAGGCCACGGCCGCCTTGAGCTGGCCGGTCTGGCGCAGCGTGGCGCCCTTGCGAAACAGCGCGCCGACCACGCGCCCGCGCAGGTCCGGCAGCTCGGAGTTGCCCCAGCGCGCGACGATCTCGTCGTGCACCCGCATCTCGTCGTCGTGCAGGCCGAGACGGTCGAGCGCGGTGCTCTTGTACTGCAGGCACAGCGCGACCGTCTCCTGCATCTCCGTCGACGGGTCGGCGCCGTAGCGCGCGTCCATCGCGTCGGCCGCGGCGATCACTTCGGCAAAGCGATCCAGCGCGACCAGGCAGAAGGCCTTGTGGACGAGCGCCCGCGCGCACTGGCGGCGCAGCTCCGGGTGGGGCGATGCGGAATACGCGGCCAGCACTTCGTCGAACAGCGCGATGGCCTCGCGCGACTCGCCCGCATCGCCGTGCTTGCGGCCCTGTTTGACCTTGTCGCGCACCTCGTCGCGCAGCTCGGGCGGCAACTCTGCATCGGCCTTGCGCAACCGCTTCAGGCAGGCCAGGCGGCCGGCGGTGGCCTTGGCCAGGGTGTCCTGCAGCTCGGGCGTGGGCGTGTCCTTCAGCTGCTTCGCGAGTTGCTCGTACACCGCGAGCGCATCCTCGGGCCGGCCGAGCCGTTCGAGCAGCACGAAGCCCTTGTTGAGCAGCGCGCCCGCCACGGTGCGCTGCACGCCGGCATCGGTGTCCGCACCGAAGGTTACGAGCAGCCGCTCGCAGGCGGCCAGCGCGACCTCTCCGTCGTCCTGCTCGCGCAGCCCCACCGACCAGTCGTAGGCACGGCGCACGGCCATGCGGCGCACCTGCGACGACTCGTCGCGCCCGTAGCGGTCGAGCAGCCAGCCGACCAGCTCGGCGCGGTTCGCATGCTCGTCGATGCCGAAGCCGTCGAAGAACAGCGTCAGCGCCCGCACGCCCTCGATGCGCAGCTCGGGCGCCGCGTCGGCGAGGCCGGCCTCGATCTGGTCGGCCACTGCCAGGCACATCACCTGGGCCTGTGCGTGCTGCGCCAGTTCGCGCAGGTTCAGCACCGAGGCCAGGCGCGCACGCGCCACGCGCAGCACCACGCCGGGGTCGGTGCTGCCGTCGAAGCGCTCGATCACTGCTTCCAGCGTGGCAAGCGCGTCCTGCGGCAGGCCGCGGTGGTGTTCGATCTCGGCCTTGAGCAGCCGGGCCTCCACGCGCCACGCGTCGAGCGCGGCATCGGGCTGGCTGTCGAGCAGATCGCTCATGGCGTCGCAGGCTTCGCAGCGCGCCTCGGGTTCGTCGATCCACCAAGTGCGCTGATACAGCGCATGGGCGATGTGCTCGCGGATCGCGGGCTCGCTGCGCTGGCCGTGCGCGGCAATCAGCCGGTCGAGGGTGGCGAGCGCGTCGGCGGGGCGATGCATCTGGCGCAGCATGTGCGCCAGCAGGCGCAGCGCCTGGCAGCAGGGCACGACCACACCGACATCGGGTCTGGCTGCGTACTCGTCGAGCAGACGGGTACAGGCGGCCAGTGCCTCGTTGCGGCGGCCCAGGTCGTTGAGCAGTTCGATGCGGCGGAAGCTCGCGGCCGCACGTTCGGCAGGGTGCTGCTGCAGGCGTTCGATCAAGGCTTGCGCCTCGTCCAGTTGCCGCTGCGCGGAGGACTCGACTACATTCACATTCGCTTCCTTGTGTGGCGCGCCCCGCGGAAAGCGGGGCAGACTGTACGAATCGGCACGGATTCTGCCCGCGATAGCGCTGCTTTCGAGCGATAGTTCGGCCCCTTCTCTCTCCTCTTTGCACTGGCGTAAGCCTTTTCGCTTCCTTTCATGCGCATTCTTGGCATCGACCCCGGCTTGCAGACCACCGGCTTCGGCGTGGTCGACGCGGACGGCCATGCGCTGCGCTACGTGGCCAGCGGCACCATCAGCACCCGGCACCTGGGCACAGGCAACCTCCCGGCACGCCTGAAGGTGCTGTTCGACGGCATCGCGGAGATCACCGCGCGCTACCAGCCCGATGCGTCGGCGGTCGAAATCATCTTCGTCAACGTCAACCCGCAGTCGACGCTGCTGCTGGGACAGGCGCGCGGCGCCTGCGTGACCGCGCTGGTGAGCAACAACCTCTCGGTGGCCGAGTACACCGCGCTGCAGATGAAGAAGGCCGTGGCCGGCCACGGCCAGGCCGCCAAGGCGCAGGTGCAGGAGATGGTGCGGCGGCTGCTCGAACTGCCGGGCCTGCCGGGCGCCGACGCGGCGGACGCGCTGGGCATTGCCATCACGCACGCGCAGGTGGGGCGGTCGATGGCTCGGCTCGCGGAGGCGGCCGAGCTGTCGAAGACGCATGCCGGCACCTACCGGCAAGGGCGCTCGCGCTGACTCAGCGCACGATGTAGCGCAGCTCGCCGAGGCGCTTGCGGCGCTCTCGCACTTCAACGGCGACGGTGGCCGCATCCCCTGCCAGAGCCCGAGCAATCCAATCGGCCAGCTGCGGCATGTCGTCAGGCGTGAAGCCCAGGCGCACGATCTCCGGCACGCCAAGCCGCAGGCCGTTGATGTCGCCATCCACGGGTGCGGTCGGCAAGCC
The DNA here is from genome assembly GCF_024734665.1 of Variovorax paradoxus. Classification (NCBI taxonomy): domain Bacteria; kingdom Pseudomonadati; phylum Pseudomonadota; class Betaproteobacteria; order Burkholderiales; family Comamonadaceae; genus Variovorax; species Variovorax paradoxus. The sequence goes on from NZ_CP102931.1 coordinate 5,722,187, forward strand.
GATGCCGCAAGCCAGCAGGCTGCCTTGCGCGAGCTTCTTCGCCGCATGCTGCCCGCCGCCCCAGCGCGCCGCCTCGACCGCAAGCTGGTGCGACTGGGTGAAGCCGCGCGCCTTCGCGAACACGGGCAGGCCTTGCGCATCGAGCGCACGCGCCAGAGCCTGCGCGGTCTCGCGCATCGCAGCCGCATAGGCAACGCCATGCACCTTCCAGTCGAGCAGCCCGCGGGCCAGCGCGGCGGTGCGGCCCGCATCCGAGTTGGCAGTGAGGCCGGGGTAGGCGATGGCATCGATGCGCTCCATCAGTGCCGCGTCGTTCGACACGATCAGGCCACCCGCCGGGCCGCCCAGGCTCTTGTAGGTGCTCATGGTGATCGCATGCGCGCCCTGCTCGAGCGGCTGCGGCCACGCCTTGCCGGCCACCATGCCCGAAAGGTGCGCGGCATCGAACAACAGCTTCGCGCCCACGCTGTCGGCGATCTCGCGGATCGCGGGCACCGGATGCGGGAACAGGTTCAGGCTGCCGCCGATGGTGATGAGCTTCGGCTTCACCTCGCGCGCCAGCTTTGCCAGCGCAACCACATCGACCGTGTAGCCGTCGGCGTCCACCGGCGCGGAAACCGGCTTCAGGCCATACAGCCCAGCTGCGCCCGCCGCATGGTGCGTGACGTGGCCACCGATGCTGGGCGGCGGCACGATGATCGTGTCGCCGGGCTGGCAGGTCGCCATGAACACGTAGAGATTCGACAGCGCGCCCGAGCTCACGCGCACTTCGGCGAACTTCGCGCCGAACACTTCGGCTGCGAGCTCGGCGGCGACGACCTCGATGCGCTCGATGGCTTCCAGCCCCATCTCGTACTTGTCGCCCGGGTAGCCGAGCGAGGGGCGCGAGCCGAGCCCGCGCGACAGCAGCGCTTCGGCGGCCGGGTTCATCACGTTGGTGGCGGGGTTGAGGTTCAGTCCCTCGACATCGTGGATGCGATGGTTGTCGGCCACCAGCCGTTCGATCTCGGCGGCGACTCCCGCCGCGTCGCGCGCAGCGGCGTCGGCGGCGATGGAGAGCACATGGTCTTCGCTGGCGGCGGGAACCCAGGGGCGGCGTTGCAGGGCGGCTGGCATGCGGTGGATCTCGCTGGAAGTGGTGAATGGCCGCATCGTCGCCTGCCGCCGCCGGCCGGGCAAACCGGATAATCTGGGCCTGAGCCCTAGAAAAACTTGGCCTGAAGGATTGCTCCGATGCCACTCGCACCGCCCCGCCCCCGCCTGCCGCCGCACACGGCCGTGCGCGCCTTCGAGGCCGCTGCCCGCCACGGCAGCTTCGCGCGGGCAGCCGAAGAACTCTTCGTCACACCGGCTGCCGTCGCGCAGCAGATCAAGACGTTGGAGACCTGGGCCGGCGGCGCGCTGTTCGAGCGGCACAGCCAGGGCATTCGCCTCAGCGCACACGGGCGGCGCGCGCTGCCGGCGCTCAGCGCGGCCGTCGACCAACTCGGCCTGGCGGTGCAGGCGCTGCGCCACGAGACGCAGACCGCCGCACGCCTCAGCACGCTGCAGGTGGCTGCCTTGCCAGCCGTGGCGCAGCTGTGGCTGTCGCCGCGGCTCTCGAAACTGAAGGCCGCACTGCCCGGCGTGCAGGTGTCGGTCACTGCGCTGGAGCAGCCACCGAACTTCCGCCGCGAGCCTTTCGATCTCGGGTTGTTCTATGCGCGGGCCGGCGAGCACATCGAGACCGCTGTCGGCGCGCAGGCGATTCCGCTCGTACGCGACCGGCTGCTGCCCGTTTGCAGCCCACGCCTGCAGCAGGCGCTGCCCAGCGGGTGTCCTCGCCCGCTCGATGACCTGGCGGATCTGCTCACGCGCTGCGGTGGTCTGCACGACACCGTGTGGCGCGACGATTGGCCGCGTTGGCTGCAGGCTGTTCGCCCCGGTGTCACGACGGCCGAAGCCGAAGCAATGGCCGCCGGGCCGGACTTCTCGCTCTACAGCCTCGCACTGCAGGCCGCGCTCGATGGCGAAGGCGTGCTGATGGGCCGTGAGCGGCTGGTCGCGCCATTGCTTGCGCAAGGCAAGCTGCATGCGCCCTGGGGACGGCCGAAGGCGGTGGGAGACACGGTCATGCTGCTGGTGCCTGCGCACCGCAAGGGGCCGCTGCTTGCGCAGCAGGTGCAGGCCTTTCAGGCACTCGCCGCAGCCTGAGCAGGCCTATCGCCGGAAGTCCAATCGCCCGTTGGGCCAGCGGCCGTCGATCCGGCGGTTGTCGACGATCAGGCCCACCCAGGGCTGCGTGATGGCCGGATTGCTCAGGTTGATGTAGCGGCCCACGAGCGTGTCGGGATCGACATAGCGGACATCGAGCAGGGCCTGCCGCGCGCCGCCATCCCAATCGAACAGCAGGTAGAACCGGCTGCCGGCCACCCGCACGGTGGCCTTGCCCTGCTTCCACGCAGCTTCGGAATCACCGGGGATCGTCGGATTGGCGCCCCCATTCCAGCGGCTGGACCATGCGCCGACGATCGAGGACGGCGCGTCGTTCACCGGTGTGCCCCACGCAGGCGCGTTCGGGTCATCGGGCCTGCCGTGCAGTTCGATGCACTCGGCAAACGCTTCGATATCTACGCCATCCGGGTCGGGCGCATCTTCAACGCCGAATGGATTTCGGCTGGAGGAGGTGTTGGTGTTCATGGCGCCATCGTGCGCCGGAGCGTGCTGCCACGCATGCCGTTTCCGGACATGCGAACGAGGACGTAAAGGCTACGCCACGCGCTCGGCGATCAGCACCGCGAAGAAGCCGAACGCCGCCAGCAGCGTCCACTTCAACACGATCCATCCGATGCGCCGGTACTTGGCCTGCCCCGTGCCCGCATAGAACGCAAAGCACACGCCCGCCACCAGCAGAAGCAGCAGGATGGCCCAGCGAAAAAGAAGCATGTGGGACTAAAAGCGGACGTGGCCTACCAGGCGCGGGCGACTTCGCCGAAACCGCGCGGTGCGCGCTTCTCGTCCTCGAAGGTCACGACTTCGTAGGCGTCGCTGTGCGAAAGCAGTTCGCGCAGCAGCTTGTTGTTGAGCGCATGGCCCGAACGGAATGCGGTGTAGGCCGCCAGCAGCGGCTTGCCGATGATGTACAGGTCGCCCATGGCATCGAGGATCTTGTGCTTCACGAACTCGTCGTCGTAGCGCAGACCGCCCGCATTGAGCACCTTGGTGTCGTCCATGACGACCGCGTTGTCGAGCCCACCACCGAGCGCGAGGCCCTTGGTGCGCATGTACTCGACGTCCTTGGTGAAGCCGAAGGTGCGTGCGCGTGCGATGTCTCGGCTGTACGAGTCGGTGCCCAAGTCGAACTCCACGCGCTGGCCGGTGGAATTGACCACGCGGTGGTCAAAGTCGATCTCGAAGCTCAGCTTGTAGCCGTGGTACGGCTCCAGGCTCGCCCACTTCTCGTTGGCGCCCTCGCCTTCGCGCACTTCGACCTTGCGAGTCACGCGGATGAAGCGGCGCGGCGCCTTCTGCAGCGCGATGCCCGCGCTTTGCAACAGGAACACGAAGGACGAGGCCGACCCGTCGAGGATCGGCACTTCGTCGGCCGTGATGTCGATGTAGAGGTTGTCGATGCCCAGGCCCGCGCAGGCCGACATCAGGTGTTCGACGGTCTGCACCTTGGCGCCGCCGGTGGAAACGGTGGATGCAAGGCGCGTGTCGGTGACCGCCTCGGCAGTCATGCGGATCTCGGCTGGCTCGGGCAGGTCGACGCGGCGGAACACGATGCCCGTGTCGGCCGGGGCCGGTCGCAGGGTCAGCTCCACGCGTTGGCCGCTATGGAGCCCCACGCCCACGGCGCGGCTGATCGACTTGAGGGTTCGTTGTTGCAGCACGGCCGGGATTTTAGGCGCCCGACGGGCATGGCGCCCTATGCCCCTCGCTATGGCACCGATAGACATGGGTTCTATGCAATCCCGCCAAATTGGCGCGAAATGGACGCAAAGGGCACGAGGTGAGCGCAGCGCCTAGAGTCAGCAGACGTCCCTTTCAGGTCGTCCCTGTGCCCCTTGCGAACCCTCGTGCCCTCTGCGTCTGGCCGAGTTCACCCCACGATGGCCTCCAGCGAGACCATCGAACGGGGTGTCCTCTTAATCAGCCTGGCGGCGCAGGAAGGCCGGGATCTCGAAGTCGTCCATGCCGCCCGAAGACAGCGCGTCCACCTTCGCTGCAGCCATCGTGCGGTTGGTGCGCCACACGCTGGGAACGGCCATGCCGTCGTAGTTGGGCTGGCTGTGGCCGCCACCACTGGCGTGCCCCGTACCACCGAGCGTCGGCACGTTGAACGGGATGTTGTCGGTGCCGGTGCGGATCACTTCCAGCGTAGGTGCCTGGCGGCGGGCATCGGCACGCGACAGGCCGGTGGCCACCACGGTCACGCGCATCTCGTCGCCGAGGCTGTCGTCGTATGCGGCGCCGTAGATCACGTGCGCGTCCGGCGAAGCGTAGGCGCGGATGGTGTTCATCGCGAGCTTCGATTCGTTCAGCTTCAGCGAGCCCTTCGATGCCGTCACCAGCACCAGCACACCCTTGGCGCCCGAGAGGTCGATACCTTCGAGCAGCGGGCAGGCCACGGCCTGTTCGGCGGCGATGCGCGCGCGGTCCGGGCCGGCTGCGGCAGCAGTGCCCATCATGGCCTTGCCGGGCTCGCCCATCACGGTGCGCACGTCTTCGAAGTCGACGTTCACGCCGCCGTACTCATTGATGATTTCCGAGATGCCGCCCACGGCGTTCTTCAGCACGTCGTTGGCTTGCGCGAAGGCTTCGTCCTGCGTGACGTCTTCGCCCAGCACGTCGAGCAGCTTCTCGTTGAGCACAACGATCAGCGAATCGACGTTCGCTTCGAGCTCGGCCAGGCCGGCGTCGGCGTTGGTCATGCGACGGCCGCCTTCCCAGTCGAAGGGCTTGGTCACCACACCCACGGTGAGGATGCCCATTTCCTTCGCGACGCGCGCGATGACGGGAGCAGCACCGGTGCCGGTGCCGCCGCCCATGCCGGCCGTGATGAACAGCATGTGCGCGCCGTCGATGGCCGCGCGGATGTCGTCCACCGCGAGCTCGGCCGCTTCACGGCCCTTGTCGGGCTTGCTGCCGGCACCCAGGCCGCTGGTGCCGAGCTGGATGATCTTGTGCGCGCTGCTGCGCTGCAGTGCCTGTGCGTCGGTGTTCGCGCAGACGAACTGAACGCCCTGCACACCGCGCTCCATCATGTGGGCGACCGCATTGCCGCCGCCACCGCCAACACCGATCACCTTGATCTGCGTGCCCTGATTGAACTCTTCGACTTCGATCATTTCGATGGTCATTTTTAACTCCTTGAATCTTGCAGTTGCCGTTATGTGTCTATGAATAATTCTTGTGCCGTGACGAGATCAACGATGCGTCCGTCACGATGGTGGACCTGTTCGTCGCCATCGCTCGTTGAAATGCAATGGAGGGCTGCCACGCGCGAGCCAGAGTGGAGACTTGATCATGGCTAGAAATTCCCCACGATGAAGTCTTTGAAACGTCCGAATGCAGTCTTTACCGACCCATTCTTCTGTGCAACCTTGAAGCCACGCATGCGCGCAAAACGTGCTTCTTCGAGCAGGCCCATCACCGTCGCTGCGCGAGGCTGCGCAACCATGTCTGACAGCGCGCTCGAATACTTCGGGATGCCGCGGCGCACGGGCTTCAGGAAGATGTCTTCGCCGAGCTCGACCATGCCGGGCATCACCGCGCTGCCGCCCGTGAGCACCACGCCCGACGACAACACCTCTTCGTAGCCCGACTCGCGCACCACCTGCTGCACCAGCGAGAAGATCTCTTCGATGCGCGGCTCGATCACGCCGGCCAGCGCCTGCTTGCTCAGCATGCGCGGGCCGCGATCGCCGAGGCCCGGCACTTCGACTTGCGTGTCGGGGTCGGCCAGCAGTTGCTTGGCATAGCCGTTCTCGACCTTGATGTCTTCCGCGTCCTTCGTCGGCGTGCGCAGCGCCATGGCAATGTCGCTCGTGATGAGGTCGCCCGCGATCGGGATCACGGCCGTGTGGCGGATCGCGCCGTTGGTGAAGATCGCCACGTCGGTCGTGCCCGCGCCTATGTCGACCAGCACCACGCCGAGTTCGCGCTCGTCCTCGGTCAGCACCGCCTGGCTCGATGCCAGCGGGTTCAGCATCAGCTGGTCGACTTCGAGGCCGCAGCGGCGCACGCATTTGATGATGTTCTCGGCCGCGCTCTGCGCACCGGTCACGATGTGCACCTTGGCTTCGAGCCGCATGCCGCTCATGCCGATCGGCTCCTTCACGTCCTGGCCGTCGATCACGAACTCCTGCGGCTCCACCAGCAGCAGGCGCTGGTCGCTCGAGATGTTGATGGCGCGGGCCGTCTCCACCACGCGGGCCACGTCGGCGGGCGTCACTTCCTTGTCCTTCACCGCCACCATGCCGCTCGAATTGATGCCGCGGATGTGGCTGCCGGTGATGCCGGTGTAGACGCGGCTGATCTTGCAGTCGGCCATCAGCTCGGCCTCTTTCAGGGCCTGCTGGATGCTCTGCACGGTGGCGTCGATGTTCACCACCACGCCGCGCTTCAGGCCGTTGCTCGGCGCGATGCCGAGGCCGGCCAGCTTGAGCTCGCCTCCGGGCAGCACTTCGGCCACGACCACCATCACCTTGGCGGTGCCGATGTCGAGTCCTACGACCAGGTCTTTGTATTCTTTAGGCATTGAGATATGTCCTCGATTTCTCGATGAGCGCTACTTGATTTTTCTTGGGGCCTCTGGCGAGACCGTGGTGACGCCGCGCAGCCGCAATGCATACGCGTCGTTGTGTCGCAGGTCGGCGCCCTCGACGTCGGCCATCGTGCGGCGGTACTGGCCCGCGACCTGGGTCACGGTCTTCAGGAACCGCTGCAGGCGGGCCGTCACCTCCTCGCTCTGGCCGCGGCCGAGCTCTATCTCGGCACCGCTGTCGAGCACCACCTTCCAGCTGCCCCGGCTCGACAGCGTGAGCTCGTCGATGCTCATGTCGTAAGGCTGGAACTGCGGCTGCAGCACGCGGTACATCCCCAGCACCTGGCCGGCCTGTTCGATCGGGCCATCCAGGCGCGGCAGGTTGTCGTCCACCTCCGCCACGTTGGCCTCGAACACGTCGCCGAAGCCGTTGATGAGCTTCGAGCCCGCGTCGTCGCCCCAGTTGGCAACCGGCACCTGCTCGGTCAGCGTCACGCGCAGCTTGTTCGGGAACTCGCGCCGCACCACCGCGCTGCGCACCCACGGCACCGACTCGAAGGCAGCGCGTGCGCGCCCCAGGTCGATGGTGAAGAAGTTGCCCGTGAGCTGCGGCGCCACGTTGGCGCGCAGCGTGACCGCGTTGTTGTGCGTGACCTCGCCGTCCACCTTGATGCCGCCGATGGGGAAGAAAGGCTGCCGCAGCACCCACCACGCACCCGCCGCCAGCAGCATGAGCGCCACCATCGCGAAGGCAATGTTCGCGACGATGTTCATGAGCTTGACGTCGAAGGGAGCGGGGATGCTGTCGGCCATGGCTATAGCGAGCCTCCCGTTGCGTCGAGCGCGGCCGAGGCCAGCACCCGCAGGCACAGGTCTTCGTACGCGATACCCGCGGCGCGGGCCGACATCGGCACCAGCGAATGGCTGGTCATGCCGGGCGAGGTGTTCATCTCCAGCAGGAAGGGCTTGCGGTCGCTGGCGCGAATCATCACGTCGGCACGGCCCCAGCCGCGGCAGCCGAGCGTGCGGTAGGCAGCCAGCGTGATGCGCTGAATCTCGTGCTCTTCCGCTTCGGGCAGGCCGCTCGGGCACTGGTACTTCACGTCGTCGGTGAAGTACTTGTTCTGGTAGTCGTAGGCGCCTTCGGGTGCGGAAATGCGCACCACCGGCAGCGCGCGCGCGTCGAGCCCGTGGCCGAGCACTGCGCAGGTCACTTCCTCGCCTTCGATGAATTCTTCGCAGAGCACGTCGGCGTCGTACTTGGCCGACAGCGTGATCGCGTCCTGCATCTGCGAGTAGCCCTCGACCTTGGTCACGCCGATGGAGGAGCCCTCGCGCGGCGGCTTCACGATCAGCGGCAGGCCGAGCACGTCGGGCACGGCCATGATCTGTTCGCGGCTTTGCTGGTCGAAGGCCAGGCGCACGTACTTGGGCGTCGGCAGGCCGTCGGCCTGCCAGATGCGCTTGGTCATGACCTTGTCCATGGCCACGCTGGAAGCCATCACGCCCGAGCCGGTGTACGGAATGCCGAGCAGTTCGAGCGCGCCCTGCACGGTGCCGTCCTCGCCATGGCGGCCATGCAGCGCGACGAAGCAGCGCGCGAAGCCTTCGCGCTCCAGGTCGGCCAGATCGCGCTGCGAAGGGTCGAAGGCATGCGCATCGACACCGCGTGAGCGCAGGGCTTCGAGCACGCCGGTGCCCGACATCAACGAGATTTCGCGTTCGGCGGAACTGCCGCCGAACAGCACGGCAACCTTGCCGAAGAGCTTGGGGTCCTGAAGGCTCATGAGGCCCTCCCTTTGCGCGAATCGCGCTGCGATGTTGAGGGTGCTGCGGCGGTGACGGCCGCCGCGCCGAGTTCGACGACCTTGCCCGGCACCGCGCCAATGGAGCCGGCGCCCATGGAAAGCACCACGTCGCCCACGCGGGCGTTGTCGAGAATGGCTTGCGGCATGGCGGCGATGTCGTCGACGAACACCGGCTCGACCTTGCCGGCCACGCGCAGCGCGCGCGCCAGCGTGCGGCCGTCGGCCGCCACGATGGGCGCCTCGCCTGCGGCGTAGACCTCGCCGAGCAGCACCGAGTCGGCCGTGCCGATGACCTTCACGAAATCCTCGAAGCAGTCGCGCGTGCGGGTATAGCGGTGCGGCTGGAAGGCCAGCACCAGCCGGCGGCCCGGAAACGCGCCGCGCGCGGCGGCGATGGTGGCCGCCATCTCGACGGGGTGATGACCGTAGTCGTCGATGACCGTGAAGGTACCGGCGGCATCGCCACCTTGCACAGCCACGTCGCCGTAGCTCTGGAAGCGCCGGCCCACGCCCTTGAAGCCCGCGAGGCCGCGCTGCACGGCTTCGTCGGGAATGCCGAGCTCCACGGCCACCGCGATCACCGACAGCGCATTGCGCACGTTGTGCTCGCCCGGCAGGTTCAGCACGATGGGCAGGTCGGGCAGCGTCACGCCGTTGCGGCGCTGCGCGGTGAAGTGCATCTGGCCGCCGACGGCGCGCACGTCGATGGCGCGCACCTGGGCGTCTTCGCCAAAGCCGTAACTGGTGACCGGGCAGGTCACGTCGGCCACGATCTCGCGCACCGCCGGATCGTCGGTGCAGAGAATGGCCACGCCGTAGAACGGCATGCGGTGCAGGAAGTCGACGAAGGCTTTCTTGAGCTTCGCGAAGTCATGCCCGTAGGTCTCCATGTGGTCGGCGTCGATGTTCGTGACCACCGCCATCACCGGCAGCAGGTTCAGGAACGAGGCGTCCGACTCGTCGGCCTCGACCACGATGTAGTCGCCGCTGCCGAGCTGCGCGTTGGCGCCCGCGCTGTTCAGGCGCCCGCCGATCACGAAGGTCGGGTCGAGCCCGGCGGCATCGAGCACGCTCGCCACCAGGCTGGTGGTGGTGGTCTTGCCGTGCGTGCCGGCAATGGCAATGCCCTGCTTCAGGCGCATCAGCTCGGCCAGCATCAGCGCGCGCGGCACCACCGGAATGCGCTTCTCGCGCGCGGCCAGCACTTCGGGGTTGTCCGACTGCACGGCGGTGGAAGTGACGACCGCGTCCGCGCCGTCGATGTGCGCGGCGGCGTGGCCCACGAAGGTGCCGATGCCCAGGCCCGCGAGTCGGCGCAGCGTGACGCTGTCGGACAGGTCGGAACCGGTGATCTTGTAGCCCAGGTTCAGCAGCACTTCGGCGATACCGCTCATGCCGGAACCACCGACGCCCACGAAATGGATGTGACGAATCGCGTGCTTCATTTGGCAAGCTCCTCGCAGGCGCGGACGACCGCTTCCACAGCTTCGGTCTTCTGCATGGTCTTGGCCTTGGTGGCCTTTTCGATCAGCGCGGTGCGCTCGGTTTTCTGTAGCAAGTCAGCCAGCAATTCAGGAGTGAGGTCGGCCTGTTGCACGAGCCATCCGCCGCCCGCATCCACGAGGAAGCGCGCGTTGGTGGTCTGGTGGTCGTCGACCGCCGAGGGGAAAGGCACGAACAGCGCTGCTGCGCCGACGGCCGCGATTTCTGTGACGGTGCTGGCGCCGGCGCGCGCGACGATGATGTCGGCGTCGGCATATGCCTGCGCGGTGTCTTCGATGAAGGGCGTGAGCTCGCCTTCGACGCCGGCCGCCGTGTAGTTGGCGCGCAGTTCGTCGATCTGCTTGGCGCCGCTCTGGTGCAGCACCTGCGGGCGCGTGGCCGGCTCGATGCGCGCCAGCGCCTGCGGCACCACGGTGTTGAGGCCGCGCGCGCCGAGGCTGCCGCCGACCACCAGCAATTTCAGCGGCCCGGTGCGGCCCGCGAAGCGCGTGGCCGGATCGGGCTGCGAAGTGAAGGCCGCACGCAGCGGGTTGCCCACCCACTGCGCCTTCTTCAACACATTGGGGAAGGCCGTGAACACGCGGTCGGCCACGCCTGCCAGCACCTTGTTGGCAAGGCCGGCGACCGAGTTCTGCTCGTGCAGCACCAGCGGCTTGTTGAGCAGCACGCCCATCATTCCGCCCGGAAAGGTGATGTAGCCGCCGAGGCCCACCAGCACGTCGGGCTTCACGCGGCGCACCACGCGCAGGCTCTGCCAGAAGGCGCGCAGCAGCTTCAGCGGCAACAGGAACAGCGTGAGCGGGCCCTTGCCGCGCACGCCGCCGAACTGCACGGGCTCGAAGGCGAAGCCGCGCGGCGGCACGAGTTTTTCTTCCATGCTGCCGGGTGCGCCCAGCCAGTGCACCTGCCAGCCGCGCTCGCGCAGGGCCTCGGCCACCGCAAGCCCCGGGAAGATGTGGCCGCCTGTGCCGCCTGCCATGACGAGTGCGGTGCGCGTCATACGCGACCTCCCCGCATCAGCACGCGGTTCTCGTAGTCGATACGCAGCACGATGGCCAGCGCCACAAGGTTCATCAGGATGGCCGAGCCGCCGAAGCTCATCAGCGGCAAGGTCAGTCCCTTGGTCGGCAGCGCGCCCAGATTCACACCCATGTTGATGAAGGTCTGGAAGCCGAGCCACACGCCCACGCCCTGGGCCACGAGGCCCGAGAACACGCGGTCCAGCGCAATCGCCTGGCGGCCGATGTGCATGATGCGGCGCGTGAGCCAGAGGAACAGGCCGATGATCAGCAGCACACCGACCAGGCCGAACTCTTCGCCGATCACGGCCAGCAGGAAGTCGGTGTGCGCCTCGGGCAGCCAGTGCAGCTTCTCGACGCTGCCGCCCAGGCCCACGCCGAAGATCTCGCCGCGCCCGATGGCGATCAGCGAGTGCGACAGCTGGTAGCCCTTGCCCAGCGCGTGCTCTTCGCTCCACGGATCGAGGTACGCAAAGATGCGCTCGCGGCGCCACGGGCTGCTCGCGACGATGGTGCCGAAGGCCACCACCACCAGCGCAGCAATCACGAAGAACATGCGCGCGTTCACGCCGCCCAGGAACAGGATGCCCATGGCGATCACGGCGATCACCATGAACGCGCCCATGTCGGGCTCGGCCATCACCAGCATGCCGACCACCACCACCGCGATGCCCATCGGTAGCACGGCGCGGAAGAAGCGCTCCTTGATCTCCATCTTGCGCACCATGTAGCTGGCGGCGTAGAGCACCATCGCGAGCTTGGCCAGCTCCGAGGGCTGAAAGCGCATGAAGCCCATCGGCAGCCAGCGGCGCGCGCCGTTCACGTTGATGCCGATGTGCGGAATGAGCACGGCCACCAGCAGCAGCAGCGAGGCCACGAAGAGCCAGGGCGCGGCACGCTCCCAGGTCTTCATCGGGATCTGGAAAGCCAGCAGCGCGGCGATGAACGCGAAGATCACCGAGGCCGCGTGCCGCGTGAGGAAGTACGAGGCGCTGTAGCCCGCGCGTGCGAAGCGCGGGTTGTCGGGCAGCGCGATGGAGGCCGAATACACCATGATCAGGCCCCAGGTCAGCAGCGCGACCGTGACCCAGACCAGCGCCTGGTCGAAACCCAGCACGCGCATCGGCGTGGCTTTTGTCTGCGCGATACCGGCGCCGCCCAGCCGCACGGGCAGGTGCACGGGCAGCGAGTCGATCCCGCTGCGGGCGCGCCTGAACCAGCCGCCAAAGCGGCTGGTGGATGCGTTGGGCGTGGCGCCTGAGGCGGCAGAGTTCAAACCGTGTCCTCCGTCGTCGAACCGCCCATGCCGCGCGGGCTGTCCTCGTAGGCCTGCACGGCCTCGCGGAACACCTCGGCGCGGTGCGCGTAGTCCTTGAACATGTCGAAGCTCGCACAGGCTGGTGACAGCAGCACGGCGTCGCCGGGGTTGGCGCGCGCGGACGCGAGCTTCACGGCCTCGTCCATCGAAGCAGCATGCAGCAGCGAAACGCCGGTCGACACCAGCGCGGCTTCGATGAGCGGCGCGTCGCGGCCGATGAGCACCACGGCGCGCGCGTATTGGCGCACGGGCTCGGCCAGCGGCTCGAAGTCTTGTCCCTTGCCATCGCCGCCGAGGATGACGACCACGCGGCGCTCTTCGCCCAGGCCGATCAGCGCAGCCACGGTGGCGCCGACGTTGGTGCCCTTGCTGTCGTCGAAGTACTCGACCTCGTCCACGATGGCGATCGGCTCCACGCGGTGCGGCTCGCCGTGGTATTCGCGCAGGCCGTAGAGCATGGGGCCCAGCGGGCAGTCAGCGGCGCTGGCCAGCGCGAGTGCGGCCAGTGCGTTCATGGCGTTGTGACGGCCGCGGATGCGCAGCGCGTCGGCGGGCATCAGGCGCTGCAGGAAGATTTCTTCCTCGACCACGGCGCCGCGCTTGCGCTTCTGCGTTTCGTCGGCTTCCAGCGCGCGCACCAGCCAGGCCATGCCGTTGACGCGCTCGATGCCGTAGTCACCCGGGCGCAGCGGCATGGCTGCACCGAAGGTGACGTGCGTGCGGATCTGCGGGCGCTGCAGCTTGGCCCTGACGGGCGCGGGCAGCATCGCCATCACGTCGGCATCGTCACGGTTGAGGATCATGAGCCCATGCGCGCCGAAGATCCGCGCCTTGGCCGCCGCATAGGCCGGCATATCGCCATGCCAGTCGAGGTGGTCCTGCGTGAGGTTGAGCACGGTGGCGGCCGTGGGCTCGAAGCCCTGCACGCCGTCGAGCTGGAAGCTGGACAGCTCCAGCACCCACACATCGGGCAGAGTGTCGGCATCCATGTGCGCCGAGAGCGTGTCGAGCAGCGTCGGGCCGATGTTGCCGGCTACGGCCACGGTCTTGCCCGCGCGCTCGACCAGCTGACCGGTGAGCGAGGTGACGGTGGTCTTGCCGTTGGTGCCGGTGATGGCGAGCACCGCGGGCGTGTAGCCCTTGGGGGCTTCGGGCTCGACGGGGGGGGCCAGTTCGAGCTGGGGCGATTCTTCTTCGACGGCAGCCGAGGCCGGATTGGTGGCGGAGATTTCGGCGATCTTGGCGACGAACTCGGCAGCCTCCCTGGCGGCGGTCGGGACGTAGGGCTTGCCGGTGACAGGCAGGCGGGAAGCGGTGGAGGGCGCGGGAGCCGAAGCCTCGAGGGACTCGGGGACAACGGCGGACACTTCCGGTGCGGGCTCGGCCACCGGCTCGACGACTTCTGCGGCCTCGGGCGGCAGCGGCACGGCGACGCTCATCGAAGGATCGCGCGGCATGGCTTCGGCTTGCGCGGGCACGGCCGGTTCGGTCGCGGTTTCTGCGGCGACTTCGGGTGCTTCGGTTTCGAAAGGCTCGGGCTGTTGTACCGGCTCGGCCACGGCTTCTGCCTGCTCGGCGGGCGCGGGCTCATCCAGCGGCAGTAGCGCTTGCGCCTCCGGCTCGGCGGTTTCCACGGGCGCTTCTGCCACCGGCTCGATGGGTGCTTCCGCTTCGGGTTCCGGCTCAGCCTCGACCACCGACACTTCCACCGTCCGCAGGTCCAGCAACGCACGCGCGAACAGGTCCAGCTCGCCACCGACCGGCAGGCCGACAGCACGTGCCGCTTCCGCCACCGGCGCAATGGTCGCGGGCGACAGCCCCGGCGAGCGATACACCGCACGGATCGGCGTGCCTTCGACCAGCGCAGCCGAGAACGGCCCGCCGACGAACGTCACCTCAGGCCACTCCGCCCGCAGCGTCGCAAGCAGCGACGGCGCCTCGCGCGTATCGGCCACGGTCACGACGGCACCGTGGCGCGCGCACCAGCGCGCCATCGCCAGCCCGGACGCACCGAGGCCGAGGATGAGAACGGGGAGGTCTTTCAGATGCCGCATGGTTCCGTTACCGCAGCTTCAACGTCGAAAGACCCACGAGGCACAGCAGCATCGTGATGATCCAGAAGCGCACCACGACCTGCGTCTCGCGCCAGCCGCTCTTCTCGAAGTGATGGTGCAGCGGCGCCATCTTGAGCACGCGGCGGCCTTCGCCGTAGCGCTTCTTCGTGTACTTGAAGTACATGACCTGCGCCATCACCGAGATCGCCTCGACCACGAAGATGCCGCCCATGATGAAGAACACGATCTCCTGGCGCACGATGACCGCGATGGTGCCCAGCGCGCCGCCGAGCGCCAGCGCGCCCACGTCGCCCATGAAGACCTGCGCCGGGTGCGTGTTGAACCAGAGGAACGCGAGCCCCGCGCCAGCCATGGCAGAGCAGAACACCAGCAGCTCTCCCGAGCCCGGGATATTGGGGAACAGCAGGTACTTGGAGTACACCGCGCTGCCCGTGACATAGGCGAACACGCCCAGCGCCGAGCCCACCATCACCACCGGCATGATCGCCAGGCCATCGAGGCCGTCTGTCAGGTTCACCGCATTGCTCGCGCCCACGATCACCAGGTACGTAAGGATCACGAAGCCGATGCCGCCCAGCGGGTAGCTCACTTCCTTGAAGAAAGGCACCAGCAGGTTGATCTTGGGCGGAAAGTCGAGATCGAAGCCCGACTGCACCCACGCGAAGAACAGCTGCACCACGCGCCAGTTGGAGCTCTCCGAGATGCTGAAGAGCAGGTAGAAGGCGGCAATGAGGCCGACCACCGACTGCCAGAAATACTTCTCGCGCGAGCGCATGCCTTCCGGGTCCTTGCGCACCACCTTGCGCCAGTCGTCGACCCAGCCGATGGCGCCGAAGCCCATCGTGACCCACAGCACGATCCACACGAACCTGTTCGAAATATCGAACCACAGCAGCGTGGCGAAGGCGATGGCGAACAGCACCAGCACACCGCCCATGGTGGGCGTGCCGCTCTTGGTCAGGTGCGTTTCCATGCCGTAGCCGCGAATCGGCTGGCCGATCTTGAGCGCGGCCAGGCGGCGGATCACGTACGGGCCGGCCACGAGGCCGACCACGAGCGCGGTCAGCGCAGCCATCAGCGCGCGGAAGGTGAGGTATTGAAAAACGCGCAAAAACCCGAACTCGGGCGAGAGCGTCTGCAGCCATTGGGCCAGGGTCATCAGCATGTTGTTTCGCGCGGCTCATGCGTCATGACCGGCCTCCTTTTGTTGTTGTGGTTGTGCTTGCGCCTGTGCTTCGATGGCCTGCACCACGCGCTCCATCTTCATGAAGCGCGATCCCTTGACGAGCACGCTGCCCAGCTGCGGCAGGCGCGCGAGCACGGCCGCGCCGAGCGCGTCGAACTCTTCGAAATGGCGTCCGTCGGCACCGCCGAAGGCAGCTGTGGTGTGCGTCGTCGCGGCGCCCAGCGTATAGACGGACTCGATGCCGCGCTGGCGCGCCCGCTCGCCGACTTCGGCGTGGAACTCGGGCGAGCGGTCGCCCACCTCGCCCATGTCGCCGAGCACCAGCAAGCGCGGGCCCGGCAGGGCGGCGAGCACGTCGATGGCGGCGATCACGGAATCGGGGTTGGCGTTGTAGCTGTCGTCGACCAGCGTGAGCGCATGGCCGCCGGCCAGCACGATTTCGTTGGCGCGCGAACGGCCCTTGACCGGCTCGAAGGCCGACAGGCCCGCGGCAATGGTCTCGAGCGACACGCCGGCCGCGAGCGCACAGGCCGTGGCCGCCAGCGCATTGACGACGTTGTGCCGACCCGCGATGTGCAGGCGCGCATCGAAGGCGCCGAGCGGCGTGCGGATGCGCACGGCCCAGGCGCCCTGCTTCCATTCAGCGCTGTCGAGCGAGATGTCGGCATCTTCCGGTTCGCCGAAAGTCATGCAACGGCGCGAGCCACCGGCGTGCGCCATGTCGGTCCACAGCGAGGTGAAATCGTCGCCGTAGGGGAAGACGGCTGTGCCGCCTTCGGGCAGCACCGCAAACACGGCGGCGTTTTCGACGGCCACCGCCTCGACGGTGGCCATGAACTCCTGGTGCTCGCGCTGGGCGTTGTTGACGAGCGCGATGGTCGGGCGCGAGATGGCGGCCAGCCGCGCGATTTCGCCCGGATGGTTCATGCCCAGTTCGAGCACCGCGCGCTGGTGCTGCGCGCGCAGGCGCAGCAGCGTGAGCGGCACGCCGATCTCGTTGTTGAAGTTGCCGGCGGTGGCCAGCGCTCGTTCGGCGCGGAAGGCGAACAGCACGGCCGCGATCATCTGCGTGACCGTGGTCTTGCCGTTGCTGCCGGTCACAGCGATCAGCGGCAGCTCGAACTGCGCGCGCCAGCCCGCGCCGAGCGCGCCGAGCGCGGCCAGCGAGTCGGGCACTTCGAGGCCGCTGAGGCCGGCCGCTTCGAGGCCGTGGTGCGCAATGGCGGCCACAGCGCCGCGCTTCCTGGCGTCCGCCAGGAAGTCGTTGGCATCGAAGCGCTCGCCCTTGAGCGCGACGAACAGGTCACCCTGCGCGAGCGTGCGCGTGTCGGTATGCACGCGGGCGATGACGGTCGAGGCGTCACCCACCAGGCGCGATCCCGGAATCCATTGCTGCACCTGGGCCAGCGTGATGTTGAGAGGCGTCGTGTCGGTCATGCCGCGGCCCCCCTCTTTGCCAGCGCCTGAAGCGCATGGGCCTTGTCGGAAAACTCGATGCGCTGGCCGGCGATTTCCTGCCAGGCCTCGTGGCCCTTGCCGGCGATCAGCACCACGTCTTGCGGGGCGGCCTGCGCGATGGCATCGGCGATGGCGGCGGCGCGGTCGGGCTGCACCTGGGCGGCCTCGGGGCGCGAGAAGCCGCGCAGCACCTGGCTGATGATCGCGTCGGGCTTTTCGCTGCGCGGGTTGTCGCTGGTGACGACAACGCGGTCGGCCTGGCGCTCGGCCACGGCGGCCATCATCGGGCGCTTGATCGGGTCGCGGTCGCCGCCGCAGCCGAACAGGCACCAGAGCGCGCCGCCGCGCTGCTTTGCCAGCGGGCGCAGGCCGATCAGGGCCTTGTCGAGCGCATCGGGCGTGTGGGCATAGTCGACCACGGCGAGCGGCGCGCCTTCGCCTTCGCCTGTGCCTGCGCGGTCCATGCGGCCCGGCACGCTGGTGAGGTTGGCGCAGGCTGCCACGGCCTGGGCCAGCGTCAGGCCCAGCGCGCGCAGCGTGCCGAGCACGCCCAGCAGGTTGGCCACGTTGTACTGGCCGATCAGGCCGGTCGACAGGCGCTCCACCGCGGCGGTGCCGTGCTCGGCCACCGAGAACTGCAGGCCCTGCGCGTCGTAGCCGATGTCGCGCGCCACGAGGCGGGCGGGCTTGCCACCGGCCGAGACGGTCCAGACGTCGAGCGCGCCGATGCCGGCGTCGATCAGGTTCGCGCACAGGCTGGCGCCGTGCGTGTCGTCGATGTTGATCACCGCCGCGCGCAGGCCGGGCCAGCGGAACAGCTCGGCCTTGGCCTGCCAGTAGGCGTCCATGCTGCCGTGGTAGTCGAGGTGGTCCTGCGTGAAGTTGGTGAACACGGCCACCGCGATCTGCGCGCCGTCGAGCCGGCGCTCGGCGATGCCGATGGACGAGGCCTCGATGGCGCAGGCGCCAAAGCCGCGCGTGACCAGCGAGCGCAGTTCGCGCTGCATCATCACCGGGTCGGGCGTGGTGAGGCCCGTGTAGGTCAGCTCGGGCGGCACGCCGATGCCCAGCGTGCCCATCACCGCACAGGGCGACGGCGCGTCGCGCTGCATGGTGCCGTCGGGCCGCATCGCGCGCACGCCGCCCGCCGCGCGCAGCGTGGAGAGCGATTCGGCGAGCCACCAGGCGGTGGAGGTCTTGCCGTTGGTGCCGGTCACGGCCAGCACGTCGAGCAGGGCCGAGGGGTTGTCGTAGAAGGCCGAGGCGATCGGGCCGGTGGCGGCCTTCAGGCCGGGGTAACTCACGATGCGGTCGTCGCCTTCAAAGCCGAAGGCCTCGACGCCCTCGCGCTC
Organism: Variovorax paradoxus; assembly: GCF_024734665.1. Lineage (NCBI taxonomy): Bacteria > Pseudomonadati > Pseudomonadota > Betaproteobacteria > Burkholderiales > Comamonadaceae > Variovorax > Variovorax paradoxus. The sequence goes on from NZ_CP102931.1 coordinate 5,740,654, forward strand.
CACCAGGCAGACCGCCGCGCCCTGCGCCAGCGCGGCCGCAACGTGCTTGCGCCCGTCAGTGGCGGCGCCAGGCCAGGCGATGAAGACGTCGCCCGCGCCCACGGCACGGCTGTCTGCGTGCAGCGCGGCCTGCGGCACGCGCTCCTTGAGCCAGGCCGCGGCAAGTTGGGGGGAAGTGAAGGTCAGCATGTTCAGAAACTCTCGTCGACGCCCTGCGTCATCACAAGCGGTTTGACCGCCAGATCGGGCGGTACGTTCATCATGCGCAGCGTCTGCTGCACGACTTCGCTGAACACGGGCGCCGCGGCGACGCCGCCGAAATACTGGCCATCGCTGGGCTCATCGATCATCACCGCGACGATGATGCGCGGCTTGTCGATAGGCGCCATGCCGGTGAACCAGGCGCGATATTTGTTACTCGCGTAACCCTTGCCGACCTGCTTGTGGGCCGTGCCCGACTTGCCGCCGACCGAGTAGCCGACCGTCTGCGCACGGGTGCCGGTGCCGCCGGGGCCGGCGGCCATCTGCAGCATCTTGCGCACCGCCAGCGCATTCGATGGCGAGAACACGCGCACGCCGACCGGCGGCTCGGAGTTCTTCAGGATGGTGACCGGAATGATCGAGCCGTCGTGCGCGAACGAGGTGTACGAATGCGCCATCTGGAACAGCGACGCCGACAGGCCGTAGCCGTAGGCCATGGTGGCCTGCTCGACCGGCTTCCAGGTCTTCCACGGGCGCAGCCGGCCCGTCACGGCGCCGGGGAACTGGATCTGCGGCTTCTGGCCGTAGCCGAGCGCGGTGTAGGTGTCCCACATCTCGTGCGGGGTCATCTTCTGGGCGATCTTGAGCGCGCCGACGTTGCTCGACTTCTGGATCACGCCTTCGACCGTCAGCGTGCCGTAGTTGTGGGTGTCGCTGATGGTGAAGCCGCCGATCTGGAATCGGCCCGGGCCGGTTTCGATCAGGGTCGAGGGCTTCACGCGGCCGGCTTCCAGCGCCATGCCTACGGTGATCGGCTTCATGGTCGAGCCGGGCTCGAAGGTGTCGGTGAGCGCGCGGTTGCGCAGCTGTTCGCCGGTGAGGTTCTGGCGCTTGTCGGGCACGTAGCTCGGGTAGTTGGCCAGCGCAAGCACTTCGCCGGTGACGGAATCGAGCACCACCACGCTGCCGGCCTTGGCCTTGCGCGCGGTCACGGCGTCGCGCAGCTTCTGGTAGGCGAAGAACTGCACCTTGCTGTCGACACTGAGCTGGATGTCCTTGCCGTCGAGCGGCGGCACGGTTTCGCCAACGCCCTCGACCACGCGGCCCAGGCGGTCCTTGATGACCCGGCGCGAACCCGCCTTGCCGGCCAGCTCCTTGTTGAACGCGAGCTCGATGCCTTCCTGGCCGTTGTCTTCCACGTTGGTAAAGCCCACCACGTGCGCGGCAGCCTCGCCCTCTGGGTACTGGCGCTTGTATTCCTTGCGCTGGTAGATGCCCTTGAGGTTCATGGCCGCGATCTGCTTGGCGATGGGCTCGTCGACCTGGCGCTTGATCCAGACGAAGGTCTTGTCCTCGTCTTCGAGCTTCTTGTCGAAGTCTTTTTGCGACATCTCGAGCAGCTTGGCGACCTGCTTGAGCTTGGCGCGCACTTCGGGGTCGTCGCGCTCGATGTCTTCCGGAATGGCCCAGATGCTGGGCGCGACCACGCTGGAGGCCAGGATGAGCCCGTTGCGGTCGAGGATGCGGCCACGATTGGCCGGCAGTTCGAGCGTGCGCGCGAAACGCACTTCGCCCTGCCGCTGGAAGAAGCTGTTGTTGAGCACCTGCACGTAGGCCGCCCGGCCCGCCAGCATGACGAAGCCGAGCGCGATGCCAGCGACGATGAACTTGCTGCGCCACACCGGCGTCTTGCTCGCGAGCAAGGGGCTGGTGGTGTAGCGCACGCTGCGGTTGCCCCGGTTCATCGTGCGGCCCTCGCTGCGGTGACCGGCTTGGCCGTCGGCTTGGGTGTGGTCGGCGCAGGCGCCACCGGCGCAACCGCGGGGATCACCGTGCCGTCGGGCCGTACATACTGCGTGATGGCCGGCGATGTGGTGCGCATCTGCAGCTGCTCCTTGGCGAGCTTCTCGACGCGCAGTGGCGTGGCCTGTGCGCGCTTCTCTACCTGCAGGCGATCGCGGTCGGTCTCCAGGCGGCGGGCTTCCTGCTGCACGCGGTCGAGCTCGGTATAGAGCTGACGCGACATGTACTGCGTGTGCACAAGGTACAAAGCCGTCGCAATGACGGCCAGCAGCAGCAGGATGTTCAGGCGGGCCATGGTCAGCTGGCCCCGGTGCGTTCTGCGACGCGAAGAATGGCGCTGCGCGAGCGCGGATTGCCGCTCACCTCGGCATCGGACGGCTTGATGCGCTCCAGGGCGCGCAGCTTCATGACCTTCGGGGCGGCAAACGGCGCGCGGCGGTCGTAGACCTCCTTCGAGTGCTTGGCGATGAACTGCTTCACGATGCGGTCTTCCAGCGAGTGGAAGCTGATCACCGCGAGCCGCCCCTGGGGTTTGAGCACGGACAGACTCGCTTCTAGCGCCTGTTGCAGCTCTTCAAGCTCGGCGTTGATGAAAATCCGAAAAGCCTGAAATGTGCGCGTTGCAGGGTTCTGGCCCTGCTCGCGGGTTTTGACCGTGCCAGCCACGAGCTCGGCCAGTTCGGTGGTGGTTGAAATTGGGCCCCGTTCTTGTCGGCGAGCAACAATCGCCTTTGCAATCTGAACAGCAAACCGTTCTTCGCCATAGTCACGGATCACCTCTGCAATCTGCTGAAGTTCGGCCGTTGCCAGCCATTCGGCCACGCTCTCGCCGCGCGTGGTGTCCATGCGCATGTCGAGCGGGCCGTCGAAACGAAAACTGAAACCGCGCACCGGGTTGTCGATCTGCGGCGAGCTCACGCCCAGGTCCATCAACAGGCCGTCGACGCTCGCGTCGGGCAATTCGCCCAGCGAGCGGAATCCCTGGTGGCGGATAGAAAAACGCGCATCGGAGATGCGCGCTGCTTCGGCCACTGCTTCCGCATCCTTGTCGAATGCGATCAGCCTGCCTTCCGGCGCCAGCCTGGAGAGGATTGCACGCGCATGCCCTCCCCGCCCGAAAGTGGCGTCCACGTAGGTGCCGGTTGCCGCCGTGCTGCCGGAAAGAAGAGCTTCCACCGCTTCGTTCAGCAAGACGGTCGTATGGGTCCATGGGGTGTTCACTTGGGTCCTCAGAACGCAAAGTCCTGAAACACATCCGGCATCTCGCCCTGGGTGGCCTCGGCCTCCTTGGCCTCGTACGTGGCCTTGTCCCAGAGTTCGAAGTGGTTGCCCATGCCCAGCAGCAGCGTCTCGCGCGTGATGCCGGTGGCCGCGCGCAGTTCGGGCGACACCAGGATGCGGCCGGTGCCGTCCATCTCGACGTCCATGGCGTTGCCCAGGAAAACGCGCTTCCACCACTGCGCCGACATCGGCAGCGCGGCGATGCGCTCGCGGAATTTTTCCCATTCGGGACGGGGGAACACCATCAGGCATCCGTGCGGATGCTTGGTGATCGTGAGCTGGCCGCCTGCCGTCGCGCTCAGGACGTCGCGATGCCGGGTCGGCACGGAGAGCCGCCCCTTGGCATCCAGACTGAGCGATGAAGCGCCTTGAAACACGACCACGAAACCCCTGTGTTGGGAGTGCTGCGGCACCCGAAAGGGGCACTACCCGCACTTTTTCCCACTTAACTGCACTTTTTTGCACTGTAGCAGGAAACACTTCGGAAGCAACTGGCCGTTTGGGCTATTTTTTGTAATGGAATCAACGACTTAGCGCCGATTCCAAAACCATGGAATCGGCGAATTTCGTTGAAAATTAAGTACTTAGCTCACGCAATGAATGTGATGCGTGAAGGATTCCCCCGTTACAGGGGGAAGGAGAAGCAGCTTCAGAGGATGAAGCGCGAAAGGTCTTCGTCGTGACTTAGTGCCGCAAGGCGCTGGTCGACAAAAGCGGCATCGATGCGGATCGATTGCCCTTCGAGGCGGGTCGCGTCGAAGCTTACCTCATCCAGCAGGCGCTCCATCACGGTCGACAAACGGCGTGCGCCGATGTTCTCGGTGCGCTCGTTCACCTCGAAGGCGATGGTGGCCAGCCGGTTCACGCCTTCGGGCGTGAATTCGAGCGTCACGCTCTCGGTGGCGAGCAGAGCCTGGTACTGCTTCACCAGCGACGCGCGGGTCTGCGTGAGGATGCTTTCGAAGTCCGCCACCGACAGCGATTGCAACTCGACGCGGATCGGAAAGCGCCCCTGCAACTCGGGGATCAGGTCGCTCGGCTTGCTCAGGTGAAAGGCGCCGCTCGCGATGAACAGCATGTGATCAGTGCGCACCACGCCGTACTTGGTGGTGACGGCCGTGCCCTCCACCAGCGGCAGCAGGTCGCGCTGCACGCCTTGGCGCGACACGTCGGAGCCCTGCGCTTCGCTGCGCGTGGCGACCTTGTCGATCTCGTCGATGAAGACGATGCCGTTCTGCTCGGCATTGGTGATCGCCTGCGTGCGGATCTCGTCCTCGTTGACCAGCTTGGCCGCTTCCTCGTCGATCAGCAGGCGCAGCGCCTCGGCGATCTTGAGCTTGCGTGTCTTGCGCTTGCCGCCACCGATCTGGCCGAACATGCCGCGCAGCTGCTCGGTCATTTCCTCCATGCCGGCGGGGCCCATGATTTCCAGTGGGGTGCGGGTCTCGGCGAGGTCGAGTTCGATTTCCTTGTCGTCGAGCTGGTGCTCGCGCAGCTTCTTGCGGAAGGCCTGGCGGGTGGCGTTGCCCGTGTCGGCCACCGCGCCATCGGCACCGCGCGCGGGAGGCAGCAGCACGTCGAGGATGCGGTCTTCGGCAGCGTCTTCGGCACGCGCGCGCACCTTGGTGCTTTCCGATTCGCGGGTCTGCTTGACTGCGATTTCGGCGAGGTCACGGATGATCGAATCGACGTCCTTGCCCACGTAGCCGACCTCGGTGAACTTGGTGGCCTCGACCTTGATGAAGGGCGCATCGGCCAGGCGCGCGAGGCGGCGGGCGATCTCGGTCTTGCCCACGCCCGTGGGGCCGATCATGAGGATGTTCTTCGGCGTGATCTCGTGGCGCAGCTTGTCGTCGACCTGCTGGCGGCGCCAGCGGTTGCGCAGGGCAATGGCCACGGCGCGCTTGGCGGCCGGCTGGCCGACGATGTGGTTGTCGAGCTCGGAGACGATTTCCTGGGGGGTCATGGACATGGTCAGAGCGCTTCCACCGTGTGGTTCATGTTCGTGTAAATGCAGATTTCTCCGGCGATCGCCAGCGATTTGCGCACGATCTGCTCGGCCGAGAGGTCTGTGTTGTCGATCAGCGCCTTGGCCGCCGACTGGGCATACGCCCCGCCCGAACCGATGGCGATCACGCCGTCTTCGGGCTCCAGCACGTCGCCGTTGCCGGTGATGATGAGCGAGGTGGTGGCGTCGGCCACTGCGAGCATGGCCTCGAGCTTGCGCAGCACGCGGTCGGTGCGCCAATCCTTGGTGAGCTCGACTGCCGCGCGGGTCAGGTGCCCCTGGTGCTTTTCGAGCTTGGCCTCGAAGCGCTCGAAGAGCGTGAAGGCGTCGGCCGTGGCGCCGGCAAAGCCTGCGAGCACTTTGCCGTGATAGAGGCGGCGCACTTTGCGCGCCGTGCCCTTGATGACGATATTGCCGAGAGTGACCTGCCCGTCCCCGCCAATGGCGACCTGATCGCCTTGGGGGGTCTTGCGGCGCACGCTCACGATGGTGGTGCCGTGAAACTGTTCCATCGCAGCCATCTGGGGGTGCGCCGCAGCAATGCAACCGCCATCGGGCGGCGCAGGTTTTAGTTTTTCCTAACCGTCACTGTCGAATGATCGGCAATGCCTACCAGGTTGAACAGCGCGGCAATCAACCGGTGCGCATCGACGAACTGCACGCGCTCGCCATTGGCATCGCGTGCGCGCACCCAGCTCAGCAGCGTGCCCACGGCGGCCAGGTCCATGCGCAGCAGCGCCGCGCACGAAATGACTGGCGCAGTGGTGTGGCGCAGGTCGTTGTCCAGCCGTTGCCAGCTCGACAGCGACTCGCCCCGCAGATCGCCCGCCAGCGCGGCAAAACCGCTGTCGGTGGACGGGAAGCTCTCGGAATCGCCACCGACCGACAGCAGCGACCACACCGAGCTGGGCCGGCTCGCCGGCGGCGCGGCCAGCGTGGTGCATTCGCCCTTCGGGTCCTGCCAGGAAGGCGGCGACACCTCGTAGGTGATGCAGTAGTTGAGCGCCACCAGCTCGAAGTCGTCGGGCAGGTGCATCAGGCGAAGCGCCGCAAGGTGCAGCTGCCACCAGATGTCGTCAGTGCCGCGCTCGTTGTTGGGAGCGGCCTCGGACAGCACGGCCAGCAGTTGCGCCGAGCCCATGAAGCGCAGTTGCACCGGCGAATCGGCCCAATGGGTGAACAGCACGCGCAGTGGCGCAGCAGCCTCAGGCTCGATGGCGTGCAGCCCGCGCCAGTCGAGCGTCCACACAGAGCCCGCCTTCGACAGCGCGCGGGTGAGCTCCATCAGGCCTTCGCGCGCCAGGCGCGTGGGGCAGGTCCAGTCGGCATGGGCGCTGCTGCCTTCGGCGGCGGCCCCGGCCGCCTCTTCGCTGGCAGTGACGGCCTTGACGCTGCGGGCCAGCTCATCGAGCGAGACCCAGTCGGGGCCCATGCGCCGCATGCGCTGCGCATAGCGCATGCGGGCGGCCGCGAACTTGGCAGCATCGCCGGTCGCGCGGTACAGATCGAACAGGGCGCGCCAGCGGTTGTCGTCGCGTTCGGCCGCGGCGTCGTGCCCACCCTCGACGGGCGTCGTGCCCTCGGTGGAGGCCAAAGCCTGCAGCAGGATGGCTTCGGCGCCGGCGTCGTCGCCGTGCGCGAAGCGGATCACCGCCTCTTCCAGCGCGCCGTCATGTGCAAGGCGCGACGACAGCAGCGGCACGCTGGCGGCCACCGCCGGGGCGTCGCCACCGGCCTCGGCTGCAGCCGCTGGCGGGATGATTGGCAACACGGCGGGCTCGGACAGCAGATCGTCGGTATGCACCGGCGGCAGCGTCTCGGCGCCGGCGTCAGGCGGCGGGTTGACCAGCGTTTCGCCGTTCGGGCCCCGCCCTTTCCACCACTGCTGCGACATCTGCTGCTCGATCTCGTCGATCTTCTTGAGCGTGAGCGCGCGGCCTTCCGATTTCTCGGAGGTGCTGTTGATGTTGAAGGAAGACGGCGTAGCCGTCGCCTCGAAGGCATGGGCGGCGGCCTCGCGCTGGCGCAGCTTGCGCAGCATGTCGAACTCGCGCCGGCGCACGAAATCGTTGCGCTGGCGCCGCTCGATCATCTCCTTCAGCATCTCGCGGCTGTAGGTCTGCTGGGCGGGCAGCGAAGAGTCCGAGGTCGAGGCGGAAGCAGGGGCATCCAGCTCCGACCAATCCTTCAGGGGATTGCGGACAAATTTGGCCACCTTGGAAAAAAGGCGGCCCGATTCTTCCTTTGGCATTCGGCGAAGGCTATCGAAGTCGCTGGGCTCTATCTACCTTGACCCTGTTCAATCCCCGAACATCTTTTGCTTGAGTTCGCGGCGCTGTTGCGCTTCGAGCGACAGCGTGGCCGTCGGGCGGGCCAGCAGGCGGCCGACGCCGATGGGTTCGCCGGTTTCGTCGCAGTAGCCGTAGTCGCCGGCGTCGATGCGCTGGATCGACTGCTCGATCTTCTTGAGCAGCTTGCGCTCACGGTCGCGGGTGCGCAGCTCGAGGGCGTGTTCTTCCTCGATGGTGGCGCGGTCGGCCGGGTCGGGAACGACCACCGTGTCTTCACGCAGGTGCTCGGTGGTCTCGCCGGCGTTCTCGAGAATGCCGCGCTTGAGTTCTTCGAGCTTCAGGCGGAAGAACGCCATCTGCTTTTCGTTCATGTACTCGTCGTCGGGCATGGCGATGACTTCAGCGTCGCTCAGCTCGGAGGGAGTCTTGGTCTTCCAGTTGTTGGCCAGCTTCGGGTCTTTCTTCACGGCCAGGGGCGGCGGCGGCACCAGCGCGGTGGAAGGCGCCTGCGAGAAGCTGGACTTGGCGGCGGTCGATGCGACAGATTGCGGCATCGAGGGCACGGTCAGTTGCGACAGCCGGGACACGCGGCCACCACGCGCGGCGGGTGCGGGCGTGGGGGTTTGAACGGGCATCGAGGGTGTCGCCGGGGCGGAAGTGGAGGCGGCAGCCGTTTTTTTCATGGGGATCGAGGGGGCAGAAGGAACGGCAGCAGGGCGGCCGACGGGTTTGGATGACGATGAGCCCGCGCCTGCGGTCTTGGTGGCGGCAGTTGCAGGCTTGGCGGACTTCTTGGTCGCAGCGGTCGCGGCCTTGGCCGGTGGTGCTGCGGGCTTTTTGGACGGCGCGCTTTTCTCCTTCGCTGCGGAGCCATGTGCGGTGGCGGAAACCTTTTTGGCCGCAGGTACAGCCTGCTTCGCAGCCGGCGCCTTCTTTGTGGCGGGCTTGGGTGCTGGCGTGGCCTTGGCGGCGGGTTTCTTCACGGTGACTGGCTCCTTGGTCGAACTGGAACGCGCTTTCACTGGGTGTCTCCTCCCATGGGAGCCACTTGCGGCTTTCAGACCACGCAGGCTCCCCGTTGTCGGGGTGCTCGCAAGTGGCGAACCCCGGGGTTATACCCCCGAAAGCCCACCAGGAACGTGCGGCGCCCCGTGCCGGAAGTCACATCTTGTCCACGAGAACTGGACATGGCTGCCGGAACAGGCGCGCGATTGTATAGAGAACTCGCAGGCGCGGGCGATGTCTCGGCGTGCCGGCCAACTCCGTTAGCATCGCGCGGCGCTGTCTGTGGGAGCAGCGCGGCCCCGGGCCTTTGTCCATATGGCGCAGGGGGCCTATCCGTTCATTCGCAAAAAGAAAGCAAGTCTTGAACAAGAAAGTAGTTTTGGGAGTCTTGGCCGCAGCTATCGCCGCCGCCTACGGCGGCAGCACCTGGTGGGCCGGCACGCAAATCAAGTCGCGCTACGACATCGCCTTCGACGAATTGCCGAAGCAGACCGCGCTGGTGCGCGTGACCGAGCGCAAATATGAACGCGGCTTCTTCGGCGCCGTCAGCACCGTGACGCTGGAAATCGGCTGCGCAGCCGATGCCGCCGCCCCGGCAGCAGCAGCACCCGCCGCCGCCGACAAGCCCGCCGAGGGCGAGGAAGCCGAAGCCGACGACGAGGAAGACGCAGGCAGCATCAAGCCGCCCAAGCAGCTGCGCCTGACCATCCGCGACACCATCCACCACGGCCCGCTGGCCGGCGGCACGCTGGCAGCGGCCACCATCGACAGCGAACTGGTGCTCGACGAGAAGACGCAGGCCGCGGCGAAAAAGCTGTTCGGCGACGCCAAGCCCCTGACCGCGCGCACCAAGGTCGGCTTCGGCGGCGCCTTCACGACCGACCTGACCGTCGCGCCCGCCAAGCTGGTCGAAGAAGGCAAGGGCCGCCTCGACTGGCAAGGCATTCAGGCCCGCCTGGAAGTCAACGCCGCGCGCACCCAGGCGCGCTACGACATGACCATGCCCGGCCTCGACTTCAGCGAAGCGCGTAGCGGCGTGACCATGAAGATGGGCAAGCTCGCCGCCAAGGCCGACATGGACATGAGCGCCGGCTGGTTCCTGGCCACCGGCAAAACCGAAGGCCGGCTCGACACCCTCGAGTTCGCCGTCAAGAAGAAGGCTGCCGAGGAAGGCGCTGCACCGGCAGAACCAACAAAGGCACTGCCGACAGTCGTGCTCCAGAACATCGAACTGGTCGGCGACGCGAGCACCAAGGACGGCCTCTATGCGTCGAGCGGCACGTTCAGGGGCACCGGCAAGATCGGCGAGACCAAGATCGACAAGTTCGAACTGACCAGCAGCGCGCGCCGCATCCATGCCGCCGGCTACAAGAAGCTGGCCGACGCCTGGATGCAGTCCAGCGCCGCCAGCGGCTGCGGCAAGGGCAGCAGCAAGGCATCTCAGGCAGCCATGCAGGCGCTGGCCGAGCAGCTCGCGCCCGACCTCAAGGCCATGGCGAAGTACGGCCCCGAAGCCGGCCTCGACAAGATGCTGGTCGAAATCGACGGCAAGCGCGCCGAAATCGGCTACACGGTCAGCATGGCCGGCGTGACCGACGAAGACCTGCAGATGCCCGGCACCGCACTGCTCATGAAGCGCGGCGTGCTCAAGGCCCATGCGCGACTGCCGATGAAGTGGCTCGAGAAGCTGGCCGAAACCGGTGCAGAGAGCGGCCAGACGCCGCCGCCCGAAATGGTGGCCGGCCTGGTCGAGCAGGGCGAGCAGAGCGGCTTCGTGAAGCGCGACGGCGACGACGTCACCGCCCAGGTCGAGTACAGCGAAGGCAGCCTGAAGGTCAATGGCAAGCCGCTGGGCGGGATGGGCGCAACCGGCAAGTAAGCCGGCCTCGGCCCGAATGAAAAACGGCGCTGGCCTTTTGGGGCCAGCGCCGTTTTCTATTTCAGCAAGCCTTCAACTCAGACCAGGCACTGCTCCAGCCCCTGCTCGAGAATTTCGCGCGGCAGCTCGATGCCGATGAACACCATGCGGCTCTGGCGCGCCTCGTCCTTGCCCCACTCGGGCCCCAGGTCGCTGCCCATCAGCTGGTGCACGCCCTGGAAGATCACCTTGCGCTCGGTGCCCTTCATGTTCAGCACGCCCTTGTAGCGCAGCATGCGCGGGCCGTAGATATTGACGATCGCACCCAGAAAGTCTTCCAGCTTGGCCGGATCGAAGGCGCGGTCGGCCTTGTAGACGAAGCTCTTCACGTCATCGTCCGTGTGGTGATGGTGGCCGTGGCCCTCGTGCTTGTGCGAGGGGTGGTCGCACGCCTCGCCATGCGCGTGGTCATGGTCGTGATGGTCGTGGTCGTCTTCCTTCAGGAAGTCGGGGTCGATGTCGAGCTTGGCGTTCAGGTTGAAGCCGCGCAGGTCGAAGATGTCCTTCAGCGGCACGTCGCCGAAATGCGCCTTCTGCTGCGGCGCGCGTGGGTTCATGTGCTTCAGGCGGTGAATGAGCGCGTCGGTCTCTTCGGCCGACACCAGCTCGCTCTTGCTGATGAAGATCTGGTCGGCAAAGCCCACCTGGCGACGCGCTTCCTGGCGGTCGTTGAGCTGCTGAGGCGCGTGCTTGGCATCGACCAGCGTGAGGATCGAGTCGAGCAGGTAGCTCTCGGCGATCTCGTCGTCCATGAAGAAGGTCTGGGCCACGGGGCCGGGGTCGGCCAGGCCGGTGGTTTCAATAACCACGCGGTCGAAATCGAGCAGGCCCTGGCGCTTCTTGGCGGCCAGCATTTGCAGCGCCTCGCGCAGGTCTTCGCGGATGGTGCAGCAGACGCAGCCGTTGCTCATCTGCACGATCTGCTCCTTCGACTCGGTCACGAGGATGTCGCTGTCGATGTTCTCTTCGCCGAACTCGTTCTCGATGACCGCGATCTTCTGACCGTGGGCCTCGGTCAGGATGCGTTTGAGCAGCGTGGTCTTGCCCGAGCCGAGAAAGCCGGTGAGGATGGTCGCGGGAATGAGGGCCATGGGGATAGTGCTCCGGAAGCGGAAAACAGGAATTGGGGGCAGGGAAAGGCGCGAAAAGGCGTGGCCCGGCAGTTTAGCCAATGCCACTGAGTTGCGTTGGCGGCAGGGTCAAGACGGCGTCAGGCGGGCTTTCTGACCACCACCAGGCCCTTCAGGTACTCCCCTTCCGGAAACTCGATGGTCATCGGATGGTCGGGCGCAGCGCCCAGGCGTTCGGCGATGTAGCCGTCCACGCCCGCATCGAGCCCCGCCGAGGCCACGATCTTGTGGAACAGGTCGGCGCTGATGCCGCCCGAGCATGAGAAGGTCAGCAGCACGCCACCCGGCTCCAGCAGCTTCAGCGCCAGCCGGTTGATGTCCTTGTAGGCCCGCGCGGCGCGCTCGGCGTGCGCCACCGTGGGCGCGAACTTGGGCGGGTCGAGCACGATGGCGTCGAAAGTGCGGCCCTGGTCGATGAACTCGCGCAGCACGGTGTTGACGTTGGCGTCGAGAAACTCGGTCTTTATGCCCTGCCCCCCAATGCTGTCAAAGCCGTTGAGCGCGAGATGGCCACGAGCCCGCTCCAGCGCGGGCAGCGACGAATCGACCGACACCAGCTCCACGCCTTCGAGCGCGCCCGCGGCCTTCAGCCCCGCCAGTGCCGCAACGGTGAAGCCGCCCGTGTAGCAGAAGCAATTCAGCACGCGCCGGAAGCGCCGGTGCTGCGCCAGCTCGGCAAAGCGCTGGCGGCTGTCGCGCTGGTCGAGATAGAAGCCGGTCTTGTGGCCGGTCGCGATGTCGAGCGACAGCTTCCAGCCGTGCTCGCGAATGATGATCTCTGTGGGGCCGTCGCCGCGCAGCCAGCCCGTGACGGGCTTCAGGCCTTCGCGCTCGCGGCCGCTGGCGTCGGAGCGTTCGTAGAGCTTCGTCAGGCCCGTGGCCTTGAGCAGCGCGTCGGCCAGAACATCTTTCCAGCGCTCGACGCCGGCCGAGAGAAACTGCGCCACCAGCGTGTCGCCATAGCGGTCGACGATCAGCCCCGGCAGGCCGTCGGCCTCGCCGTGCACCAGCCGCACGCCGTCGCTCTGCAGGTCGAACAGGCCGCGGGCGGCCACCGCACGGGCGCACACCGAGGCGAAGAAGGCAGCGTCGATGCGCTGCGTTTCGACGAAGCTCCAGGCCCGCGCGCGGATCTTTGAAATGGGGCTGAAGGCCGCCCATGCGAGGAAAGCGCCGTCGTGCGACTCGACGCGCACGGTCTCGCCGGAATCGGCGCCACCGCGTGCGATGGCCGATTCGAAGACCCACGGATGGCGGCGCTGCATCGAGCGCTCTTTGCCGGGTTTGAGGCGAAGGGTTTTCATTGTTTCTTGCTTACTTGTCTTTGTCTTCCCGGGCCTTGGCGCGCGGATGTGCCGCGTCATAAACCTTGGCCAGGTGCTGGAAATCCAGCCGCGTATAGACCTGCGTGGTCGCGATGTTGGCGTGCCCCAGCAGCTCCTGCACCGCGCGCAGGTCGCTGCTCGATTGCAGCACGTGGCTCGCGAACGAATGGCGCAGCATGTGCGGATGCACCGGCGCCGCCAGGCCGGCCTTGAGACTGCGCTCGCGCAGCAGCTTCCACACCGCCTGCGACGACATCCGCATGCCCTTGGCGCTGATGAAAAGCGCGGCCGCCGCTTGCGGGTCGCGCAGCCGGGCGGTGGTCAGCCCGGCGCAATCGCCGCGCACCGCCAGCCAGTCGCGCGCCGCCTCTGCCGCCTTGCTGCCCATTGGCACGATGCGGCGCTTGCTGCCCTTGCCGAGCACGCTGGCTTCCATCGCATCGAGATCGACCCAGCCTCGCGCCGTGTTGCTCGCCTGCGCGTCGAGCCCCGTGAGCTCGCTCACACGCAGCCCGCAGCCGTAGAGCACCTCGACGATCGCGCCATCGCGCGCCTCGGTCCATGGGTCGGCCTCGGGGTCATACAGCTCGGCGAGGCGCACCGCGTCGTCAACGCCCAATGCCTTGGGCAGCGGCCGGCCGGCCTTGGGCGCGTGCACGTCCTGCACGGGGTTGAAGCCGATCAGCCCTTCATTGCCCAGCCAGCGGTAGAAGCTGCGCCAGCACGACAGCACCAGCGCAATGCCGCGCGGCTCGCGCCCGGCGCTGTGCAATTGCGCCATCCAGCGGCGCACGTGGGCGGTCTGCACGCGGTCCAGCGGCAGCTTTGCTTCGACAGCATGGTCGCGCAGGGCCTGCAGGTGAAAGGCGTAGAGCTCGACCGTACGCGCCGCGAGCCGACGCTCGACGCGCACATGCTCCAGGTATTTTTCGATCCAGTCCGGGGGAGTGGATGCGACCGGCTCAGAAGAGATAGCCATGGCCGGCATTGTTGATGATGGCTGCCGGCTCGCGCAATGCGCCCTTGGACAACGGCCCCAGCGCCCGCCAGCACGACGTGGGCGCCGCCGCGTACTGCACGTCGAAGCTCTGGTCGAAGCCGCTCTTCTTCACGAGCCGCTCGATACGCCACAGATGGAAGGGCTCCGACACGATGACCACGCTGCGCACGCCGGCCGCCAGCAGCAGCGGACGCGACAGCGACAGGTTCAGCCGCGTGGACGTCGATGCAGGCTCGAGCACCATCGGCCCCGCAAAGCCCGAAGCTATTGCGTGTTCCCCCATCGTGATGGCCTCGATGCGGCTGTCCTCGGAATCCACGCCGCCCGAAAAAGCCAGCTGCCTGACCAAGCCGGCTTTCGCCATCGCCAGAGCCGTATCGACCCGCCCCGTAAGGCACGGATGCGGCTTGCCGTCGAGGTACGCGCGGCTGCCGAGCACCAGCGCCGCGTCGGCTGGTCGCTGCGGCGGGTGCGCCAGCAGCTCTTCGGCATGCCACCAGAGGAACGCTCCGATGGCCGCATACACCAGCGCCACGGCCAGCACCCCGCCAGCCAGCACGACCTGCCACGGCCGCCGCAACCAGCGCGGGCGTTTCAAGGACGAAGCCGCGAAAGTCCGCCCGAGGCCAGCTCGGCGATGCGCTCGAGAAAGTCGGTACCCATCTCGGCGTTGAAGCGCTGCGCGTCGGGCGACGCCAGCACCAGCATGCCGAAGGCCGGCGACTCGGCGTCGGGGCGCAGCGGAATCAGCGCGATCGACATCGCGGCCTGCGGCTCGGGCAGCCAGTTGGCCGCCTCGAAGCCCGAATTGAGCCCGCAGTACGGCGAGGTCAGCGAGGTGGCCAGCGCCTTCACGTCGTCGCTCACCCACTGGGCATAGGCCTCGTTGAGGTATTCGCTGCCGCAGCCCCACACCTTGATGGCCGTCTGCGGCACCAGGAACAGCGACTGCAAATCGACCGCGATGCGGTACGGCAGGCTGCGCGGGTCGCGCGTGGTCAGCAGGCCGCTGGTCCAGCGCTGCAGGCGGTCGGCAATGACGACGTTCTCAGTGCCATGACGCACCATATCCATCAGGCGGTGCTCCAGCGCCTTGATCTTTTCGCGCAGCATCTCGGCCTGGCGTTCCTGCAGGCTCACGGCGCGGTTGCCGTGCGGGCTGGTGAGCTGCACCTGCGCCAACAGCTGGGCATGGCGCTCGAAGAAGTCGGGCGTGTTCGCCAGGTAGTTGGCGATGTCGTCTTCGGTGATCGGGTTCATGGCGTTGGCGTCGTTGTTGTTCGTGAAGTTGGTCGTCATGGCAGCTCCGGCACCTCGATGTCGCCTTCGAAGACTGTGGTGGCCGGCCCGGTCATCAGCACCGGCTGCCCCTCTCCCTGCCACTCGATCGTGAGAATGCCGCCGTGCGTCTGCACGTCGACCCGGCGCTCCAGCAGGCCGAGGCGAATGCCCGCCACCACCGCCGCGCAGGCGCCCGTGCCGCAGGCCAGCGTTTCGCCGGCGCCGCGCTCGAACACCCGCAGCCTGATGTGCGAGCGGTCGACCACCTGCATGAAGCCCGCATTCACCCGCTGCGGAAAGCGCGGATGGTGCTCGATCTGCGGGCCCTGCTCGGCCACGGGGGCGGTGTCTACGTTGTCGACCACCTGCACGGCGTGCGGGTTGCCCATCGACAGGACCGCTACTGAAACGATAGCGGTGCCCGCGCGCGTGCCAAGGGCAAGGTGCCACTTGTGCCAGGCGCCTTCGGGCTGCGGGTCGAGCCCGGCGATGTCGAAGGGCACGCGCTCGGGTTCGAAGACAGGGGCGCCCATGTCGACCGTCACGCGGCCGTCGGCACCCATGCGCGGCTCGATCACGCCCGACAGGGTCTGCACGCGCACTTGCGTCTTGTCGGTCAGGTGGTGTTCGTTGACGAAGCGCATGAAGCAGCGCGCGCCGTTGCCGCACTGCTCCACTTCGCCGCCGTCGGAGTTGTGGATCACGTATTGAAAGTCGACGCCTGCCGCAGGCGAAGGCCGCACGGTCAGGATCTGGTCGGCGCCGACGCCGAAATGGCGGTCGGCCAGAAAGCGGTATTGCGCGGCACTGAGGCCCAGCGTGCCGCGTGTTTCGTCCAGCACGACGAAATCGTTGCCGGCTCCCTGCATCTTGGTAAAGCGGATTCGCATTCCGGGATTATCGCCACCGGCACTACCCTTGGCGACCACGGGCCCAAGCCCGTGGCCATGAAGACGGAACGATCAGGCCTGGATGAACGCCAGCAGATCAGCGTTCACCTGGTCCTTGTGGGTGGTGCAGGTGGCGTGCGGCGCACCTGCGTAGACCTTGAGCTGGCTGCCCTTGATCATCTCGGCCGCAAGCTTGCCGGTGGCCTCGAAGGGCACGACCTGGTCGTCATCGCCGTGAATCACGAGCGTGGGCACGTCGATCTTCGCCATGTCGGGGCGGAAGTCGGTTTCCGAGAACGCGGTCACGCAGTCGATGGTGGCCTTGATCGAGGCCTGCAGCGCGATCTGCAGCGTCTGCTTGAAGACGCCTTGCGACACCTTGGCGCCGGGGCGATTGGTGCCGTAGAAGAGCGTGCTGAAGTCGTCGAGGAACTGCGGGCGGTCGGCGGCCAGGCCGGCGCGGATGCCCGCGAACAGCGAGGCGTCGGGCCCCACGGGGTGGTCGGCCGTCTTCATGAACAGCGGCGTCACGGCGCTGATGAGCGCAAGCTTGGCCACGCGAGCGCTGCCCTTGCGCGCGATGTAGCGCGTCACGTCGCCGCCGCCCATCGAGAAGCCCGCAAGGATCACGTCCTTCAGGTCGAGCTTTTCGATCAGCTCGGCGATGTCGTCGGCGAAGGTGTCGTAGTCGTAGCCGGTCCACGGCTGGCTCGAGCGGCCGAAACCGCGGCGGTCGAACGCGATGGTGCGGTAGCCGCGCTCCGCGAAGAACAGCATCTGGGCGTCCCACATGTCGGCGCTGAGTGGCCAGCCGTGGCTGAAGAGAATGGGCTGGCCCGAGCCCCAGTCCTTGTAGTAGAGCTCGGTGCCGTCGCGCAGTGTGAGTGTGGTCATGGTTTTCCAGTGGAGTGAAAAAAAGAAAGAAGGAAGGGAAGGAAAAATCAGATCGCAAGAAAGTGATGCACCTCGGGCTTGTCCGGCCCGATGTGAAAGCGCAGCGCCTCGCCCTGCAGGTCGGCATCGGCCTTCGACACGCGATGGTGCTGGCGCAGATGCTCCGCCCACGATTCGACGAGGAACCACTCGATCACCCGCTCCCCGTCGACCGTGTGCTCGTGCAGGCCCCAAGCGTAGGCACCGTCGCGGCGGCGTTCGAGAGACAGACGCTTCATCGCCTGTAGGAAGGCCGGGCGGTCTTCCTTGCGGATGCGGTACTCGACCTGGATCATCACCGGCCCGCGGTCGTTCGCCACCGGCTCGGCGAGCAGCGGCTCGGGCCAGTGGTTCGATGCCTGCAGATCGGCCTCTCCGGCCGGCAGCCGCACGCGATGGAAGACCAGCCCGGCCACCACCAGCCCCACCGCCCCCGCCACCAGCGTGGCCGGCACGCCGATCTGCTGCGCCACCAGGCCCCAGCCCAGGCTGCCCGCAGCCATCGCGCCGTTGAACACCGTGAGGTACACGGCCAACCCGCGCCCGCGCACCCAGTTCGGCAGGATCGACTGGGCCACGCCGTTGAGCGTGGTCAGCGCAACGATCCAGCCCAGGCCCAGCAGCAACAGCAGCAGCACCGCCAGCCACTTCGGCGGCGCGAAGACCAGGCCGCCCATCACGGCCGCGGTGAGCAGCGCGGCCAGCAGCAGCATGCCGTCGGCATCGAGCCGCGCCCGCAGGCGCGGCAGCACCAGCGCACCGCCGATGGCGCCCGCCCCCACCGCGCCGAGCAGCACGCCATAGAAGCCGGCGCTGCCGCCAAGCATCTGCCGCGCCACCAGCGGCAGCAGCGCCCACACCGAACTAGCGAACAGGAAGAACACCGCCGCGCGCAACAGCACCACGTGCAGCTCCTTGCTGGCGCGCGTGTAGCGCAGGCCGGCGCGGAATGCGCCGAAGAAGTTCTCCGACAAGCCGCTGTCGACCGGCGCCGGGCGCTTCCACCACAGCAGCGCCGCGATCACGAACACGTAGCTCAGCACGTCGACGCCATAGGTGGCGGCCGCGCCGAAGCTCGCAAGAATCAGCCCGCCCGCCGCCGGCCCGATGGAGCGCGCGATGTTGATGCCCAGCGAGTTCAGCGCCACCGCGCTCTTCAGATCGCTGCGCGGCACCAGCTCCGGCACGATCGACTGCCAGGTCGGCCCCATCAGCGCCGCGCCGATGCCGCCCACGAAAGTCAGCGCGATCAGGTATTCGACCGTCAGCGCGCCTGTGTGCGAAAGCACCAGCAGCGCACCGCTGACGGCCGCGAGCACCACTTGCACGAAGATCAGGAAGCGCCGCCGGTCGAGGATGTCCGACAGCACGCCCGCAGGAATTGCAAGCAGGAAGATCGGCAGCGTGGCCGCCGTCTGGATGAGCGCCACTGCCGTCGGGTTGGCGGACAGGTCCGTCACCAGCCACGAGCTGGCCACGTCGCGCATGAAGCTGCCGATGTTGCCGAGCACGGTGGCGGCCCAGAGCACCGCGAACACCGGCTGGCGAAGCGGCGCAAAGGCGCCGGGCTGCGGTGCCGGTGCGACCGCACTGTGCGAATGTTCAGACATGGGCACGCTCCTTCAGGTCATGCCAGGCGACGAGCAGGAAGCCGCCGACCAGCCCGAGATGTTCGAAGAAGGAGTTTGCCGCCATGAAGCGCTCCTGCCCGATCGGCATCTGCCAGAAGCGCAGCGCCACGAAAGTCGCCATCAGCGTGAAGCCCGCAAGCGCCAGCGCACCGAGCCAGCGCAGGCGACCGGCGAGGATCAACGCCGAGGCCCCGAGCTCCAGCACGATGACCGCCACGGCCAGCGGGCCGGCGGGCGACAGGCCGAAGTGGTTCATCTCCGCGAGGGCCGAGTTGAAGTCCATCGCCTTGTTCAGCCCGCCCTGAAGATAGGCCGCGCACAGCAGCAGCAAGGCAATCCAGCGAAGCGCGGGCGAAGTGGTCCAGCGCATCGTCACACCGCCCAGCAGGCGCAGCCGAGCGCGCCCCAGAAGCTCTTCAGGTCGGCAATGGGCAGCTTGCTGCTCCAGGCCGTGGCGTGCTGGTGGCCGTGCACGTTGCAGTTGTTGGCGCAGGCACACGACATCGCGGCGTTACGCAGCACCTTCTGCATCGGAGCGCCCTCGGGATCGGCCCAGCCGGCATAGCCGCCGAAGGTGCGCGCGGGCGACCAGTCGGGCATGGCCGGCGGCGGCGCGCCTTCGTCCAGCGCGGTGAACGGGCCGGCGCCGTAGACCACCTTGCCGCCCACCATGGTGAGCAGCGCGGTGGTGTCGGCAATCTCCGATTCGGCGCAGGCGAAGAAGTCGCGGTCGGGCACCACGAGGTCGGCGAGCTGGCCGGCCTGGATGCGGCCCTTCTTGCCCTCCTCGTTCGAAAACCATGTGACGTTCTCGGTCCACATGCGCAGCGCCTGTTCGCGGTCGATCAGGTTGCGCTGCGGCGTGATCTGCAGGCCACCCACCGTCTTGCCCGTGACCAGCCACGACAGCGACACCCACGGGTTGTACGAGGCCACGCGCGTCGCGTCGGTGCCGGCCGAGACCTTCACGCCCTTTTCGAGCATGCGCTTCACCGGCGGCGTGGCTTCGGCCGCGCCGGGGCCGTAGCGCTCGACGAAATACTCGCCCTGGTAGGCCATGCGGTGCTGCACCGCGATGCCGCCGCCCAGCGCCGCGATGCGGTCGATCGACTGGTCGGAGATGGTCTCGGCGTGGTCGAAGAACCAGTTCAGGCCGGCCAGCGGCGTGTCCTGGTTGACACGCTCGAACACGTCGAGCGAGCGGCTGATGGTCTCGTCGTAGGTGGCGTGCATGCGCCAGGGCCAGCGGTTCTGCACCAGCACGCGCACCACGTCTTCCAGCTCGCCTTCCATTTCAGGCGCCATGTCAGGGCGCGGCTGGCGGAAGTCCTCGAAGTCGGCGGCGGAAAACACCAGCATCTCGCCGGCGCCGTTGTGGCGGAAGTAGTCGTCGCCCTGCTTGTACTTGGAGTTGGCGGTCCAGTTCAGGAAGTCCTGCTTCTCCTGCTTGGGCTTCTGCGTGAACAGGTTGTAGGCCAGGCGGATGGTGAGTTGCCCGTCGTCGGCCAGCTTCTGGATCACGGCGTAGTCGTCGGGGTAGTTCTGGTTGCCGCCGCCCGCGTCGATGGCGCCGGTCACGCCCAGCCGGTTGAGCTCGCGCATGAAGTGGCGCGTGGAATTGAGCTGGTAGTCGAAGGGCAGCTTCGGCCCCTTGGCCAGCGTGGCGTAGAGGATGGCCGCGTTGGGCTTGGCCAGCAGCAGGCCCGTGGGGTTGCCGGCGCTGTCGCGCACGATCTCGCCGCCGGGCGGCGCGGGCGTGTCCTTGGTGTAGCCCACCGCACGCAGCGCAGCGCCGTTGAGCAATGCGCGGTCGTACAGGTGCAGGATGAAGACCGGCGTGTCGGGCGCGACGGCGTTCAGCTCCTCGATGGTCGGCAGGCGCTTTTCCACGAACTGGTGTTCGGTGAAGCCGCCCACCACGCGCACCCATTGCGGCGCGGGCGTGTTCGCAACCTGCCGCTTGAGCATGCCCATGGCGTCGGCCAGGCTGCGCACGCCGTCCCAGCGCAGCTCCATGTTGAAGTTCAGGCCGCCGCGAATGATGTGCAGGTGGTTGTCGATCAGCCCCGGCAGCACGCGCTTGCCGTGCAGGTCGATCACGCGGGTGCGGCTGCCGGCCATCGGCAGGATGTCGTGCGAGCGGCCGACGTGGGTGAAGCGGCCGTCCTTGATGGCCACGGCGTCGGCCGTGGGGTTGGCGCGGTCGAGGGTGGTGAACAGCCCGCGATGAAGGATCAGGTCGGGCGGGGTCGTCATGTTCTCAGCCATGGCGGGTTTCCTTGTTGGGGGTTTCGGCGGCGGTTTGGGCGGGCAGGCATTTCGGCAACTCGCCGAACACGTGCGGCTTGACCTGATGGTTCAGCCACGAGGTGGCCACGGCGTCGGGCTTGACCCAGCTCTTGATGAGCGGCGGGATCTGCTCGCCGAGCAGGATCCCGAGAAGCCCCACCAGGGCGATGACCGGCGGCGCCGGCGAGCGCACCTGGAACAGTGCGTAGATCACGCCGACCAGCAGGCCGAGCGCAAGCGACAGGACGTAGGGCTTCATCTTGTTCACCCTGGCGCTCAGCCTTCGTGCGCGCCGAACATGGTCTTGGCGTAAGTCACGCCAAGGCCGTAGGCGCCGCCAACCTTTTTCGCGATGCCGGTGGTCAGCTCGTAGGTGTCGCCGCGGGCCCAGTCGCGCTGCAGCTCGAGCAGGTATTGCAGCGAGGTCATCGGCTGCGCGCCGGCCTGCACCATGCGCTCCATCGCGCGGTTGTGCGCCTCGGCCGATACGTCGCCGCAGGCGTCGGCAATCACGTACACCTCGAAGCCCTGGTCGAGCGCCGACAGCGCCGGGCCGACGATGCAAACGCTGGTCCACAGGCCCGCCAGCACGATGCGCGGCTTGCCGATCTGGTTCACGCGCTCGATCACGGCGGCGTCTTCCCAGGTGTTCATCGAGGTGCGGTCGAGCATCTTCTGGCCCGGAAAGGCGTCGGTGATCTCGCTGAACATCGGGCCCGAGAAGCTCTTCTCGGCCACTGTCGTGAGAATGGTCGACACACCGAAGCCGGCCGCCGCCTGCGCCACCAGCGCGGCGTTGTTGCGCAGGTTCACGGCGTCGATGGAATGCGTGGCAAAGGCCATCTGCGACTGGAAGTCGATCATCACCAGCGTGTGGTCGGTGGGGGTGAGCAGCTTGGCGCCGGCGGTGGGGGTGGCCTTGATGGACATGTGAAGCTCCTTGCGGTTGAGTGGATATTCGATTGAATTCACAATTGCTTTCGGAGGGAATCTCCTTGGCATGGACTGAATCATCGGGTCCGCATCAACTGTCATCGACGAAACTTTTCACAGGCAATGATCGAAGTTTTCGATCATTCTTTTTTCACCCCTTTCTCACTCCTTTTTTCTTCTTCAAGGAACCGCAGCGTGCTCAAACTCAGCCTGGAAGCCATCGAGGTCGTCGACGCCATCGCCCGCCACGGCTCCTTCGCCGCCGCCGCCACTCGCCTGAACAAGGTGCCCTCCACCATCTCGTACGCCGTGGGCAAGCTGGAGGAACAGCTAGGCATGTTGCTGTTCGAGCGCAACGGCCCGCGCGTGACCCTCACCGCCGCCGGCGAGGAAATGCTCAAGGAGGGCCGCTGGCTGCTCAGCGCCGCGAGCGATCTCGAATCGCGCATGCGGCTGATCGCCACCGGCTACGAGTCGGAGCTGCGCCTCGTGCATGACTCGCTCATTCCCACGCAAGCGCTCATCGACGACATCCGCGCCTTCGAAGACCTGCGCTGCGGCACGCGGCTGCGCATCGGCTGCGAGGCGCTCACCGGCAGCTGGGAGGCGCTGCGCGAGGGCCGCGCCGACATCGTCATCGCCGCGGGCGAAGGCCCGGCCGGCGGCGGCTACCAGGCCGTGACCGTGGGCAGCCTCGACTTCGCGTTCTGCGTGGCGCCTTCGCACCCGCTCACCCGGCTCGGCCGGCCGCTGCAGCGCGGCGACCTGCTGGAGTGCAACGCCATCGTGGTGGGCGACAGCGCACGCACGCTGTCGGAGCGCACTGTCGGCCTGCTGGCCGGCCAGCCGCGCATCACCGTGCCCTCGATGCCCGCGAAGATCGCCTGCCAGGTGGCCGGCCTGGGCCACGGCTTTTTGCCGCGCGCCTGCATCCTGGGCGAACTCAAGCGCGGCACGCTGGTCGAGCTGCCCACCGAGGAGCCGCGCCCACCCGAGGCCTTCTGGCTGGCGTGGAAGACCGGCGCGCAGGGGCAAGCGCTGCGCTGGTGGCGCGAGCGGATGAACCGCACGCTGGTGCCGGCGCTGCTGCCGCGCTCGGCCGGGTGGCAGTGAGGGGGAGCGTCAGCCCGCCACGCGCAGCTTGTCCAGCGCCCGGTCCAGAAACGCCAATCGGTCCTGCCCCCAGAACCGCTCACCGTTCAGAATGAAAGTCGGCGCCCCGAACACACCCGCCTCCACCGCCTCCGCGCTGTAGACCCGGTAAGCCGCCAGCGTCTCGGCCGACTGCTCCAGCGCCTGCAGCGAGGCGCCGTCGTAGCCGGTCTCGTCGGCCACCGCGATGCGCACTTCGGCCTGCGAGGTGTCGCGCTCCTCGGCCCACAGCGCGCGCAGCAGCGCATGCGACAGCGGCTGCGCGTCGAGCCCCTGCAGCTGCGCGGCAATCACCATCCAGCCCGGGTACTTGTTCCAGTTTGGATCGCTCGGCGCGCCCTTGGGGTAGTGCGCGGGCGCCAGGTTCAGCGGCATGCCGAGGTAGTCGCTCCAGCGGGCGAGCTCCAGCGCGTGGTACGTGCGGCGCGGCTCGGGCCGTGTCTTCAGCGGAATGCCGCCGGTCTGCGGCACCACCGCCTGGAAGTCGTACGGTTTGAGCGTGAGCCGCACGTGGTGGCGGCGCACGATGTCTTGAAGTTGCGGGCCGCCGAGGTAGGCCCAGGGGGAAGAGAGGCTGTAGTAGCAGTCGAGCGCGATCATGTTTCGATTATCTTCAGCGCATGCCCGCCGCCGCCGCGCTCCCCACCCTTCTCCCCTCGGGGTTTGCGCAGGCCATGCCGGCACGATGAAGTTTCCGGCTTTTCTCTTCTCGCTCTTCGTCTCCAAGCTGGCTGACCAGATCCTGCTGTTCCTGGTGCCGCTCGTGGTGTTCCAGGTGACGCAGGATGTGGCGTGGTCGGGCTACGCCTTCGCGGCCGAGACGCTGCCGCGCTTTCTCTCGTTTCCCGTTTGCGGCGCGCTGTGCGACCGCATCTCGCCGCTGAAGCTGCTGCGCGGCAGCCAGGTGTTTCGCGCGCTGGTGTGCGTGCTCGGCGTGCTGGGCAACGAGGCCATGGGCGGCATCGGCTGGCTCGTGGGGCTGTCGGCCGTGTGCGGCGTGCTCACCACGCAGGGAATGATGGCCCGCGAGGTGATGCTCCCGCAGATCGCCAGCGGAACCCGGGGCCTGGGCTTCGACAAGGTGCTGGCCTACGCACAGACCGCCGACCAGACCGGCATGGTGCTCGGCCCCCTGCTGGCGGCTGCACTGATTGCAGTGTGGCCCTGGCAGGCGGCAGTGGGCGCCGCGGCGGCGCTGTTCCTGCTGGCCGACATAGCCACTGCCTGGTGGCGGCGCGGCAACCCCGTCGAACTGCACGAGCCGCAGGGCGAGCCAGGGCAGCATCTGCTGAAACCCATCGCCACCGCACTCGGCCACCTGCTGCGCCTGCCGGGCCTGCTGCGGCTGACCATGCTCACGTCCGGCGTGAACCTGATGCTCGGCACCACGCTGGCCTCTTCCGCCGCGATGGTCACCGGGCTGCACCAGCGCTCCGCCACCTACTACGCCGGGCTGCAGACGCTCGGGGCCGTGGCCACCATCGTGATCCTGCTGGCGATCATCCGGGGATCGATCGCGCTGAAGCGCATGGGCATCACCGCCTACCTGCTGATACTGGCCGGCGGCCTGCTCACGGCCGCGAGCACCAGCCACTGGGGCTACGCGGCTGGCTTCCTGCTGGTGATCGGGTTCGACAAGATGTTCAGCATCTACATCCGCATCCACCGGCAGCGGATCATTCCGGTGAAGGACTACGGCAAGACCACCGGGGTGATCGTGCTGCTGAACAACCTGACGCAGCCGCTTGCGGGGCTGATCGTCGGTGCGTTTGCGGATGCGACGCAGACGCGTGGCGTGATCTTTTCGCTTTGCCTGCTGGTAGGGGCCATCGGCATCGTTGCCGCCGTTGCGGCCAGCAGGGGAGCCGCTGCTGCTGCAGAGCCTTGATGGCAGCGGTGGTCAAATCCAACCGCCATGCTCAACCTGAACCGTTTCGATCTCATCTCCCTGCGCCTTTTCGTCGCAGTCGTCGATGCAGGGAGCCTGACGGCGGGCGCAGATCGATTCGGCGTTTCGCTCCCGGCAGTGAGCAAGCGCATCACCGACCTCGAACGGCATTGCGGCGTCGCCCTGCTCCAGCGGGGGCAGCGCGGCGTGACCGCCACGCCGGAGGGACAGACCCTGCACCGACA
The DNA here is from genome assembly GCF_024734665.1 of Variovorax paradoxus. NCBI lineage: Bacteria > Pseudomonadati > Pseudomonadota > Betaproteobacteria > Burkholderiales > Comamonadaceae > Variovorax > Variovorax paradoxus. The sequence continues at coordinate 5,765,858 of NZ_CP102931.1, forward strand.
CGCCATCGAGGTGATCGCGCGGCTGGAGCAACTCGTGCAGGCCGTTGACGATCTTCAATCGGGTGCCACCGGCCACCTGCGGCTGTGCGCCAATCCTTCCGCTTTCGGAGGCTTCCTGCCGAGCGTGCTGGCGGCGTATGCCCGCCGCTATCCCCATGTCGTGATCGACATGGAAGACGCATTGAGCGAGGACGGTATCCGCGCCGTGCTTAAAGGCACGGCGGAGCTCGCCGTCATCGGCGACAACGTGCCGCGTGAAGGCCTGGAGACCATCGTCTGCAATATCGACCAGCTGGTCCTGCTCGTGCCGGCAGGCCATGCGCTGGAGGGCCGGCAGAACGCCTCCATCGAGGACGTGTTCGACCACGACCTCGTCACGCTGGCACGAAGCGCGTCGCTCACGCGCAAGGTGATGGCGGCGGCCGACGCGGTACAGCGCACGCCCCGCATCCGGGTTCAGGTGCGCAGCTTCGATTCGATGTGCCGCATGGTCGCATCGGGGCTGGGCCTGGCGATCCTGCCGCGCGCCGCTGCCGCGCTCTATGCCCAGGCCCTCGGCCTCGTGCAGGTTGGCCTCGAAGGCATCGAGATGGAGCGCGTGCTGCTGCTGGCCATGCGCAGCCGCTCGGAACTGTCCGTACCGGCAGCCGCCCTCGTGGAAATGATCGAGGGTACTGCCGCGTTCAGCGAAGCACAGCGCTCTCGGACGCCTGCCGGATGAGCCGGTCGCGATCGGCAGGCAGAAGAAAGCCCTCGGCAAACGCCTTCAAGGCTGCAGCGCGAACCGCGGCCTCGTAGCCCTCATGGCTGCCATAGCGCTCCTCGAGCGACAGGCGCGGGTCGCCGCGGGCGATGCGCTCGGCACGCGTTCGCGCGAACGGCACATAACCGCCCACGTAGTTGCACACCTGCCCCTGATGAAAACCCTCGGCGGTGATGTTGAAGCCCAGGTAGGTGCCCAACGGAGCCATCACGAGCACGGTGGGCACACTCCCGATCTCGTTGCCGTCGGCATCGACCTTCGGCACCTTCATCGGAATGACCTTCCTGATGACCGGCGGCACGTTGGTTGGCACGCCAGAAGCTTCCGCGTGATCGAATTGCGGGCCCCAGTCGTAGTCGAACACCGGAAACGCAAAGTTCTCCCGCTGGAAGATCGAGTCCGGAACGCCGGGCACGGCGCCCGGAAAGCCCATTGCCCCCTTGTTCGCGTCAACCAGCGTCTTGCCCGCCAGCGTGGGCCACCGGCTCGGCGGCGGCGGTGTGCCCTTCAACACCCAGTCGCGCATGGCCATGCGCAGCACGTTGGTGATCTCCGTGTGCGGCACCGGGTTCGCCGCCAGAGTGCCGCGGCCAAAGCTGTTGCCGGGGCAGATGGGGCTGGTGGCAGTCTCCGGCGGCATGTGCGCGAAGCCACCAGATCCGCCGCCGTGGCTGCTGCTCGGCACGTAGTAGCGGCGAACGTTGCGGGGCAACGGAATGTCCGCGTCGCCAGCCGTGCCGATCCACTCCGGCGTCAGCTTCAGCGCATACACCTCGGCCGACCCGAAATGCTCGATCACCTTCGGGCAGGTGCTGTTCTTGTCGCAACGCGAGAAGATGCTGCCGGTGGGCTGCTTGCGCACCGGGTCTGGCCAGTCCGCCCACCACTGCGGGCCTTCGCTGCCCTGCTGGTAGAGCTCCAGCACCCCGTCCGGCTGGGCCCAGCGCGAGTTGGCGGCCACCCGGCGGCCCGCGATGATCGGCCAGGCGCCGTCGTAGACCATGCGGTTGCGTTCGTCCTGGTTCAGGCCCATGAAGATGAACTGCCGCACCATGTTTCCGGACTGCGACACACCCCGCACGGCCGTGCCCTTGACGAAGCCTGCAACCGGATTGCGCGTGCCGGAGTCGTCGGCGGCTTCGTAGCGGAAGAAGGTGCCAACGTCGCGGAATGCCGCCATCTCCACGCCCAGGACGTAAGCGTTCTGTGCCGGGTACACCACCTGGTACAACAGCTTGGGATCGAAGCCATTGCGCAAACAGATATGCACCGGCAGGTTGCCAGGTGCGTTGGCGGGGTTGTTGTCGATCGGCGTACCGGGAAACGGGTTGCCGGCGTCGCATTTCGCGAATGCCCAGTCGCCCGGGGCGATGTCAGGCCCCTCGGTGACAACGCCGTCGACAGTCTCCTTCGTGTGCGTCTTCAGCGTCGCCTTGGTCGTGTCCAGCGTGGCCGGGAGATATGGCACAGGGTTCGTCTGCACCATCAGCGGCTTGGAGTCCGGGCCGCTCTGATTGACGATTCGCGCGAGCACATTGCCTGTGACGGCCGCGCCACCCACCTTCGCGATAGGCGCCGCCACCCAATGATTGGTGCCCGAGGCGCGGTTGACTGGAACGCCCGTGTTGCCGGCGTTGTCCGCCTGCCAGCCGCTGCGCAGGCCAATGTCGCCCAGTTCCCGCTCTTCGACGACGATGGTTCCAGCACCGCCGCGATTGGGTACGTCATGCCAGAGAAAGCCGCTCGCGCGGTTCATGTCGACCGGCTTCACCAGATTGAACGAGGTCTCGTAGCGCACCTTGCCATCGGCGTCCGCTCCCAGCTTGATGTCGGTAACGATGCTGTTGTGCGGGTCGTTCGGGTCGAGCTCGCCGAAGGCGCGACCGCGGATCTGCTCGTAGGGAATCGACTGCCCCGTGAGCGCCGAGACATCGTCGATCACGATGCGGGTGACGCGGGCCTCGACCGGTGCGGCAGCCACGATCGCCGCCACGGCCGCCGCGGCCGCCGTGAGCCAATGCAGGCGTGACTGGCGCCCGCTCAGGTTTCTGGGGTGCATGCTGTCTCCTGTTTTTATGCTGCTCCGAACGTGTCGGCGCCTTGCATCCTCACGATTCGGAGGCACGCCGACAATTCGCGTCTTGTTTAGCCGGTCTTAACCGATGGTTAAGGACAGGCGCAGCGAGCGCTGCTACATCACCTTGACGGCGCGGCCGATGAACTGGATCGGCCCCGTCGGCCGGTCGATGGGCGAGCCGTTCTCGGGCTCCAGCGTGAGCTCGAACAGCTGGTTCGGCTCCAGCGGCGGCAGCTTGTCGATGGGAATGCGCAGCGTCTGCCCCTGCTTGACCAGCCCCAGCGACACCGGGCCACGCCACTGATCGGCCTTGGTCCAGAACTGCAGCGCCTTCTGCGGCGGCACCTCGAAGGTGCCCAGCGGCACCAGGCTCAGCTGGCGCGACGAGGTGGTCTGAATCACCCAGCCAGGCGACTTGTCCTGCGGAGCAACCAGCACCACCATGTACTGCGGCTGAGGCAACGGGCGCATGACGAGCACCGCGACCATCAATGCGGCGGCGGCGAACCCGCCAGCGGCCAGGCCGCGCCACAGCTGAAGGTTGTTCCACCAGCTCGAGAAGGCCGACGGACGCGCAGGCTTCGGCTCTGCAACGTTGCCAAGGCTCTGCTCGATGCGCGCCCACAGCGCAGGCGACGGGTCCGCCGGCGGAGCGAGCGCCGTGAGCGGCAACAGCCGCGCCTCCCAGCCCTGCACGGCTTCGCGCAATGCCGACTCGTTATGCATGCGCGCTTCGACCGCCGCACGCGCGCCGGCCGACAGCGTGCCCAGCACGTACTCGCCCGCCAGCGCGTCGATGTCGTCGTCGGTCGGGTTGTTGCTGCCGCTCATGCCATGCACTCCCGCAACGCGCGCATGCCGCGCTGGATCCAGGCCTTCACCGTGCCCAACGGCGTCTGCAGCCGCTCAGCGATCTCGCCATGCGAGCAGCCTTCGACATACGCATAGAGGATGCAATCACGCCGCGCCGGCTCCAGCCCTTTCAGGCAGTTGTCGAGCCTGCCCAGATCGGCGCGCAATTCGAACGGATCGCCGGCCGAGGCGTATGCCGCCAGCGCAGCCTGGTCGTCAATGGCTTCGGCGGCGTCTTCGCTCACGTCCACCTGTCGTGCGCCGCTGCGCACCATGTTCAGCGCGGCGTTGCGCACCACGCTGTAGACCCACCCACGGCCCTCACCGCGCGCCGGGTTGAAAGTTTCCGCGCGCTGCCAGATGCTGATGAAGGCGTCGTGCAGCACGTCTTCGGCCTGCTGGCGCTGGCGCACGATGCGCAGCGCCACGCCCATCAGGTAGCGGCTCTCGCGCTGGTACAGCTGCTGCAAAGCCTGACGATCGCCGCGGGCGCAAGCCATGAGAGCGGCGTCGTAGTCGAAGGGCGCGACGGTAGGCGGCGGGTTTTGCACCGGCCGATGGTAGTGGAGCCAACGGCCCCACTGCTGAATCACCCGCCGATCAGGACGCCTTCCAGAAGATGTAGTCGGCCTGGTACTGCACGACCTGCTTCTGGCCCTTGGTGGCCGGCGTGCACGGCACGGCAGCCGGAGCCACGCCGCCTTGCAGCGCCACGCGCTGGATGTAGGTCACGCCAGTCATCGCGCCCGAGCCCACGGCCGGATTGGCCTTCACGAGCTGGAACGGCAGGCTGGTCGGCCCCGAGGGTGCGACAGCCAGCTGAGTGGCCGTGAGCTTGGAGCCGTCGTTCGACTCCCACGTGGCCGGCGGGCCGTAGTACTTGCCGACCTGCTTGCCGCCGCGGTCCCACAGCTTGGCGTCGGGGCCGACGAACACCCATTCGGTCTGGCCGGGGGTGTTGGCCTTGTCGCGGCATTCGTAGGTGATGTCGCCCTTGCCGACGGTTTCCATGGCGATCTTGTTGCCGGCCGGCACCTGGATGGTCGGCGGCAGGCTGGACTGGTTGAAGGTGGGGCCTGAAGACATCGAGCCGCAGGCGGTGAGTACGGCGGCAGCGGCGGAGACGGTGCCGAGAACGGCAAGCGAGCGGGTGGGACGGGAGGTGTGCATGGAAATACTCCTGGGTTGTAGATGGGCAGCAGCTCCTCGCTGCTGGAGGGTCTACACGCCAGGGGTGGGTTTGGATGCAGGGGGTGCGAAAAATTTTTCTTGCGAGCAACGAGCCTTGAATCGAATGTGCGTCGCACCGTGAAATACGAACGGGCGTTTAACGATAGACAACAGTGCTTACTCGCTCGACCACGTACACCTCCTGGGTCATCAACTCTGGGTGTATTGAATGGATCGAGAAATTCGCGGCCCGCATCGCAGGCGCCACGTGAGAAGGAGCCAACCAACTGTCTGGCGGACTGCCTGGCATTTGGCTGCAGTCCTCGCAATGTTGGTCGCCCCATCCGCTTATGCATGTCGCCCGATCAAAGTCGCGTACGTTTACTTCGAGCGAAACTCCGCCGCGGTGTCCGCAGCGCAGGTCTCGAGCTTGGCGAACTGGATGGCCGATCTTCGGGTGAGGTATCCGAACCACGGGTCCATCACCCTCCATGCGTCTACCGAGCCCGGAGAGCATTCGCCTGATAGCCTGGGGATGGAGCGAGCACACAACGTTGCTCGCGTTCTCCGGGACAACCTTGGACTCGAAGAGGCAAAGCTCCGTCTCCCCGAGCGCGCTCACGTGGTCGCTCCGTCTTCAGTAACGAACTGGAGGGGAGAGAAGAAGCAGGGCGTGATCGGCGTGGATCTCGAATTTCTGCCTGCCTGCCCGCATGAATGCCCTTGCCAAAGGGATGATCCGCTCTACAAGCCACCGGCACCCCGGTGATGGAGACTGCCCTCCTGTTTGGCGTGGGATGCAATCCAAGCCTCCCGGATGGCTTGGAGCGTTGACTTTGCGCTTTCAGCGCTTGAAACCTGGGATCGGGACTGGGCTGCAATCAGGAAGGTCGGCCTGAAAGGGAACGAGATCGATCGCCGCATAGTTCCCGCCTTTGAATGTCGATGAAGGCGAGCTGAGATGAGAGGTGGCGTGAATCGGCACTTCATCAAGAAGCATCCGGAGCGCACGTTCCGTTTCCACGGCCCTGCGATGCGCAAGCGCCTTGGCTCCCTTGGCATTCGCAGGAGCGATCCCATCGACCCTGACGCTCTCCAGTCGCGGGAACTCCTTCCGCCACCTATCAAGCCAGCCAACCAGCCTCACCACTTCCGACTTCTCGAGGGTGGCAGATGCAGGTGCAAAGTCGAGGTCGATGGCAAATGCGCGAGAACACGCCTGGGTGGTACTCGCTGCCAACATGCCGATGAGCAAGAAGAAGATTGACGGTCTAACTCGCATAGCTGACTCCCAAAGCGACGTAGCTTGCAACGCTGTCGGCTTTCTTTGGCGCACACCGTGTCTCTTCAAAAATCGAAAACTACAGTCGGCGTGAAAAATTTCTAGCCGGTTGACACTAGGCCACAGTGTCAACACGCGCTTCCTCCTACAACTCCCGGACACAACAGGGAGCTTTCAGGATGATGCGTAAATTTCTCGTGGTCGGCGATCCGCCGGCTTCTGGTGGGAGGGTGCTGCCCTACGAAGGCCCGATGCTCGATTTGTTCGGCCACCGAGCCGCATTGATCGGCGGCAGGGCCTACTGCGAAGGGTGCAACAGCGTTGGCATCATCGCGAAGGCAGGAGGGCCAAGACGTCCGCAGTTCATATCGGAGGTAGCGTTGGAGGGCGACGTGGTGGTGTGTCACTGTCCGATGCCACAGCCCCTGCTCTCCAGGCTGCAGCAATCGACGGAATATGACGATGAGGACTGGCATGCGGCTGGAATCATGCCGAGCATGGCAGCGCTGGGCGTTCTGGCGACCACAGCTTCCGGCTTGGAAATGGCAGCCTTCAAGCAGGTCGTCGATGATCGTGTCACGCATCCACCTGAGGCCGAACAGACAGAGAACATCTGCCCGAACATGACAAACAAGGTGTTCTCCGATCGGATGATGAAGATTCGCGATAGAGCCGTCGAACTGATCGCGAAGAAGCGCCTTCCGGAACTTCGGCGTTGGAATAGCACAGACCAGGCTCGCGTCGCCCAATGGTTTGGCAACAACGACTCATCCACCAGGGACTACCTACAGAACGGTCTCGCAGCTTGCGAGCGGGTACTGCGTGGTTTGGAGGGGAAGAACTTTGTGCGCTATTCATCGACGGCGCTGCGGCATGTGGGATGCACTATCGACTCACCAAGGGGAGCTGTCGCCGCCGTCTGCAAACCCGATATCCAATCGCGCACTATCGCGATTCATATTGACTTCTGCGACCTGCGGCGTACCTCTGGAGATTCCGATTCGCAGCTATCTACCCTCATACATGAGGTGACACATTTCAACGATACCTTCGACAGCCTGGACACCTTCAAGAACCTTCGCGACTCCTTGAACGCAGTAAAAACTACTCCTGACGGCGTGAAGTCCAACGCCGACAGCATCACTGGCTACGTCGTATGGGATGAACCCTATGAAGGCTAAATACATCGCTCTGCTGTCGCTGGCTCTGACTGTCTGTCAAGCATCAGCATGCAGCTACATCGTGCAGACCCAGCTGAGTTTCGAGGGCGACTCGGCGGCACTGGATCGATCGCAGGTCATCAAGCTTTCCGAATGGCTGAACCGCTCATATGCAACTTTCTCCATGTACACGCGCGCGTCGATCGAGGTCGGGGCATCCAGCGCGGCGCCCCAGGAGGCAAAGGCGTTGGCTGAACAGCGTGCAGCCAATACGGCGAGAGCGCTGCGCATGTTGTTGAAGACCGACCTTCCGATTACGACCGTCGCTCGTGGGTATAGGTCACCCATGAATGGCCTGGGTGACAGCAACGATTTCGCCTCGCTCCAGCTCTATCCCGACGTCGAAGGGCTGAAGCTACCGGACTGCAATCCGGTCCCGATTTCCGGTTTCAAGCGGTAGCACGAGGACATTGCTCATCATGCAAGACCAAAGACTTTCCGTTGTGCTTGGCTCCCTGCTGGCATCTCTCGTCTTGATGGCTACGCCGACCGCGCAGGCCTGCAGTCCGATGAAGGTCATTGGTGTGTACTTCGATCGCGACTCCGCGACCGTATCCGCAGCACAAGTGTCTGGGCTGGCCAATTGGATGGCCGACCTGCGCGCGAGATATCCGAACCATGAATCCATCGACGTCAGCGCCTCCGCAGAACCTGGCGAACAGGCTCCGAACAGCTTGGCAATAGAACGGGCACGCAATGTTGCGCGCGTTCTCCGGGAAAACCTGCAATTCGATGAGACGAAGATTTATCTGCCGGACCAGGGCTATGTCAAAAAGCCCGCTTCTGCATATCTGAAACAGTTGGAGAAGAGCCAAGGCGTCAGAGCCGTGCAACTCGACTTTCTTCCTGCCAGTCCGCATGAGTGTTCATGTCAGATGAGCGCCCATCTCCACAAGCCACGTGTTCCGCAATGACGAAGGAATGAACAACCATCGGCGCACCGCTCTCGGGTGCCTGAGCGTACTGGCATGGTTCCTCACGATGCCAGCAGTATTTGTGGCCGTTGGAGCAGTGGACCAGCACAAGTTCCAGTCGATCACTGACAACATCGCTCCGATTACTGCCACGACTCTCTTAGTCTGGGCAGTCTGGATCTACTGGCGCTTCGTTCCGAGCGCTCCCCGGCTCTGGCACCGAATCGGCTATCTGGCCGCCTTTCTGATGGGGATGTGCCTGCTGGGGGTGGGCGCGCTGTGGGTGACCTTCTGGGTCATGACGGCGATCCACGGTGCGTAGCGCTGGCACCAGAGATACGTCACCCCCTCCTCCGTATCAACTGCGCCAACAACGTCAGCACAGCAAATCCCAATATCACCCCCACCCCCGGATAAAGCATCGCCAGCTCCGTCCCAGGCGCAATCGCCGCAGTCAACACCGCCAGCCCACAAGCCCCACCCACCTGCAGCGAACTGTTCAGCAGCCCAGCCGCCAGCCCTTGCTCATGGTCGGCCACACCGTTCGTTCCGGCCACCATCAGCGCCGAAATGCTCAGCGCAAACCCCACGCCCCACAGCACCGAAGCCGGCAGCAACACGCCCCACAAATCAGGCTCAGGCCCGATGCGCAGCATCAGCAGATAGCACGGCACAAACGCCACCAGCCCGACCATCAACACGCGCGTCACGCCAAAGCGGCTGATCAGCGCGCCGATCTTCGGACCGATAACCACCACCATCAGCCCCGCAGGCAGCAGCACCAGCGTCATCTGCCACGGCTTCCAGCCCTGGATGTTCTGCAGATACAGCGCAATCAAAAACTGAAAGCCCATCGCGCCGCCGTACAGCAGCGCGGCGCCTACATTGGCCGCCACCAGCCCACGGTTGCGGAAGATGCCCAGCCGCACCAGCGGCTCTTTCACCGTGCGCTCGATGGCAACAAAGGCCGCCAGTAGCGCCACGGCCAGCACGAACCCGCCGACCGTGCGCAGCGAGGCCCAGCCCGCCTCTTCCGCCGACACCACGGTGAACACCATCAGCAGCATGCCCGCCACCAGCGTGACGGCGCCGCCGATGTCGAGCCGCTGCTGTCCCTTGATGCGCGGCGGATCGGGCGGCAGGTAGCGCAGCGCGGCCAGCAACAGCAGCACGGCGACCGGGATCGGCAGCACGAAGATGTAGCGCCAGTTCAGCGCCGCCAGCAGCCCGCCGATGAGCAGGCCCGACGAGTACCCCGAGGCCTCGAACAGGTTGAAGATGCCGAAGGCCTTGTTGCGCGCCGGCCCTTCGGCAAAAGTGGTGGTCAGCAGCGACATCGCGGCCGGCCCGGTGAAGCCCGCGGCCATGCCTTTGACGAAGCGCGAGACGATCAGCAGCCCCGCATCAGTGGCAAAGGCGCCGCCCACCGACACCAGTGCGAACACCGCGAGCCCGGCCACCAGCACGCGCCTGCGGCCGAACAAGTCAGCACAGCGCCCACCCAGCAGCAGAAAGCCGCCAAAGGCCAGGATGTACGCGCTGACCAGCCACTGCGCCGTGGCCGCGCCAATGCCGAAGGCGTGCTGGATCTCGGGGATTGCCACCGCAATCATCGAGATGTCGAGCCCATCGAGCAGAATCACGCCGCTGAAGATGAGCAGCGCAATCCACATGCGCGCGGGCCAATGCAGGGGGTCTTTTGTTCTCTCCGTCGCGGCGGCAACAACAGCGCCTTCATCGTCAGGGCGCGCGTCGCACGGGTTCAAGCTGGCAGACATTCTTCAATTGCTCCAATCAATCCATGGGTTCTTTGATTGGTTCGATCGTCACGCGCCGCGCGCGTCTTGAAAAACTAGTAGTTCTCAACGAACCATCAAATGGAGCTTGAAGATCGATGGCACTGACGACGACGACGACGCCGATGAACCGCATGCTGCCGGGCACACGCGCCCTGCGAACCTTCGAGGCAGCCGCGCGGCACCTGAACTTCACGCGCGCGGCCGACGAGGTGGGGCTCACGCCCGTGGCCGTGAGCTACCAGATCAAGGAAATAGAAGACCAGCTGGGCGTGGTGCTCTTCACGCGCACCAGCCGCAGCATTCAGCTCACGCCGGCCGGCGCCGTGCTGTTCGAGGCGACTGCCGACGCGCTAGACACCCTGCACCGCGCCGCAGGCCGCGCCCGCAAGCTCACGCGCAATGCGGCGCACCTGCGCGTGTCATTGAGCGCGCGCTTTGCCACCAACTGGCTGCTGCCGAGGCTGCCGCAGTTCAGGGCCGCCAACCCGGGGCTGGAGCTGACCTTCGACATCACCGACACACTGCGCGACTTCGAGGCCGACGACATCGACATTGCCATCCGCTTCGGCACCGGCAGCTATGAGGGTGCGCGCGCCGACCGGCTGTTCGACACCCTCATCGTGCCCGTGTGCAGCCCCAGGCTCATCGAGACCGGGCCGCCGCTGAACGAGCCGCGCGACCTGTTGCACCACACGCTCTGCTACGTCGACTGGAAGACCGACACCATGACCTGGCCCAACTGGCGCATGTGGATGGCCGCGGCCGGCGTCGACGACAACTTCGACGACAGCCGGTGCGTGGGCTTTGCCGATTCGAGCTTCGTGGTGCAAGCCGTGGTCGAAAGCGGCGCGGTCGGGCTGGCCGACCTGGACATGATTGCGGGCGACCTGGCGCAGGGGCGGCTGGTGCGGCTGTTCGACGTCGGCGTGCGCATGGCGGCGCCGTATGCGTATTACCTGGTGTATCCGCAAGGGAGCGAAGAGGACGCGCGGGTCGTGGCGTTTCGGGATTGGCTGCTGGGGGAGGCAGGCGCACCGACCGCCTGATTGCTCGCCCGAGCCCCAGCGCGCAGCATCAGAGCTCGTTGCAATAGCTGCTGACTGGCGGCCCAGCCAGTTCAGCCGCCATCGTGTCCCAAGCGCCGGACGACACCACGCCCGCAATATGAGCCTGATGGTGGCTGCGTGACTCCCACGACTCGACCAGCGTGAACACGCAGTCGTTGTCGCCGTGCCCGAACAACTGCACGCCACGGCATCCATCCGCCGATGGCAGCGACTGCTTGACCTGCTGCATGAGTTCGGCGAACGCGGATGCGCGCTCGGGCTTGGCTTCGAAAGTGATGATGACGTTGATCGGGCTCATGAGAATTTCTTTGTCGTTGGCTTGAAGAAAAAGGCAGACGGCAGGTTAGCCAGCGCCCTCCCCCGCGCCAAGGCGCGAAGCTGCGAAGAAATTGACCATGGCTGCGAAAGACGCAGCCGCCCCACATCAGTCAGTCAATCAGTCAATCAATCAGCCCGACTGAACGCGCCGCACGTACTCGGCAGGCGTTGCCTCGAAGCGCCTGCGAAACGCGCGATTGAAATGCGCCGCGCTCTCGAAGCCCACCTTCGCGGCCGCATCGCCGGGCCGCAGCCCCGCGCCCAGCATCAGCATGCGCGCCTCTTCCAGGCGCAGGTCGCGAATGCAGCGCATCGGCGTGACCCCGGCCACCTCGCGAAAACTGTGTGCAAAGTGCGAAGGGCTCATGTGCACGTGGCTGGCAATCTCGGCCACCGACAGTGGCAGGCCCAGATGGCGGCGCATGAAGGCGATGGCCGTCTGTATGCGTGCACCGGCCTTGGTAACGGCGCCCGCGCTGCGAATGGCGGCCGCGGCCTCGGAGCGCAGCAGCCGCAGCACGATTTCTTCAACCGCCAGCGGCGCGAGCGTGCGGCGGTCCACCGGGTCGTCGGCCGCCAGCAGCAGGCGGGCAAAAGCCTCGACCACCTCCGGCCCCACCGCGGCCGTGAAGTTCTCGGTCACACGGGCGGGCTCGGCCAGCGTGCCGCTTTCCGCCAGCGCGACAAAAGACTTGACCAGCATGTCGGGCGGCAAGTCGAGATGAATCGCGAGGTACGGATGCTCGGCGCTCGCCCCGACGACCGTGCCGAGGCACGCCACCTCGGCCCCGAGCACCAGGCACTGCGTGGCGCCGTAGTCGAGCGACCGGCGGTCGCCGAGGTGCGCGGTCTTGCGACCCTGCAAGACCACCACCACGCCCGGCGTGAGGCGCTGGGTCTTCTCGTAACGCACCGGGCGCGAGAACCGGTAGCAGCGCAGCCCCGGATACAGCGCATCGGTGCGGCCGTCCGCAGGGGTTCGCGCCGCGACCATGTCGCGCAGACGGGCCCAGACGGCGGTGGGAATGGCCTCGGGCTTGTTGTCGGCGACGGGCGAAGCTGGCATCGGTTTTGTTGTGGGGAGCAGAAGAAAAGCGCGATGCGCAGCGTAGCCGGTTGGCGCGTGCCCGTTGTCGGGGCGCACGGCCGGGGCTATTGGGTGCTGCCGATGTTCTGTCGCAGCGCTTCGCGCACTGCGCTGGTGGCGCCATTGACGGTATCGATGCGGAGCAGCAGCGCGTCGTTGAGCACGCCCAGCAAGGCGCTCAGTTCGGTGCGACTGGGGGTGAGCACCTCGCTGTCGTTCAGGGCGCTGGTGTCGACGAGCTTTTTGAGTGCGCTGTAGGCGCGCATCACGTCGTTGAGGGTGTCGGCGTCGTCGCAGGCTTGGAGAGCGAGGTCGTCGAGGTTGGGCGACGCGGGATCTGGGGAAGTGGAACGGGCGCTAGATTGCGCTGGTGCGGATGCAGTTTCAGCCATAGAGGCCTCCAATCGGGTTCGGATTGCTACAGCCGACGCACCCGCTTCCAAACGGGGGCGGCAGCTCGAACGGGTTGGAAGACCGGGAACCCTCTTGCGAAAGCCGGCAGGGCTCGCGCCCTCCCGTCCGAGCCGCCAAAAATGGCGCACGAACGAAAAAGCCGCAGACCATGTGCGGTATCTGCGGCTTTTGTCGCAGAGAGTTCAGACGGGCTTCCAAACCCGGTCGCGTTTTTTGCGCGAGAGAGAAGTATATCTAGTCGCGGCCTGTGCTAAGAATCCGAAGTCGACGGACCGAGATCGGTTTTTCGGCCTCGCACTAGCACCTTGAGAACACGCGGAACGTATTTATCACGTCTTGCGCTTGAAGACAGTTCTCTCAAGTCAAGATAAACCGCGAAAGGTTAAAAGCAACTTCGTGAATTTGCCATTCCAACAGCAAAGTCCGGAATCCTCTACCAAAGAAACACGCGCAGTAGATAAATAGCTGCGCGACGCAACAGAAGTTGCGCCGCGCAGGCTATTGCTTAACAATCATTCGGAAACAAAGACTGCGTGAGTGCTCGATGCCTTCAAAAGGCTAATCGAATGCGAGCAATCTTCACGCCGCTTGTAGCTTTCGCTACTCACTGCGATAGGCTCCGCATTTCTCGCATAATACGTCCAACGCCACTCACCACGCACATCTTTTCTCATCCAATAGCACGGATAGGTAACTTCAGCCATAAATTTTCTCCATCAATAGACAAATATTCGCCAATCGATAGAAAAATATTGCTCCATCATTCACTCTCTTTCTTTTTGGATCGCCTTTTCTTGGCAGCAGGCTTCAATTCAACTCCAGGCGGAGTCATCTCGGATTCGATATTTTTCGACTTAAGATATTCGAGCCGTTGCACCTCATCTTCAGCGGCCCGAGTTTTGGCAACACCTTGAAAGTGCCTTGCAGGCAATTGCCACATCCCATGCCGAGCCCGAGCCGTAAGATTACAGACCATCTCTCTTATCGAGCCATACAAAATCTGATATCCGCTAAAACGAACAGCACGAAAACGATCTTCCCCCAAAAACTCATCACCCCCCGTGTATCGAAAATAACCGATTACCTCAACCTCAATGAAGTAAGGAGTTTTTGCTTCTTCTTGCTCGCCCTTATCAACCTTTATTCCATATTGAAGGGCAAAGTGCCGAGGATCTTCAGCCTCCTCTTGAGGATATGAAAGCTTCGACCTCGTCAGAAATACGGTCTTCTCAAAATCAAAGTCAAGCTGCGGGAAATCAGCGCCCATCTCAAATTTTTCATTCTTTGCAACTTCAATCTTGATTGTTGAGAACTCAAGTCGATCAAGCAGTAGCAATTGCGCGCTCATCGAATCCTCCAGTCGAAACAATATTATGAGTACTTAGGGCAGGCCTAAATTTCGCTCTAGAGTTGATGCCAGTCAATTCCTTATATCCGCGATATATGGACATGCTTACCACATTTTCATGAGATTCATTAACAGAACCTTCATCCTCCCAAATGCAGTCTCTTTTCTTTTCGTTGGCGCCCCGCGCGACCGCCGATCGGTCGCCAATAAAAATACTCAGCTTTTCTTCAATCGCATCAGCAAGCATATACAAAGCGTCAATACTGACGTTTTGATTTCCGCGCAGCCAACGCGAAATATTGGCCTCTGAAACACCCAGGCGCTCCGCAAGATCAACATTTCGAATGCCCTTCTCAACCATTTGATTTCGAATTTGAAGGGCAATATCAGCACGACGAATAGCAGTAAAAAGCTTCTTATTCTTCTCGATTTTTTTGTGAATTTCAGTGTTGGTGAGCTTCATGGTCATTCCTTCAATATCTCAGTCTTGGCGGTGGGATCTAGATAGGACTTCATCAACGTTTCACAATACTTCGAGACTTCTTTCGGAGTGGTCTGATCCTTTTTGTGGTGGGCAAGCAACATTGAAATGACAGGTTGTGTTCCGGTTTGAATGGCGACTGGATGTGTGAAAAAGTAAACACGATCTTTGTTATTGGGCTTGAGCTCCCACAACTTGTGGTTACTACCGCCGTATTTGAATTCATGAGCAACTTTGACTTGGACGTAAGAGCCTTTCAGAACCGCTTGATAGTTCTGTTGCGCGGCGGCAGCGGTAATTCCCATCATCGAGGTAGCGAAAGCTATGCGCTTATCTTCGTCGTCCACATACTCGCTGATCGAGCGATAGAACTTCGTGCCGCTCAGGGTTTCTTTCGCATCTCCAATCGGGGTCGTCAAAGTCCAGTGAGGGGCGTTGGGAGATGTTGACGCTCCCAACACCGCGTGAATATCCACACCCGCATGCTGAAGCACGTCTTTGATGTTTATGGGTTTGAGGATAGGCACGAGGCAATCTTAACTTATAAGTTAAGTTTTTGCAACAACCGCTCCGGAGAGCACGAGACGAGATAGATCGACTGGAGGCCGGCTCGACGCAGCTCGGGAAGGGAGTCCTCTTAGGCTAGAAGGCAGAGTTCTCCAAGGATTTTTGCTTTGAAAGCAACTATCTTCTGCCCCATACCCCATTTATCCGCAAAGGTAACCGCAAGACACTCCCTACATCCAAGAAGGAGTGCTCTCATGCCAATCGCCTTGCTCGCGCTGACCCTCAGCGCCTTCGCCATCGGGACGACCGAGTTCGTCATCGTTGGCCTCATTCCCACTGTGGCCGCCGACCTCGGCATCGGCCTTCCCTCGGCCGGCCTGCTGGTCAGCCTCTATGCGCTGGGCGTCGCCATTGGCGCGCCGGTGCTCACGGCCCTCACGGGCAAGCTGCCGCGCAAGGCGCTGCTGCTTGGGCTGATGGCGCTGTTCACGGTCGGCAATCTGCTGGCGTGGAAGGCGCCGAGCTATGAATCGCTGATTGCCGCCCGCGTGCTCACGGGGCTGGCGCACGGGGTGTTCTTCTCCATTGGCTCGACGATTGCCACCGGCCTGGTGCCGAAGGAAAAGGCGGCGAGCGCCATCGCGATCATGTTCACGGGCCTCACGGTGGCGCTGGTCACGGGCGTGCCGCTGGGCACGTTCATCGGGCAGCACTTCGGCTGGCGCGAGACTTTCCTGGCGGTGTCGGCGCTGGGCGTTATCGCCTTCATCGGCAGCTGGATCTTTGTGCCCAGCAACATCCGCCACACGCCGCCGGCCTCGCTGGCGCAGCAAGCCAAAGTGCTGGCCGAGCCGCGCCTGTTGCTGGTGTATGCGAAGACGGCCATCGGCTATGGCGGCTCGTTCATTCCGTTCACGTTTCTCGCGCCGATCCTCACCGACGTGTCTGGCTTCAGCGCCGGCGCGGTGGGTTGGGTGATGCTGGTGTACGGCATCTCGGTGGCGGTGGGCAACATCTGGGGCGGCAAGCTGGCCGACCGCATGGGCCCGATTCCGGCGCTGAAGATCATCTTCGCGCTGCTGGCCGCGGTGCTGCTGGTGTTCAACTTCGCGGCGCCGCACAAGTGGCTGGCTCTGCTGGCGGTGCTGCTGTGGGGCGCGGTGGCTTTCGGCAACGTGCCAGGGCTGCAGGTGTACGTGGTGAAGCAGGCCGAACGCTTCACGCCGCAGGCGGTCGACGTGGCCTCGGGCCTGAACATCGCGGCCTTCAACCTGGGCATTGCCGGCGCAGCATGGGTCGGTGGGCTGATCGTGACGCACCTCGGGCTGATGCACACGCCGTGGATTGGCGCACTCGTCGTGCTGGTGTCGCTGGCCCTCACGCAGTGGAGCGGCTCGCTTGATCGGCGTGCCGGCATTCCGGTTCGCGCTTCGGGGCCGGTGCCGGTCGGTCACTGAACTTCGCCTTCTTCTCTTTTCAACGCACAAGGACAACACACATCATGAACACGAACAACAACACCATTCCCGCCTTCGGCCTCGGCACCTTCCGCCTGAAGGGCCAGGTGGTCATCGACTCGGTGAAGAACGGCCTCGACGTGGGCTACCGCACCATCGACACAGCGCAGATCTACGGCAACGAAGCCGAGGTGGGCCAGGCCATTGCCGAAAGCGGTGTGGCCCGCAGCAGCCTCTTCATCACCACCAAGATCTGGACCGACAACTACGCCAAAGACAAGCTGGTGCCCAGCCTGAAAGACAGCCTCGCCAAGCTGCGCACAGACCATGTCGACCTCACGCTGATCCACTGGCCCTCGCCCGGCAACGCGGTGCCGGTGGCCGAGT